>NZ_JBDFVF010000044.1:0-52410 GCF_040913205.1 Bacteroides sp. MSSM.1001136sp1_RTP21357st2_D2_RTP21359_211015 | reverse complement strand
AGCCGGAGAACTGATGCATCCATCATTTTAAAATAAAGTGATTATCAAGTATATCAGCCTATTAAACAAATATTGATTATGAATAAACGACTAATCGCAGAACGTTTTTCAAAAGCTATCACTACCTATCCAAAGGAAGCAAACGTGCAACGGCAAATAGCAGGTAAAATGATTCGTTTGCTTACAGAACACATACCTTCTCCCTGCTCGAAAGTAATTGAATTTGGCTGCGGAACCGGTATTTACTCCCGTATGCTACTCCAAGCCCTCCGTCCGGAAGAGTTATTACTTAATGACCTTTGCCCCGATATGAAATATTGCTGTGAGGACTTATTAATGAAGAAGCAGGTTTCTTTTCTTCCGGGAGATGCCGAAACAGTCTCTTTCCCCACCGAAAGTACATTGATAACTTCCTGCTCCGCCTTGCAATGGTTCGAATCACCGGAAAACTTTTTCGAAAGGTGTAATACCCTACTCAATAATCAGGGTTATTTTGCTTTTAGCACTTTTGGAAAAGAAAACATGAAAGAAATACGCGAACTTACCGGCAACGGACTTCCTTATCGTTCACGGGAAGAGCTCGAAGTAGCTTTGTCACCCCATTTTGACATACTGTATTCAGAAGAAGAGCTTATCCCGCTTTCGTTCGAAGACCCGATAAAAGTACTATATCACTTGAAGCAAACCGGAGTCAATGGCTTATCAACGCAATCCTCTCCTACCGGAAAACAAGAGAACGATTTGTGTTCATCAGACAACAATTCAAAAAATAATTTTAAGAACAATCTCCCCCAACAACAATGGACTCGTCGTGACTTGCAACTCTTCTGTGAACGTTACACGCAGGAATTTACTCAGGGCGCTTCTGTGTCCTTAACATATCATCCCATTTATATCATCGCAAAAAAGAAAAAAGTATGAAACAGAATGTATATTTCGTAAGCGGTATCGACACTGATGCCGGAAAAAGCTATGCCACCGGCTTTCTAGCTCGTGAATGGAACAAGAATGGCCATCGCACCATCACCCAGAAATTTATTCAAACGGGAAATGTAGGTCATTCCGAAGATATTGACCTACATCGGCAAATCATGGGAATCCCTTTCACCAAAGAAGACCAAGAGGGACTAACCATGCCGGAGATTTTCTCTTATCCCGCCTCTCCGCATCTTGCTTCCCAGCTAGATAACCGTCCCATCGACTTTGATAAAATAAAACGTGCGACCGAAGAATTGAGTGAACGGTATGACTCTGTTTTACTCGAAGGAGCAGGCGGCCTTATGGTTCCCCTCACTACTGAACTTTTAACCATTGACTACATCGTCCAAGAAAAATATCCGCTTATCTTTGTTACTTCGGGCAAACTGGGGAGTATCAATCATACCCTGCTTAGTCTCGAAGCAATACAAAAACGCGGCATTGTACTAGATACCGTATTATATAATTTATATCCTACCGTAGAAGACAAGACAATTCAGAATGATACAATGGAATTTATCCGAACCTGGCTGAAAAAGTATTTTCCGGAAACGAAGTTTATACTGGTTCCGGAAATAAAAAAGAATCTATAGAAAAACAATCACCGACTACTTTCACTCGACAACAATCGTACTCTTTTGTGGATTATGGCTATCATAAGTAACTTTCACCGGATACATATAGCCATAATCCCTTTTTTTAAACAGTAGTCGAATATTTATCTAAAGCCTTTCTCAATGTTCTTTCCGAAATCGGTTTGGTCACAAAGTCATTACAACCCATCTCCAATGCCAATTCTTTATCCGCCTCAAAAGCATAAGCCGTCAAAGCAATGATCGGAATTTCTTTAGAATAAGAGCGGATAATATGGGTTGCTTCCAGTCCATCCATACGCGGCATTTTTACATCCATCAGGATTAAGTCCGGTTGGTACTGCTTATACATTTCGATAGCTTCCACTCCGTCTTTAGCCCAAAGCAATGTATATTCCCTGCCAATCAGATTCTTCAGCAAGATAAAATTGCTCTCCACATCTTCTGCTACCAGAATCTTCTTAATCTGTTGTACACGATTGACTGTATTTCCTTTAGATACCACTTTCGACTCTTTAAAGAATTTACCATGCTCTCCGGTTTCTTCATAAGGGATCGTGAAATAGAATGTGGAGCCTTTACCCAGTTCGGAAGTCACCCCTATTTCTCCACCGATTTTTTCGATAATCATCCGACAGATAGACAGACCTAATCCTGTCCCTTGGGCAAAAGAGTTCAGTTTGACAAAACGCTCGAAGATATGATCTACCTTTTCCGGTTCTATCCCTATTCCTGTATCCTTTACATACACACGAATATCTTTATCCATTCGTCCAAAACCTAAACGGATCTCTCCTTCATAGGTAAACTTACTTGCATTAGTCAGGAAATTCGTTATCACCTGCATGATACGGTTCTGATCTCCCTCCATGAGCAAATCCTCCTCCTCATTATCAAAAACAAGAGTTACCCCTTCTTTCACACGTTCTTTATGAACAGTATAAATTGTTCGGCAAACCTCTCCCAGATTCATTGGACGTTTGATATATTCCAGTGTTCCGGCTTCTATCTTCGATAAATCCAGAATATCATTAATCAATTGCAACAAGATATCCGAATTCTGATTGATAATACCCGAATAGAGCTTTTTCTCTTCAGCAGTTTCGGCAGAAGGCAATAATTGGGAGAATCCTACAATGGCATTCAGCGGGGTCCGGATCTCATGACTCATGTTAGCAAGGAAAGCACTTTTCAATCTGTCGGATTGCTCCGCTTTAATCCTTGCCTTGATTAGTTCCTGCTCAATATTCTGAAGATTAGTAATATCCCACGAAATGCCAATCAGCAACGGTTTACGTCCCTCCATCGGTACGAGTGCTTTCAAAGTTTGCACGATACGTGCTTCTCCATTAGCGGACAGATAAGTTTCCTGCATATCAATACGCTTATGAGTCTGGAGTAATTCCAAATCATCCTTACGGAATTTCTCCGCGTCTCCGTGCACCGGAAATATCTCATAATCCGTATGCCCGATAGCTTTAGATGCCGGAATACCCGAATGATCGGCAAATGCCTTATTCCAATATAAATATCTAAGATCATCTTCTGGATCTTTCACAAACAAATAGACCGGAATATTATTTAAAATGCCATCTAATAACAGATTCAGTTCACGGAGTTCATCCCGTTTCTTGATAACATCGGTAATGTCCTGCGTAAAAAACCAGGTGAGTTCCTGATTATTTTCACGAATCAGGAAAGTAGATACCTGATGTACTCTCTCCTTCGTATGCCCGTAAGGTATATAAGCCGCCCGATAAGCCAGACTTCCTTCATGATCGCGTATCACCTGGAGCTTTTGTTCCCATGCCTCCTTGTTGGTCATAGAGACACGCAAATCATATATTTTTTGTGTACCCAACTCCTGCGTTACACCGTATTCTTCTATAAATTGCTTATTTGCATAAACCAGCGTTCCATCTTCCGCCACAGCAAGAATACTGTCACTCACCTTATCAAGCACACTTTTAAAAACTTCCAATTGTCTTTGGGTAGCCACTCGTTCCGTTATATCACGACACATGATCAGCACATATTCCTCATCCAACGGAAAGATACGGTTCTCGTAATAATGGCGTTCACCATTAAAATCCAGTTCATGGTGTGCAGTTGAAACAGTTCCGGTGGTGATAGCATGACGCATATTGGAGTGAATATTCTGATATGCTTCCGGTGGAACCATATCCTGCATACGCATCCCTCTAAAATCCTTGTTTGATATTCCTACATGGTTGGTTTCCTCATTGGAAACAACTTCAATACCTACCTCACTCTGATTGAAGACAGTCAGCATATCAGGAAGAGAGTCTAGTATTCTAACAGCATATTTTTCTTTAAAACTAACAGGACGATCGTTATATTTCTCATCCCTAAGGGTAGAAAGTTCTTTTCTAAGCTGCTCGTTTTCTTTTTTAAGTGCTTCTAACTGTTCTAATAATGCTTCTTTGCTTTGTTCGATGCTCATAATGTAACGGTGTAAATACGTACTTATCTGCCAAAAGTAAATATTTTTTTGAATAAAAGCACGTATTTACCCCGTTTTTTTCAAAGAATTACTCAATTACCATAATCCGGTCGTTCAATCCCACCTTCATGCCATCTTCCACGAATACTTCTTTCACAACTCCATCCGTCACCGAACGTATCTCATTCTCCATTTTCATCGCCACCAATACACAAAGCGGATCACCCCGCTTCACGAGATCTCCTTTCTTTACATACGTCTTCAGAATAACTCCCGGCATCGGTGCCTGTACCACCTGACGCCCTACGGATTCAGCAGCAGTGCGGGCATTATGTATCTTCTCCATTTCTCCCTGCAATTCAATCTGATAAAGCTCCCCTTTATTCATAATCGTATATGAATTATTGGAAGAAGGAGAAATCTGCACTCCATGCGAGTGGTGATCGATGATGATCGAATGGATAGAGTCGCCACCCATGTTATAATCGACCTCATATATCTTACCATTGACTGCAATCTTCTTGATTGGCCCGTCCTCCAGAATTTCTACCTTATATTCACTGTCCGGCATATCCTGGAGCTTGGCGTAATATGTAGCTAATGTTGTACCCATAATCTGTTCCGTTATTTATTAGTCTCAAATCAATAATTATTAGCAGTCATCTGCAATTTACCATAATACTTCCAGAGTGATTCTCCTACTACCGGGAGTGTTGTTGCACGGGAAGCCGCTTCTTTCTCGCGCTCGTAATGTCGCACTGCGGCAGCAATGACAGCCACTGTCGGATCTGTATTCTGACGACGTTTCAGGTCTTCCTTATCGAAGCGTGTATCAATAAACGTCGTGTCATATTCACCTTTCAGGAAAGCCGCATTCTTCAATACACGTTGATGGAAAGGAATCGTCGTTTTGATTCCCAGAATCTTATACTCGCGCAGAGCACGTGCCATATTAGAAATGGCCGAAGCACGGGTACGTCCCCAACAACAAAGCTTTGCAATCATCGGGTCATAATGCAAAGAGACTTCAAATCCCGCATAAGCGGCACTGTCAAGACGCAGGTTACGTCCCTCGGGAGCTTCACGGACAGTAATCACACCGGGAGAAGGCATGAAGTTATTCTCCGGATCTTCGGCGTAAATACGACATTCGATCGCTGCTCCGCTAAACTCAATATCATCCTGTTTGTAAGGTAATGGATTTCCGGCAGCAACAGTTATCATATCCCGTACCAAGTCAACGCCTGTGCACTCCTCCGTCACAGGATGCTCTACCTGCAAACGGGTATTCATCTCGAGAAAATAGAAGTTCTGGTCCTTATCCATCATAAACTCCAATGTCCCGGCACTGTAATAACCTATTTTTTTACAGGCTTCCACAGCTACCTTCAACATCTTCTTTCTCGTCTCCTCTTTCACAAAAGGAGAAGGACTTTCTTCTATCACCTTTTGGTTACGACGCTGAATGGAACATTCACGTTCATACAGATGAACGACATTTCCATACTTATCTCCCATGATCTGAACTTCGATATGATGCGGATTCTCAATATATTTTTCAATATAAACCGCATCATTGCCAAAGGATGTCCCTGCTTCGGATTGCGACAAACGGAGAGCAGTTTCCACCTCTTCTTCCGTACGTACCAGACGCATACCTTTTCCTCCACCTCCCGCAAGTGCTTTCAGCATAATGGGATAGCCAACTTCATTAGCTACCTTCTTCACTTCATCAATGCCCTGTACGGGTGTTTCGGTTCCGGGCACAATAGGCAATCCTGCTTCCCGCATAATCTTACGGGCCTCCGTCTTGATTCCCATTTTGGAAATAATATCCGCACTCGGTCCGATAAAAATCACTCCCTCTTCTTCGCAACGGCGGGCAAAATCCGCATTCTCCGACAGGAAACCATATCCCGGATGAATAGCGGCTCCGGTCTTTTTGGCAATGGACAATATCAATTCCGGCTTTAGGTAGGAGGTATCTTCGGGCGATTCGGAGATGCAATAGGCTTCTTCCGCATAACGCACGTGCAAAGCTCCGCGGTCTACATGGGTATAAACAGCCACTGTCGAGATATTCATCACCCGACAAGTCCGAAAGATGCGCATCGCTATCTCACCCCGGTTGGCTACTAATATTTTTTTTATCATAATCTTTTTCTTTTTAGAAGTCAAAACTTAAAAGAGCAATTTAATAATTTTAGGCACGGATTTAATCCATAAACAGGCTTACAGCGGTAGATTAGAATGTTTCTTTGGAGGATTCGACTGCCGTTTGTTGGCAAGCATCTCGAAACTTCGAATCAACCGCAAACGGGTTACTGCCGGATCGATCACTTCATCCACATATCCCAGTTCCGCCGCCCGGTAAGGATTGGCAAACTTTCCGCGATAATCATCCTGAAGTTCTTTCCGTTTCTCTTCGGGTTTCTCGGCTTTATCTATTTCCTTACGGAAAAGGATATTCACAGCTCCATCCGGTCCCATCACCGCGATTTCGGCGGTAGGGAAAGCAAGATTTACATCTCCACGGATATGCTTGGAACTCATCACATCGTAAGCACCACCGTATGCTTTGCGGGTAATAACCGTCACTTTCGGCACCGTAGCCTCACAATAAGCATAAAGTAATTTTGCCCCGTTACGGATAATTCCGCCATATTCCTGATCGATTCCCGGAAGGAATCCCGGAACATCTACCAGTGTCAGTAAAGGGATATTGAAAGCATCACAGAAGCGGACAAAACGAGCGGCTTTGATAGACGCATTGATATCCAGTGTACCAGCAAGCACCAATGGCTGATTAGCCACCACTCCCACCGTTTTTCCATTCAGGCGGATATATCCCGTCACAATATTCGCAGCATATTCTGCCTGAAGCTCGAAGAAACTATTATCATCAGCCACCGCTTCTATCATCTCTTTTATATTATACGGCTGATTCGGATTGGACGGAATCAAATCTGCCAGTTCCGGAGTCAGGCGAGTCGGCGAATCGCTGGTCGCTACAAACGGAGGCTCTTCCATATTATTCCCCGGCAGATAGGAGATCAATTCACGAATATAATTGATGCACTCAATATCGTTTTCCGCAGAAAGATGGGCTACACCGGACTTTGTCATGTGCACGCCTACTCCACCGAGTTCTTCTTTTGTCACTTCTTCCTGTGTCACGCTTCTCACCACATCCGGTCCTGTAATAAACATATAACCGGAGTTTTTCACCATCAAAATAAAATCGGTCAATGCAGGAGAATAAACAGCACCACCGGCACAAGGTCCCATGATTGCGCTAATCTGTGGAATCACTCCGGATGCCATAGAATTGCGCAGGAATATCTCGGCATATCCGGCCAAAGAACGTACTCCTTCCTGAATTCGTGCACCTCCCGAGTCATTCAATCCGATGATGGGTGCTCCCATCTGCATGGCCATGTCCATCACTTTACAAATTTTCTTAGCGTGCGTTTCCGAAAGAGCTCCTCCAAATACGGTGAAATCCTGTGCGAATACATAAACCAGGCGCTTGCCAATCATACCATATCCCGTCACCACCCCGTCTCCAGCGAATTTCTGCTTTTCCATACCGAAATCGGTACACCGATGGGTTACCAACTTATCCAGTTCGATAAACGAACCTTTCTCCAATAATAAATCGATGCGTTCACGGGCGGTCAGCTTGCCCACAGAATGTTGTTTTTCAATGCGAGCGTCTCCGCCGCCTTTTTCTGCTTTCCTGTTCAGTTCTTCCAGGTTGCTAATAAGCTCTTTCATAGGCTGTAATTATTAAAGTTGTATGTGTGTGTAAAAATAAACAGTAATAAATGAAATCATTGTCATATTGATTACACAAAGGTACTTTTATATAATGAACGCATCATGCGTGGAAATTGTTAGCATTTATGCCTTAAAACATCTTTATCCATTTATTTAGGGAGCTTTTTTTGCAGGTTGCGACAACAAACTTCCCCGCTTTTCTGTTTATCGCTTATCATTTTTAATAAAACCTATACCCTAACAAAATGAGAACAATTAAAATCTTATTAGCAGCCGGTTTCCTGCTCGTGTTCGGTACAAGTATTCATGCACAGGTACAACGGAATGAAACCTATCTACCCAAATTTGCCATCAAGACCAATGCTCTCTATTGGGCCACTTCTACGCCCAATTTAGGAATCGAAGTGGGATTGGCAAAGAAACTGACTCTCGACATATCCGGTAACTACAATCCGTGGAAGTTTGGTGACGACCGTCAAATCAAACATTGGCTCGTTCAGCCGGAATTACGCTATTGGCTCTGCGAACGTTTCAACGGAAGTTTCTTCGGTTTGCACGGACATTACGGAGAAATGAATGTCAGCAATCTGAATATATTCGGAATGGGACATGACCGTTACGACGGCAATCTGTACGGAGCCGGTATTTCCTACGGATATCAATGGATCATAAGCAAACGATGGAGTATGGAAGCTACCATCGGAGTGGGATACACCCGTCTGGAATATGATAAGTATGCTCGTGGTGACGGAGGTGAAAAGTTGGGACATAACACCCGCAATTATTTTGGTCCGACCAAAATCGGTCTTAGTTTCATTTATGTCATCAAATAATCGAACTCTCTAAAACTTACAATGATGAAAAGAAAACTTATTTATCTATTTATAGCTTTTGCAGCCGCCATCCTACCGGCTCATGCACAAAAATTCCTGAACGATGCGCTCACTCTCTCGAACGTATCTTTATGGCAACAAGGTAACTCTCTTTATGTCGGCATGACCTTCGACATGAAGAATCTGACAATAGGTTCCGCCCGAAGTTTAAGCCTTATTCCCCTGCTGACGGACGGACAGCATAATGTACCCTTGCAAGAAATCATCGTCAATGGTAAAAGACGCGAAAAAGCATATATCCGTAGTCTGGCAATCACTAAGCAAGAACCTACCGCCATTATCGTTCCTTATAATAAAAGGGAAACTTTTAATTATACGCAGGTGATTCCTTACAAACCCTGGATGGCTAATGCCAGTTTACAACTTGTAGAGAATCTATGCGGATGCGGCAATTATCAGGAAATGAATGCACAGGAACTGATTACCAATGATGTATCTACCGAAGCCAAACGTTTAAGTGCCATGTCTCCTATCATTGCCTATATTCAGCCAACCGTAGAAGTGGTCAAAAACCGTAGCGAACAATATGAAGCTCATCTGGATTTTCCGGTCAACAAATCGGTGATCCTTACCGACTTCATGAACAATCATGCTGAATTGGTGAATATCCATGCCATGTTTGACAAAATACAGAATGACCGGAACCTGACTGTAAAAGGTATCAGTATCGAAGGTTTCGCCTCTCCGGAAGGACCTCTTGCCTTCAATGAACAGCTTTCCAAAAAACGTGCGGAAGCTTTGAAGGATTATCTGGTTAAGAACGAAAAAGTGTCTTCCAAACTATATAAAGTGACTTTTGGTGGTGAGAACTGGGATGGATTGGTAAAAGCACTCCAATCTTCTTCGATGAAGGAGAAGGAAACATTCCTGAACATCATCAAAAATACGACTGATGATGCCAAACGTAAACAGGAAATCATGCGCGTAGGTGGTGGAGCCCCTTACCGTACCATGTTGAAAGAGATTTATCCGGGACTGCGTAAAGTGAATTGCAAAATTGACTACACCGTTGTTAACTTTGATGTTGAACAAGGACGCATCATTATACGTGAAAATCCGAAGTATCTTAGTCTGAACGAAATGTATCAGGTAGCTAACAGTTATCCGAAAGGCAGCAAAGATTTTGTTAATGTATTTGATATCGCTGTACGCATGTATCCTACTGACGCCGTAGCCAACCTGAACGCAGGAGCCGTCGCATTATCACAAAAAGATTTGAATGCAGCAGTGAAGTTTATGGAGAAAGCCGATCACAATACCGCCGAATTCATAAACAATACCGGAGTCTACAATTTCCTTAACGGAGACATTAAGCGTGCCATGGCCGCATTCGAGCAGGCAGCAAAGCTAGGTAACGAAGCTGCCCTTGCCAACTTAAAACAATTACAACAAATTTTAAGTGTGAAGATGAAATAAACAGAAAAATCTATTTATTCAACCGACCAAAGTGGGGCGTTCGTTTGTTATATCAATAATAAACGACGTTCCACTTTTTAAATCTGATAATTATGACCTTGATCCTTGCTGTTATTCCAGTGTTACTGTTGATTATACTGATGGCATTTTTTAAAATGTCAGGTGATAAAAGTAGTATCATTTCTCTGATTGTGACGATGCTGATTGCTCTTTTCGGCTTCGCTTTCTCGGTAGACAATCTGTTTTACTCCTTTTTATATGGAGCATTAAAAGCTGTCTCTCCTATCTTAATCATTATTTTGATGGCTATTTTCAGTTATAATGTATTGCTGAAAACTGAAAAGATGGAGATTATCAAACAGCAATTCGCTTCTATTTCTACCGATAAAAGTATTCAGGTGTTATTACTGACTTGGGGATTCGGAGGTCTATTGGAAGCTATGGCCGGCTTCGGAACAGCAGTAGCTATTCCAGCGGCAATTCTTATCAGTCTGGGATTCAAGCCTATCTTTTCGGCAACGGTGAGTCTGATTGCCAATAGTGTAGCCACTGCTTTCGGAGCAATCGGAACTCCGGTATTAGTATTGGCCAAAGAAACGAATTTGGACGTATTGCATCTTAGTACGAATGTCGTATTGCAATTATCCGTTTTAATGTTCCTGATTCCGCTGGTTCTACTTTTCCTTACTGACTCCAAACTTAAATCGCTCCCGAAAAATATATTCCTGGCTTTATTGGTAGGCGGAGTCTCTTTAGCCAGCCAATATGTGGCAGCAAAATATATGGGTGCTGAATCTCCGGCCATAATCGGCAGTATTCTTTCTATTATCGTAATCGTTATTTATGGAAAACTTACTGCATCCAAAGAAGAGAAAACACGAAAAAGTCATCTGAAAACGAAAGATATATTAAATGCATGGAGCATTTATTTACTGATTCTGTTTCTGATTATTCTGACCAGTCCGCTCTTTCCGGGATTGCGTCATACTTTAGAGAACAATTGGATTACGAGAATCAGTCTGCCTATCAATGCGTCCACCGTCAATTATACTATTTCCTGGCTGACTCATGCCGGAGTATTGCTTTTCATCGGTACTTTTATCGGTGGATTGATTCAGGGGGCTAAAGTAAAAGATCTGTTCATCGTTCTTTGGAATACCGTGAAGCAGTTGAAGAAAACATTCATTACGGTTATCTGCCTCGTGGGGTTATCTACTATTATGGATAGTTCCGGAATGATCGCTGTGATTGCCACAGCACTGGCTACGGCTACCGGAAGTTTGTATCCGTTATTTGCTCCGGTTATCGGTTGTTTGGGAACATTTATCACCGGAAGCGATACATCTTCCAACATCCTTTTCGGAAAGTTGCAAGCAAGTGTGGCAGGACAGATTCATGTTAGTCCGGATTGGCTGTCTGCTGCAAATACAGTAGGTGCTACAGGGGGTAAGATTATCTCTCCACAAAGTATTGCCATTGCTACTTCTGCCGGAAACCAACAGGGAAAAGAAGGTGAAATACTGAAAGCAGCTATTCCTTATGCTTTAATATATGTGGCGATTACAGGAATTATTGTTTATATTTTCAGTTAATTACCCTAAAATTGAAGAAGATAATAATACTGTTAACAAAGCGTGATAATACTTCCGCTTAACCATTAGATATTAAAACATTTAGCTCGTTTTTGCACGGAAATGAATGAAACAGTGCGAAAATGAGTGAAACTGTATGGATTCGGTCATACATAGTGGAAAAAACATCTATCATTCCTATACTGTATCTATTTTAGTGTAGCATTAGGTGAGATAATCCATTTAAAGACATACGAATGCACACTTTATAGGGTGATAACCTGTATTTGACAGCTTAATTATCTATGAGGAGCGGCAGTATTTCTATAGTTCACAAGTGTGTGCCGTACAGCCCACGCATGTAAACCATACAGCCTACATATGCGGGCTATGCAGCACACACTTGTGGGCTATAAATTTATCGCTGTTTAAGTGGGATTTTTGAGCTGCGATATTCGGATTTATATGGCTTCATTGTGACAAAAACAAGCCGTCTTATGCTTATAGGATATTTATACGGCTATTTTGTAGATGATAGGTAACCCGTTTTTACTGGTAAAAGTATGATAGATACATTTTTTTAAAGCTATCTAGCATAGATATTACAGTGATAATTAAAACATTACTAAAATGAATGATAGTATGATAGATAGTTTTTTCATTATGTAATGTTTAGTTCAAACTCCTATACTATGAATTAGTTCAAATCCATACAGTATTGTGAATACTACTAAAAAACACATGGCAGTTTAAGCAGATGTACTTAGTTAACTATATACATCTTGAGAATGTAAAATATTTGCAGAAACGACTTAATGCAGGATCCGATGAAGAAAATAGCAGTAAAGCACTGATATAAACCGGTTCTTCTTGGTAGAAAACGTACGAAAAGTGCCAGAAATAAGCAATCACCTTTACTACAGCATTAGCGTAGTGAGGGTGATTTCAACTTATTCTCTCTCACATCTTTCCTTGAAACTGTTAAATATAACTACAAATAATTTTTAAATATCTTATCTATTATACTTTTCTGAAGCATCACTTCCATAATAGGTGTTTCTCTATCATATTTATAATATCTCTTATCTTTACGCACATAAATATATCTAATATACTCATAACCTGTAGCACACCATTCCTCAATATCAAATCTAATATCATCATATTCGAAAAGAAGCACTAATCTATTATTTATATCAACAGCTCCATATTTACTATCCTTAGTTACTATTACAACATCTTTAGTTACATAATCCAAACTATCATATTCTGTAGGAAGTAATACTTTACCGATATAATCAATAATTCCCACTTTTTTATCTTTCACAACATAATGCGCGGAAGGCCCATATTCCCACCATGAAGAAATCGAATCATACTCGCAGGGAATTAGCTGCTCACCATCCTTCATCACCACTCCCACCTTATCCTGCCTCTTCACTACAAGGCTTTTTCAGCCAAGACCAAATTAAAGTCATCATCAGCTGAAATTTCCTGTAATTTTCCAAAGCCGAAAATAGTATCTCCTTTATTATCCAGCCAAGCATAACCACGTTCACCACACAAAATAACGCCCCATTTCCCTTCCTGAATATATATGATATCGTTCTCTTCTTGTGCATATCCTATAGAAGATACTAATAAAGAGAATAAAAGTAAAATATAAGTTTTAACTATGTGTTCCATGATATCAGAATTACAACCATCATAATATTCTCAAATATAACAGATATAATTCTGATACACAATAATTCTTCTAACAAATAACAATTCTATTTCTCATCATCAAATGAGTGGCTCTAGAATCACCTTTATCAACTTTTCACGTTGCTTATACCACATGATATACGACTTCATGCGCTTCCGCCAGTTGAGGAACCTCCAGTTTATCCAACATTTTATCTAAAACAGATTCAGGAAGTGCATATTCCCTGCTTTTATTTTGTTGACGCCAAATGTGGTATGGTTGTTCCAGATAGACTATCTTTACTTTTGCACCATAATCAACAAACAAACCAATCAATTGAGCACGCATCTGACGAGTTATGTTAGTAGCATTCCAAACAAAGTCCTGACCTTTGCGGAGATACGTTCTGGCTTCCTCTTTCGCTGTTTGCACTACCCATCCATTCGCAGACTTATCCGTAGGACTCAATTTGTGTTTTCGACGAATGACGTCCAAACTCACCACCGGAACATCTATGCCAGCAGATTGAATATAATAATCCTTCCCCATTCCCGGAAGTCCTGACAACATCGTCACTTCACATTTAAACTGTTCGTGAGGGACATAATCAATATAACTGTCTTCAGTATGGAAGTAATGAAAACGTGCATAATCAGTGGCAAATCCTCTTGGTTTCTTCCAACAATCCTGTTCACGGCAGAAAATCTCAAACAATTCCAGTGCTTCCAGCAGTTCATTCTTATCTTCACAAATGCGTCCTCTGATATCAGCGTCGGCCAACATCTTTAGTAATAAAGTATCTACCCGTAAAGAAGCTTCACAGAGTTTCTTCACAGAGTCAGGCTTCTCCATCAGCCAAACAGGTAATCCATGATACCGGACTAAAGATGCAATCTGTTCCCGGATATGGAATGGAGCAGGACAATCCCGGTATAAAATAGTGCGGACAGTGTACTCTCCTTTTCTGGCATGTCCTTTAGCAGATACCCGCCCCTCTCCTTCATCCACGGAAGTTGAACGTTTTTCAACATCATGCAACAAGGCAGATGTCCAAATGATTTCTTTCTCCAAAGTAGAAAGAGAATGATAAGCGGAAGACTGCTGCAATGCCTCCAACACCATACGGGTATGTTCGGCTACACTTCCCTCGGCATGATAACGAATATCCTGCTGAACAGTATTCATTTCGCGCACCCACTCGAACAGTTGTTCGAGTGAGCACCACGATTTATCTTCTATCAATTTCCAATTCATCTTTATTCCTCCTTTTCATTATTAAATTCCCAAACAAGCGGGGCACGCTTCCAGTTACGTGTCCAATGCTCGTCTGTTTTAACATGTCCTTTCCGCACATACTTAAATACATTATGTGCAAATTCGCTTACCGGATATTCTCCGACATTGCGGCTGACTACTCCCTCACGGGTACAAACCTCTTTCGTCCACGGATCACAAGAGCCGAAGATAGCCGGTTCTTGTGACATACGGATGATTTCCTGTTTTAATAGTTCCGGTGTCAAACCGGAAACAGACTCTATCTTCAACTCCGGAACAGTAGGAAAGTCGAATAAAGCTGCATAAAACTTTACTTCTTCCCACGACAGCCACTGATCCATACAGCGGACTGCAAAAACATAAAAATGCGTTTCTAATCGCTGATATTCTATGGAATGTACGGCATATAGATTCTCTCCAAAGATTTCTATATCACCCAAATCATTCTTTATCAATTCCCAACGCTCACGCAGTTGCCTCGTCCAAGGTGAAGTAGTAGGAGCAGCATGCGAACGGGCAAAAACACCCCACTGACTTAAACAATTATTCTCTCCATCCAGCTTCTCGGTATGCACCAATGTCCGAATCCGTTGGATGTCCTCCCAATACGTATGGTTAATCCGGTCGTCACTAGTCGTTCCGGGAGAGAACGGATAGTGATAAGTGCGACCATATTTCTCTGATATCATTTCTTTCTTTTTTTTTAATTAAATACTAATTTCTTTCATCACATCACTCCTTATTCATTCGAACGATGCGAGGCATAAATTTACCCTGCACTTCCACCAGCGTTTCCTGTGTATACATCACTCTGTCAATATCCTTATATGCCAGTGGCATTTCTTCCACGCTCCCACCAATCAAAGTCACTCCCGCCTGCGACAGTAGTTTCTTCAAAGCCGATTGCGTAAAACTATCTTTTGCCTTCTGGCGGGACATCGCCCTGCCGGCTCCATGAGAAGCCGAATTTAAAGCAGCTTCCATCCCTTTGCCACAAACCAGATAACCTGCAGTAGCCATGCTACCGGGAATCAATCCCGCTTGTCCTTTCTGTGCCGGAGTAGCTCCTTTGCGATGCACGATTGCCATACGCCCCGGTGCTATTTCCTCTCTCCAAGCGAAGTTATGATGGTTGTTGACATTAGCGAGCGGCTTCAACCCTAATGCTTTCGCCAAATTCAAATGAATTCGCTCATGACAGGCACGGGCATAATCACCTGCCAGATCCATACTCATCCAATACTCCTGCCCCGCTTCAGTGTTTAAATCCAGCCAGGCAAAATGCTGTGCTTCACGGGGAAGCCTGCACACTTCACGTGCCAACAGGCTGTAATGTTTGGCAATGGCAGCTCCCAATCCTCGTGAACCGGAATGTGACAACAATGCCAGATAATTTCCTTCTGGAAGATTCAACACGTTATTTTCTTGCAGAGCGATCTCGCCGAACTCCACAAAATGATTGCCACCACCGGAACTCCCCAGTTGACGTACTGCCTTTCCATGCAAATCTCTCAACAAAGGCGTCAAACGGAATTCTTCCCTATCCAACACCTCATGTTCTTGCTCAAAACCCAATCCGCCATCCATACCGAAATGAGTGAAATCTTTCAAGGCTTCTTTCATCTGATAGGTATATCGTTTCAGGAAGTCGGCGCTGGCATCAAATACCGTCAGGCTCATCCGACAACCGATATCAACACCTACGGCATACGGAATCACTACATTATCCGTAGCAAGCACTCCACCGATAGGTAACCCGTATCCGGCATGAGCGTCAGGCATCAATGCTCCGGCCACCGTTACAGGTAAGCGCATAGCCAGGTTCATCTGTTGTTTGGCAAGCGTTTCGATAAATTTACCTCCATAGGTTTTATACATCAACGGCTCATCCAATAAATCATAAGCTATAAACTCTTTCGCTATGATAGTAGGCGAAAGGCGTTCGGCCAGCTTATTCCAAATTTCATTATTTTTGTAAAATTCGGGATGCTCGAGTATATCGCTCAATGTCATTTCAATCTGTTCTTTAGTGTCGTATTTGCAATGTTTGCTCACAATGTCCACTACCAGACTACGGGCAACATTATCCCGGTATCCCAGTTTGCTTAAATCTTTTAATCGTATTCCCATACTCTTTTTTCGTTCGCATACAGCATTCCCTGTCGGCCTCACCGGCAGACAACAATGCAATACACGTGATACCAATGCTTTGGATATGGATATGAAATACCTCACCACCGCATTGAAGTGATTAATTTAAAATATAAAAAGTGATTGCAGGACTAATCAACGATTACCGCTTGTTAGTAGAATTGCGGTCAATATAAGAACCATAGGTTCAGTGTAAAAACAGTAAGTTGCAAAGCCTCATCCTCCCGACGAGACAACTTAGTCCTAATTTGAAAATATTATAACTCCAACATAATTAATACCCTTTCCATCTGTTTTTAAAGGGTGAATACTCATTTTATCGCGGCAAAAGTAGTGCTTATTTTTATTTTCTCCAAAGAATAATAGACAAATTTTAGCGTTCGGTAACTATCCGAGGGAAGTTTTGCCAAGAGTTTCTGTCAAATTGCTATTTTTTACTCCCTTTATATCCCCTATCTTTGCAACAGAGAAAACAAAAAGAAAGATAGTATATGAAACTAATGAAAGGTTTATTGAGTGCTTTTGCCGTTGTATTGGCAACCACAGCTTGTGCAGGCAACAGCGGAGAAAATAAAAAGAGTAATGAATCAACAAAGGAGGACAATAAAATGGAAGTAGTAGCATTAAATAAAGCCGATTTTTTAAAGAAAGTATATAATTATGAAGCCAGTCCGAACGATTGGAAATTTGAGGGCAGCCGTCCTGCTATCGTAGATTTCTATGCTACCTGGTGCGGTCCATGTAAGGTGATGCACCCGATTCTGGAAGAACTGAGCAAAGAATATAGCGGTAAAGTAGATATCTACCAGATTGATGTGGACAAAGAACAAGATCTAGCAGCGGCATTCGGTATCCGCAGCATCCCTACCTTATTGATGATTCCGATGAAAGAGGAACCTAGAATCATGCAGGGAGCTATGCCCAAAGACCAGCTTAAAAAAGCAATTGATGAATTTCTTCTGAAACAAAATAACGAAGCAAAGCAATAGACTTCGACTTTTTTCTCGTCATGGTGACTACCCTCTATTCGTCTTTTGAAGATGGATAGAGGGCTAGTTCTTTATAATAGGTTGCCTTATGGTATTCATTTACAGTGAAAAGGTAAGAATTTTACTTTTCACCGCTGGACTTCGAATTGAAGATTTATGTACTTTTGTCTCATATAGATATGTATTAGCCAATAATTAAAGCAATATTCTAATAATATGAAGACCAAGCGTACAAGAAGTTCTTTTCGTTCTATGAATTCGGAAAGAAGGTTAGAGTCCATCTTTTTATTTGTTACCGGAAAGTGTAATGCCAAATGTGCCATGTGCTTTTATGCCAATGATATGGCTAAGAAAGAAAAGGATTTGACTTTCGAAGAAATCAGGAAAATATCAGAGACGGCCGGAGAAATCAACAAGTTGTGGGTATCTGGAGGCGAGCCGACGCTCCGGGAAGATCTTCCTGAAATTCTTGAAATGTTTTACCGCAATAACCAAATCAAAGATGTCAATATGCCGACAAACGGACTGAAACCGGATCGTGTCATCGAATGGGTGAAACGGTTCCGCATCAACTGTCCGGATTGTAATATCAATGTCAGCATCTCACTGGATGGATTCGGAGATACACATGATACACAACGAGGGGTACCGGGCAATTTTTATAAAGCGGCAGATACCATACGGAAAGTAAGCGAACATTTTAAAGACGATGGAAAAGTATTGCTCAATGTAGCCACGGTTATCACTAAATATAATATAGACCAGATTAATGATTTCATGACGTGGATGTATGGACGTTTCCATTTATCTACTCATACGATTGAAGCAGCCCGTGGCGTCACCCGCGAAGACGGAGTCAAAGCATTGGACGAATCCACCCTCCGACGGATTCAGGATGAAGCAGCCCCTATATATAGAGCTTATGCCAAACGAATGGTGAGTAGCACTTCCGGTTTGCGCAAACCTATCACAAAGTTCTTCTATATAGGTATTATCCGAGCTTTATATGATATCCGGGCAAGTAATATCGACCAGCCAACTCCCTGGGGTATGGACTGTACGGCAGGAGAAACGACATTGGTTATTGATTATGACGGTCGATTCCGTTCCTGTGAATTGCGTGAACCGCTTGGCAACGTGAAAGATTACGATTGCGACGTACAGCAAATCATGCAAAGTGAAGCTATGAAGCAAGAAATAGAAGCGATCGGACATGGATATAAAGCAAACTGCTGGTGTACACATGGTTGCTTTATCACTTCTTCCTTAACTTTCAATCCTCGCAAAATGATTAAGAAAGTATATAAAGGTTATCGTGAAGTGAACAAGCTCGACAAACCCATTGATTTCGGCGAGGACAATATGTCTAAAATGGAAGAGCATTACCACCTCGACCGGGAAAAATTACGTCTGCTCGGCATTATCCGGAATTAATCACTATAAGCGTTCCGCCATGAAAATACTTTTGGTTACCAGAGGATCACAAGGAGATATCTATCCTTATCTGACCATTGCCTCCGCGCTGATAAAACGAGGGCATCAAGTCACATTGAATCTTCCACAAATATTTGAAAAAGAAGCAAAAGCATATCAGCTGGATTATGTCTTACAGGATTTTGATGATATACAAGGAATGGTATCGAAAGCAGGAGAGAAATCGGAAGGAGCCAAACCTTATCTAAAGTGGATGCGCGATGTGATTGACGTACAGTTCAAGCAACTGATTCCTCTACTGAAAGAGCATGACATACTGATAGCCACCAACTCCGAATTTGCAGCAGCCAGTGTTGCTGATTATTGTCAGAAACCATTTATCCGGACTGCCTTTGCCCCTTTTATACCCGGCAGGCATATCCCCCCTCCTATCTTCCCTTATCCAAAGCCTCATCCAATTTTCACTCCCCGGTTTATCTGGAAGCTGCTCAATATCGGTAACAACTATATGACGCAGAAAACCATTAATAAGAACCGGGAACAGTTAGGACTGAAGCCTTTAAAGAACTGCGGTTATTATTCCACGGAAAGAGCCTTTAATTATATGCTGTACAGCCGTTATCTCGGTAATACAGATCCCGATTGGAAGTATAAATGGGATATTGGAGGATACTGTTTCAATGACGCACTACACTATGATACGGATGCCTATCAGCAACTTCTGGATTTCATTCAGCAAGAACAAAGACCTGTTATCTTCTTTACATTAGGGAGTTGCAGCGCAAAAGAAAGCGATGCTTTTTGTAATCGGTTAATCCATATCTGCCGACAACTGAATTTCCGGTTGATTATCGGCTCCGGCTGGTCGGGTACAGGAAAGTCCTTAGCAAACGATAAGGATATCTTCCTATTGACACACACCATTCCGCACAGTCTGATATTTCCTCACTGTGATGCTGTCATGCATCATGGAGGAAGCGGAACAACACACAGTGTAGCCCGTGCAGGTAAACCACAAGTTGTCATGCCGCTAATCATCGACCAGCCCTATTGGGCTTATCGTGCTCAACAGTTGGGAATAGGACCGAAATGCATCAAAATCAATAAAGTTTCCGACCGGGAATTAAAAGAAAAAGTGAATGATTTGGTAACTAATCCCATGTATAAAACAAAAGCAATAGAATTAGCCAAACAAATCCGCAATGAAAAGTCTGTGGATAATTTCTGTGATTTTATAGAATCTGTGGTGATGAAAAACAAAAACATATAAATGAATACATTTATATAGAATACCAAAAGCCACAAGAACAATAAAGGTTTGCAAGTAAATTACTTTCATTGTACCTCTATCGTTCTTGTGGCTTTAGCTTTGAAATTATTATAGTTTTCTCTGAACACCGTCGTCACCAACGACGTAATAAACTCCATTGTCTATCAATACAGCCCGTCCACGCTTTTTCTTCCGATTCTCCTTATTGTCAACATTGACAGCGATGACTTTACCATTATAAAAGGTTGAAATATCCTTGAAGATAGTGTGCCCCACAAGGATATGTTTTACCATATAACGATCCAACATCATTTGTAAAGAGTCCTGTACCAACGGTTTATACTTGGGATCTTCTCTCATCAGGCCGCGATACCAGATCGGACCGTCATTACCATACAGAAAATCAGTCAGTGGAGAAAGCGCCTTACGCTCTTTTTTGCTCATGAAAAGTGCCCGGCTCATTTCCTCGTTCACAGTGGGGATATTCAAGTCCTTATCATAGAATAATTTTCCTAATCCGGCATGTACATATAAATCGGTTCCAATGATTTGCATTGTATTACGTGTTGCAAGCCAACGGCCTAATTCGGTATTTGTGCCGAATAATGAAGGATATTCCACTCCCAGTTTTTCTGCCAGCAATTTATATTTATCTTTTGTATAGCGAAGATCGTTGGACAACACCAGAGCCTCATGGTTTCCCAAAAGGAAAGAGACATGACCTCCCGCTTTAGCCGCTTCGTCTTCTAATTTATAGAACAGCCAGAAGATCTGCAGTACATCCTTGCCACGGTCGAAAACATCTCCGATAATCACCAAATGATTGCTACCGAAATTCCATTGATAGTTATCATTAATCACTCCATTTCCTTGTAACAGACTAATCACACAATCCAGCCGCCCATGAGGATCGGATATCACAAAAACTTTTTCCGGACGGGTATATTGCCACTCCGGTCTTTTCAATGGATGGAGTTTTACATCAAACGGATATCGTCCCTCATGGTCCGTCACACGGAAACTGAAATCTTTAGGTAATGTCGCATAAGTCTTGTCTGTAATCCGTCCTTTCTTATTGACATTAATAACCCGCGTACTACCGTCTGCCTGATAGAGTATATAAGGTCCGTCACCAGATAATTTTTCTTTTTTCTTATCTCCTGAATGATAAGTTCCGGCCTGAATGCCGGAACTTATTAAAACGAGAACAAGAGTAGAAAGAAATAATCTCAAAAAACGAGTGCTCATATTCTTTTCTTTCTTGAAGTTTATTTTTTAATCGTTACTAATTCTCCTTCGTCATTGATGGCTTTAATATCATCTCCTTCAATAACCACGGCACGAGTTTCTTTTTCAAAAGCTTTGGGATGGTTAACACAAATATCATATACCTTTTTATTATAGGTATACTTCACACGACTATTTTCCGTATGACCGATAATAATACGTTTGACATCATATTGAGCCAGAAGTTTATCTACATCCGCTTCCTTTATCGGACTGTACTCACTGCCAGTCTTAACCATTCCACGATACCACAACGGACCGTTATAACTATCACTATAAAGGAAATCGGCAATATCCGGATATTGTTTTTTCCGTTCCTCTTTTGAAAGGTAAATGCTCTTGCTCACCAGTTCATTGATTTCGGGAATTGTCTCTTCGCGTTCCATAAACACCTTACTCAATCCTGCATGAACATAAAGGTTTTCACCTACAATCTGAATGGTGTTTTTAGAACGCAGCCAGTTACCCATCACATTCGTCAGTCCCCACATTTTTCCATAGGTCATGTTCATCGCTCTTTGCGAAAGAGTGTTGTACTTGGCATACGTATATTTCAGATTATCACGCATTATCATTTCTTCGTGATCCCCCAAGATGGTTGTCACTCTGCCGCCAACAGTTTTCGCCTCAAATTCCAATTTGTATATGAGCCATAAAATAGGAAGTACGTCTGCTCCACGATCGAAAATATCACCATCAATCACCAAATGGTTACTGCCATATATCCATTCATATTTATCATTAATCACTTCCCCTGTTTTCAGAATAGCGGCAAACAAGTCGAAACGCCCGTGAAGGTCGGATACGGCAAATGTTTTAGCATACTCGGTACGGTTTTCCCATGCCGGACGTTCAAAATTCTCAATCTTATTAATGGGTACCTGAAAAAGGAGCTGATTATCATCCGAATACACATCCAGTTTCAATCCGGCCGGTAATCCGGATTCTTCACGAATGTTCAATGCATTATCTTTAGTCACTTCCAGAATTTTAAGTCTACCGTTTTCATAGAAAAGGTAAGGACCATCATTACGGAAATGAGTGATTTCAGCTATATCCGGTCCCACGGGAGTCAGATCTTCCCCGCACGAATAAAAGGCCGTGATGAACAAACCCAAAAGGAAATAGATGCTATATATCTTTTTCATAATTTCTATACGTTAATGCGTTAATTAATGCAATTCATATTCCGGATTCTGAACCATATTTTCATTGTACTCCATTTCGTGGTTAGGAACAGGAAGAACGATTTTATAATAACTCCAATCAAACTCTACTGCTTCATTGGGAACTTCGCTCAAATAATCTTCACGTATCACTTTCTTGTTATTTCTAAGTAAATCAAAGAAACGTTGTCCCTCTCCCCAGAATTCAATGCGACGCTGTTCAAGCACCAGATCCAGATTTATACCTTCATCCGCCACAGCATCCAGATCCTTACCCGTACGTGCATAAATAGGTTTCAGATACTTGCGCGTATTAGGTATATCATTCCTCTTAATCGCAGCTTCAGCCGCATTCAGATAGAGTTCCGACAGACGGAAAACCGGGATATTGGCATCTTCATACGATTTAGAACCTTGTGCCGGATATTTCAAGCAATAAGGTTTACTGCTACTTGCCGTAGACACCATCTGACTACGAACATCATCGGAATTGTCTTTCATGTAGTCTTTCCAATACTTTTCGGTAGCTATCAGATTATATTTGGTGCTAAGATAACCGATGGATGATTTTCCCGGACTATCAGTTGTCAGATTCACAATTTCGAACAACAGTTCACTATTGAACGGAGTAGCCCATATCTTGGCATATTCATCATTGGTCCACAACTTATAGCCTTGTTTTTCCGCACCTTTGATAGCTTCGGCAGCCACATCGTATGCCTCTTTGTCATTCCCCATATAGAGATAAACCCGGCTTAATAATGTCATTGCCCCCCATTTATTGATTTTACCCTCTTTCTTTACCGGACGAAGCAGCTTCACCGCATCTGTCAGGTCGTCTGTGATGGCCTTATAACATTGGGCGGTCGTATTGCGGGAAGGTTTGATATTCTTATCTTCTACCACTTTATCAATAATGGGCACAGCCAGTGATGCCCCGTTATCTTTCAGATAAGGATACCCGTAAATACGTGTCATATCGAACAGCAACAAGGCACGTATTGCCAAAGCCTCTCCTTTCAAGTCATTATAATATTCCTGCTCTGTCAGCTTCTCCAGTTTCGGAGTTGTAATTTCCCGATCGGGAACAAGCTTTATCTTTTCAATATCCCGGAATAAAATGTTCAGGTTCTTACCAATACCGTAGTACATCCCCCAGAAACCACTAGGTCCATTCGTCTTATTGTACTTGAATGTATAGAAACTGACATTGGTGCTGGAAGACTTATAAGATTTCATGTCATCTCCCCTCAAATCACCATAACAGAACATATCTGCTCCATAATAACTGGATGACTGCATACTGCTGTATGCACCGTTCAGCACAAATTCAAAATCTCTTAATTCGGTCAATGAACCATCGGTTTCTATAGCTGTGGAAGATTGCAAATCTAACCAGTCATTTCCACAACTACTCAATAAGGTTGCAAAGACACCTAAAGCTATATATTTTATCTTTTTCATACTTATTCATTTATAGATTAATGCACTTAGAATTTCACTTCCAAACCGAATGTATAGGTTCTCATCGGAGGAGTATCCCAACTAGGTGATGAACCCGATTCGGGGTCAATATAATCGTATGCCGCCCAAGTTAACAGGTTATTGCCCGATGCATACAGACGTATATTGTCGATACCCACTTTCCGGGTCCATGTCTTCGGCAGTGTAAAGCCGAAAGTCAGATTCTTCAGACGAACATAATCTCCACTGTATAAACGACGTGTGGTAGCATAATCGGTCATGGAAATTGATCTACCGACTACAAAACGTTCAATACTCGTTTCATCACCCTCCTTCTGCCAGCGTTTCCGGTAATAAATAGGAATATTCAGCGTTCCATCGCCACCGTGTTCCAGTTTGCCTGCCGCGCCGTCATAGTTCCATGCCCCAAAAGAGAAATTCACGTTAAAATTCAGATCAAACCACTTATAAGAGATGCTGTTACCCAGTCCACCGGTGATAGTAGGATCGGCACATTGCAGTATCACTTTTTCCGCACTACGCGGATCTTTAGTAGTTTCTTTGTTCAGATTTCCATTTTCATCCGTCGTATTCTTATAGAACATCGGTTCACCGTCTGCCGGGTCGATGCCTGCAAATTCAATCATATAATAGGTAGAATAGGGCAAACCTACCTTATGAATAGATGTTCCGCTGGTTACTTGTTTCAAATCTCCGTCCAACTTCAGGATTTTATTGGCATTATGTCCCAGATTCAAACTAGTACTCCAACGAAAATCTTTTGTCTCGATATTAGTTGAACGAATTTCCAATTCATATCCCTTGTTTTGTAATTTACCTATGTTGGCAAGATAACTTGAGAAACCTGTTGCAAGAGATAATGGCCGGCTGTAAAGCAGATTTTTCGTTGTACGAACGTAATATTCAAATGTAACATTCAGTCTGTTGTCGAAGAATCCCAAGTCGATACCGGAGTTGAAGTTGTAGTTGGTTTCCCAAGTCAGTTCCTTGTTTTTCAGTTGCGACTGCGTGATACCCGGATTATCGTTATAATTACTAGTCAGACTGCTCAATCCCATATATCCATAATAAGAAGACGGCAGAGTTCCGTTCACACCGTAAGAAACTCTAAGTTTCAGGTCACTTAACCAGTTCTGAAGAGGTTTCATAAAACTCTCGCTACTCACTCTCCATGCACCGGACAATGACCAGAAATTTCCCCAACGATTCTCTCTTGCCAATCGCGAACTTCCGTCTGTTCTCCAACTCGCTCCCAGATAGTATTTGTTGTCATAATCATAGTTGGCACGTGTAATATAAGAGACAATACGCGTCGTACTGTTAGAACCTCCCATACTCTGATACACTACACCATTGTTGACTTCCGGTTTATCCCAGCGTGCAAAATTAGAGATAGTAGTTCCCAGTCCATCCGACTCCTTACTGTTGATTTCATAACCAGCCAAAAGGTCCAGATTATGTTTTTTCTTGATCTTTGTCTGATAAGTCAGAATATTAGACCATGTCATATTGGTAATATCATTATAATCTTTGCTGAAACGCCCGTTATCATCGTCACCGTCACTGGTACGCGGGTCTTTCCATGCACGAGACTTGTTCATCACAAAATCATAGCTGAATGTAGACGCAAACTTGATTCCTTTCCAAATATCGAATGATGCATATACGGTATTGAAAGAACGAGTCGCATATTCTCTCTTAAAATTATAAGAATTTGATAACATCGGGTTACGGTCATCCAATTTGATTAATGCACGGTTCCAGGTGCCGTCTTCATTCCATATAGGGTCAGACGGTGTGGCTCCATTACGCGTACCGTAAATTGGAGAAGTATACGATGTCCCTTCCGAATAAGTATCCTGATTCACTTTGGAGAACTGTATCTTTGCACCGATATTCATCCATTTAGCCATTTGATAGTCTACATTCAAACGTGCAGAAATACGTTCCAGACCGGAGTTTATCGTAACACCATCCTGCTTCATATAGCCGATGGACGTATAGTATTTAATCTTTTCCTGTCCGCCGGAAGCTGAAAACTCGTAATTCTGGTGGCTACCGTTACGGAACAGATAATCATCCCAATTCACAAAACCACACCAAGGGATCGGTGCATACTGGTCAATATTCGAATCGGCATAAGCCCATGCTTCATTCTCGGTCATCCCCTGATGAAGTCCCACCTCATCATCGGTCTTACCGCTATAAGTTAAAGCATAATTTCGAAGCCCCTCGTGGATCAGGTTACGACGTTCCTGTCCGCCCATCAATTCGCGGAAAGGCATGGCAAAATTAGAGAATCCCCAATCCGATTTCAATTTAAAGACCGGTTTACCTGCTTTTCCTTGTTTCGTAGTAATAATGACAACTCCATTCGCTGCACGTGAACCATAAAGTGAAGCAGCAGCGGCATCCTTGATAACAGTGATGCTTTCAATATCCGATGTATTCAAGGTAGACATTACATCCAAACCGGAATCACTACCAGATGCACCAATATTACCCGACAATACGGGAACACCATCCACTACATACAGCGGAGAATTGGAGGCATTAAACGAACCCATACCACGGATACGGATGGACGTTGACGAACCCGGTATACCCGAACCGGTATTTACGCTGACACCGGGAGCCGCCCCCTCCAACATCTGTTGGAAAGATACATTAGGCACATCTTTCACAGCATCTGTCTTTACGATACTGGCAGAACCTGCATAAGCCGATTTCTTGAAAGTACCATATCCCGTTACAATCACTTCGTCCAACAGGTTATTATCCACTTTCAGGATTATGCTCATCGGCTTGCCGGGAGTTGCAACTACCTCCTGTGACGTATAACCGATATAAGAAACCATCAGAGTCACTTTCTTGTCTGTAACTTCCAGATGGAAATTACCGTCCATATCAGTCATCATACCGTTAGTTGTACCTTTCACGATGACATTAGCTCCGATTATCGGCTCTCCACTATCTTCAATTACTTTCCCTGTAATCGTATATTTCTCACGTGCAACAGTTTCCGTCCTAACGGGTTCAGCCTTACGGATGGCAATTACTCCATCATGAACCGTATAAGTCAGTCCGCTATTTCGCAGGCATTTGTTAAGCACTTCAGAAATCAGTTCATTCTTCACATCCAGATTTTCCACTCTGACTTTCTTTGCATCATTTGTGCTGTAGATAAAGGTAAAGTCCGTTTGTTTCTGAATTTCCCAAAGAACTTCATTCAGTGTTACATTTCTGAATTTGGCTGTAACCGTGGTCTGTGCGAATACAGATGCGCGCATCAGCCCTGAAGTCGTAATACAGAGAAAAAGGAACATCATACAAAGACGTTTTCCATATTTCCCAAATCTGGCAACATTACGTAGTTTTTCCATAAAACAGGGATTAATGATTAGTGAATATTTTGATAGTTTTTCCTTCTACTGTGACAGTTACTCTACCCGTTTGCTCCAACAATTTCACCAATGGGGTAATCTCATTATAGCGGTTAACATAGCAACCGAAGCGTAACTCTTTCGTCGCCTCATTCTCATAGACTACATCCATATCATACCATCTGGCAAGAGTTTTCATGATGTCGTCCAATCGCTGGTCCTTGAAATTGATCTTTCCATGTATCCATGAAGTATAAAATGCAGTATCTACATTGCGTACATTGATCTGGTTGCTGCCCGGAGTAATACAAGCCTGTTCCGATGGTTTCAGAATCCGGTTGCTTCCATTTTCAGTCTGTACTTTTACCGAACCGCTGACAAGTGTAGTTTGATATTCTTCGTTTGCGTAAGCTGATATATTAAAAGTAGTTCCTAATACTTCTATTTTCATCCCTTTGGTTTGTACAATAAAAGGCTGTCCGGTTTTGCTTACTTCGAAATAGGCCTCTCCCTCCAATTCTACCAGACGGCAATCCTGTGCAAACTGAACAGGGAAACGGATGGAACTCATAGAATTCAACTGTACTTTACTTCCATCGCTCAACGTCAGCTGATATTCACCACCACGAGGAACGTTTACCTTATTATATGCAAGTTTTTCGGATGTCCGGGCGGGAGCCTGCTGATAATTCAATGCTGTAGAATCCACCTGAATGACTGTACCATCTTTTTCTTTCAATTCCACGCCGGAGGTAGACTTCAAATCAATTGCTTCTCCATTATCCAGAATAAGAACGGCTTTCTTACCACCCGGAACAATTTGTTCCGCTACTTGAGATAACGGCTGGGGTTCATTACCGCTCTTATATATTGCCACAGTAGCAACAACCACCGGAAAAATGAAAATAGCAGCATATTTACATATATTCAGTATCCGATGTCTGAACCGATGGCGTTGGATTTTTCTTTGCACTCCCTCCCATCCGTCCTCTGTATGGAAAGTTTGCCGCTTCTGCATATTCTGCTTTATGTTCTCTTCCTTGCAGATTTCCCGAAAAAGGCGTTCGTTTTCGGACGATTCATTTCTCCACCGAGTCAGTTCCGCCTGTTCTTCTTCCTCGATTTCATCAGATAAGTATCTGGCAATGAGTCTTGCAATATAGAAATGTTGGTTTATCATAATTCACATGTTTTAATCGTTGTTTATACTAAAACAGGTGAATTGAAAATCAGGGTGTATTAAAATGATTTTTTTTAAAAGAAACTATAAAAAGTAAAAAACCAGGTAGTAATAGTCTTTCAAATATACGCGTAATTTACGGTAGGCAATCTTTTTCTGGGAGTGTACCGTTTCACCGGAAATATTCAGTGTTTCAGCAATTTCCGGATTGCTTTTTCCCTCAAGTGCCAGTTGCATAATGCTTTTCATCTGCGGTGGCAGTTTTTCAATGGCATCCACCAATATCCGGTAACTTTCTTCTGCAATGACCTTGTCTTGAAAAAAAGAGTCTTTACTCATTTCCTGAACTTTCTGTGCATACTCGTTCATGACTTTGGTATGTTCCAGTTCATTCAAAGATTTATTGCGTACCGACGTGTAGAGGAATGATTTAATCTGATGCACATACATGAAATCATCGCGCAACTGCCACAACTTCACAAAACACTCCTGAACAATATCAGCCGCTAATGCATCATTTTCGACATACTGATTAGCAAACATACATAGAGATATGTAATATTTGTCGAATATAGAACGAAACTGCGTCTCATCAGTTAACTTAATACTAATATAGTCTGTTGTGCCAATCACGTATTCTTTATTTTGGTTACAAATATACCATTTGAAAATTATGTAACCAAACAAAAATGAAAAATCACAATCTTTGTTTCATTACAAAACCTTCAAAGAAGTCGTCCCGGTAACTATTACCGATAGCAATTTCATACGATTTTATAAATATATCATTATTGTCAAATGACTCGATGTGATCGGTATTGACGATATAGGATTTATTCACCCGCAAAAAAATAGATTTTGGTAATAAATCGAATATGGCTTTCAGGCTCATGCGAGTAATGATACGCTGGTCGTTCAGTTGAAGAATGACGTAATCTTTCAATCCCTCAATAAAGAGAATATCGGAGAAATTCACCTTGAAATACCGGCGCTCTGCCTTTACGAAGAAATATTCAGCGGCAACAATCGTTTCGATAGCTTCTTTTTCTTCTTTCAATAATAGAGAATGATAGGATAACGCTTTATCCACCGCCTTTTGAAAACGTTCCGCTTCGACAGGCTTAATCAGATAGTCGATTGCATCTACTTCATAGCTATCCAACGCGTATTCTGTATAGGCTGTGGTGAAAATAACCAGTGTCTTTTTGGAAATTGTACGGGCAAACTCTATTCCTGTAATCTCAGGCATCTGAATATCCAGAAAAACCAGATCGACTCCCTGTTGCTCCATAAAGTCGGAAGCAGTTGCAGCACTGTTAAAACTGCCTATCAACTGGAGGTTATCGGATTCTTCTATCAATAACTTCATGGCCTCACGTGCCAAGGGTTCATCATCTACAATGATACAATTCATAATGTTATACTTAAAATTACAGAATAGAGATTTTCATCTTCTCTTTGTTCCAACTTATAATGTTCAGGATACAGTAATCCTAACCTACGCTGGATATTGGCAAGTCCGATTCCACCGACTTTACCCTGCCGGACTGCAACAGCCGGTTTAGAATTCTCACACCGGAAATCCAGTCGGTGAGCATCCACCTTAAAAAAGACATGGATATACGAAGAATGCTCACTATCAAAACTATGTTTCACCGCATTTTCCACAAAAGGAATGAATAACAAAGGCTGAATCCAAATGGAATCCACTTCTCCCTCCTGCCTCAACGTAAACTGGAAATTGTCACGGCGTATCTTTTCCAAATTCAGATAGTCATTCAGGAAACGGATATCCGAAGCCAATGAAACTCTTTCACGCGAACTGTCGTTAATCTGATACCGTAGCAAATCTTCCAGTTTAAAAAGTACTTTGGAAGCTTCTTCCGGATTTCTCTTTATCAGGACATTGGCATTATTCAGCATATTGAAAAGAAAATGCGGGTTAATCTGATTCTTCAGAAATGTCAGTTCGGATTGCAAAGTAGTGGACTCGAGTTCGTCAATACGCAGGTTATAACGCAACCAATGGGTAAACAAGGATATGGCTGCCGAACCTGCGGTAACAAAACCGATGGTCAGTATCCCCGAAAAAGTATTAATGAAAGTAGCGAATCTGCCAGGATCTTTTCCGGGCAGAATTACTTCAAAGAGTAATCCCTGGGTGACTGAAAGGAAGACGATGACTACCAAATTCGTCAGGACAGCCGCCAGGACATAGTGCCCCAAACGGTTCTTCAACAGAAAACAGGGTACTAATATATACAGGTTCATATAGATTACCGTATTAATGGAAACAAAATATGCCAGGAATCCACCAAAACGCCGCCAAAAAGAAACTGACTGCAAAGGTTCGTACCAAAAGACATTAATAGTCATCAAAAGAACTATTATTTGCAGTAACAGATGTCTACATGTCCGGTAATGAGGACTTAGCAGAAAAGCTGTAACGCTTTTATCTTCCATTCTTCTATGTTCTGTATTCAGGTTCATACTTCACCTCCTTTCAATTCCAACCAGATGCTTTCTGTCGTCAGGAATAGTCTGTAACGATTGCCATATAATAAGTTCAGTCTTTGGCGGATTCTTTCAAGTCCTTTATCTTCCAAAAGATTCACTTGTAGGCAAAGACAAGTGAATATAATTGTGTTCTCTTCTACTTTCAAATGGATTTTGAGAGAAACAGGGATTGATGTTCGCTGTTCGTTGATTGATTTTACAATATATTGCACAAATGGAATGAAAAGCAAGGGTGGAACCAGTGTTCTATTTACTTCTCCATCCGCAAGCAGTTCATAATTGAATTGTGCCTGAGAATTCTGTTCCAAGGTCAGGTAATTATTCAGGAAATTAATTTCACTACTAAGCAATACCTTTGTTCTGCTGCAATCATATAGCTGATAGCGAAGTAGTTGACTTAATTTCATCAGCATCTTCGAAGCTTTTTCCGGTTCGCTCAATGTCAGTTCCCCCGAATGATGCAATGTTTTGAAAAGAAGTTCGGGGCTGACTTGTTCTTTTAGCTGTTCCACTTCCGAAAGAACGTGAACCTTTTCCATTTGTGAGACACGTTGATGATCTATCATCCATTCTTTCAGGAGAACGGTCATTGTTCCTCCTATCATGCAGAGTGTGGACAACATGAAAGAAGATATATAATCCATCACTATAGGTATGGAGAAATAGGAGGCACGTTCGTAAAATTCCGGCCAGCAGGAATAAGATACATATTCCGTTGCCATTTGTATTGCCAGGGCAAGCATCATTGCTACTGAAAGTAAGGATATGTAGGTTAGATAGCGTCTTTTCAGCAAAAACTTTGGAAAGAGCCAGAAAAGATTCAGATAAATAACTCCTATATAAGTCAGTAGATATAAGAAAGTGAATGTATAAATCCATCCTCCCAATATATCCCGATAATCGAGGAATATAATAAAAACCTGATTGAATGATATGGTAGCCAACACCATAATAAGCACCAGATAACGCGCCCATCGAAGTTCCGGACTAACGAGGAATCGATATAATAAAGTAGATTTATTGTCTGTTGTTATTGTTTCAGCCATCGTGTATTTAATCAGGGAAGATGTTTTATCTCCGGGGACGAAGATAAAACATTTTTCCGGTTGGACTTCTATATCGGTTATTTAAAATTCAAGTTTATAACTCACATTTGTCAATGTTGTAGAACCGTCACTAACATCAATTTTTCCAGTTTTCACATTATATTCATGTCCATAGTGTTCTTTCGCACCGGTAAAATTAAGTCCTTTCACTGCAAACTCATGAGAGACTTTCTTCTTGTTGATGCGGTAACTCACGGTATAGTTGCCGATAAGCATGGGAGAATACTGTTTAGAAAATGCTTTCGTTTCGTCATACTGTACCTCTTTATCAGGATGATTCATCGTTGCTTCCCTGTCAATCGGAGAATACCGGTCACCTCCTTGTAAGGTCAATTTCAGATTGATGCTAAGAATATTCTGTCTGTTACGTCCCAGCATCCATTCCTTTCCAATCAGTCCGTTGATGACATAATTCCGATTAAACTTCGTATTGTACCACACACCGTCTCCGCCCCGGTAGCGGGAATCGAAAAGAGAACCGGAAATCATGTAATAGAGTCCTTTTTCCAGGAAACGTTCTAAAGTGATGTCAATACCGATGTTGCGTCCTCTTCCTTTATTAACCAATGCGTCTTCCACATAGAAATCAGAACGGTTGAGTACGGAATAAGAGCTGTCAGCCATCACAGGCACATCATGGAGAAATTGGATATAAGGTTCTATTTTCAGATTCATGCGATCGGATATTTTGTATCCAAAAGATAACATGACGTGCTTCGCTTTGGTGAAATCGAGTTCCTTGTTGACGGATTTGTCTCCTGTACTTTTCGTTTTCACAAAATAGACGTCCATTTTCTCCATGCGACTGTACATACCATAAGCCAGTGCAAAAGTTGCTTTCGGAGTAGCTTGCCATTTCAAACCAATACGGGGTTCAACAGACCATTTATTATTCAGAGTCAGAAATTGCCCGTAAATACCGGCATTGAGCGTCCAGCGTTCCGTCAATCCTACAGAAGAACTATTGTAGGCAGATATCAGACTCGTATTACCTTTTCCTTGAGATACGGTTTCCAGTGATTCGGCTTCATAAGGAGCAATGGCAAGATTCATTTGATAGAACATGGCATTATACGTAAATCCTGTCTTATTAGTAAAACGGTTACTGAATTTACGGTTAAAAGTCGAAGTTAGTATTAAGTTAGTATGTTTTGAGTTAAGATCCATGTAGGGGGTGGATTCCAAAGAGTGGTTAAACATGGTTGCTCCACCGTCCAATTGCGAATAAGTACCGGCAATAGTGGTTTTCAGTGATGCGTCATTGTTGAAGAAATAACGGTGGCTGATACCTCCGGCAGCCATATACTGTTTGTCTTTTGATTCGCTACGGTCGCTCATATATTCCCATTTATCCGTATTCTTTTCAAAATCACTGCCGAATTTATCAATCAGGCTGGTTCCCCAGACAGAGAATGTTCCTGCTTTCTGTGTCGGGAAATTCAGTTTGAAGTTCAAGTCCTGATAGTCCATCTTTCCGCCCTCCAAGTTCAGAAGTCCTGTTGTGGAATACCGATAATTGAAAATATAGGATGCTTTGTGCTTCTTGCTTAACGGTCCTTCGGAAGCTACATCAATTCCCATGATGCCCACTTGAAGCGTATTCTCATTCTTCTGGTTATTTCCATTACGCAATTTCATATCAAACACACCAGATACCGCATTTCCATATTCTGCCGGAAAAGCTCCGGTAAAGAAATCGGAATTACCCAATACCTGCGAACTAAGAGATGAAAGTATCCCTCCACCCAATGTGGCAATATCCGCAAAGTGATTCGGGTTCGGAATTTCAACGTCTTCCAATCGCCACTGCAACAGATGGGGAGCATTGCCATGAATGGATATTCCATTGGAAGATACACTGGGGGCCACTCCGGCAAAGGAAGATACCAAACGGGCAGGGTCGTCAAAACCTCCGGCATAGCGGCTCGCTTCTTCCACACTCAACATACGGGCTCCAGTAGTAGCCATCTTATTCATCGCTTCCTCTTTATTGGTCCTGGCACGAATCACTACTTCATTGAGTTCGTTTACACTTTCTTTCAAAGGAATTTCCAAATAAACCTCTTTGGCGGAAGTTACCAGTATCTCTCTGAAAATACCCGGTTCATATCCCATAAAGGCTGCCTCTACCGTATGCCGTCCAACAGGAACCTGTGGTATGCTGAAACGACCGAGACTGTCTGTTATCGTACCAGTTCCCTCTTTTTCGGATAATCTCACCGTTGCATACGGTATCGGGTGTTTTGAATCCCCGTCAATAACCATTCCCCGGATTGTCTGTACCGGCGGGCCTTTTCTCTGCGGTGTCTGACTAAAAGCCACTGCGGATACCAACAAAGCAACCAACAAAAGTATCCACCCGCCATAACGATGTGTTTTTCGGGTTAACTCTTCACCAAGAACTCTTTCAAAGGTTTTGAGTACTGTGCTGCATTCATCTGCGGAGATACCCGACTGAATAGATATTTTTTCTAATAATCTAGTTTTATTCATCTTCATGATTTTATTCTGTTTTTATTTCGTCACGAAGATAGAGTATAGAAGATTGCCGATTTTTGAAATGAGACGAATACATCCCGTTTGTAGACAAAACACAAAATTGATAAGACGAAAAATCGTCCGAACTATGGAATTTCACTTAAAGAAGAACCTCTTTTTAAAAGACACATCACTTTCAGAACGATTTATATCCTCTAAAAGTGATGTGACTTTTTTTAATAGCACACGCCAACCTACCCTAAAAAGTCGGTCTTATCTTTATCCGTGATCTCCCGAATTACTTTACATGGCACTCCTGCAGCGATTACATTTTCCGGCACATCCTTAGTCACTACACTTCCTGCTCCGATTACCGAATTTCTCCCAATGGTAACACCACCCATAATATGAACGCCTGCACCAATCCAGACATTATCCTCTATTACAATCGGATGTGCATAGCAACCTCCCATAATGCGTTCCCGGGCATCAAGTGCATGATTTGCTGTGTACAATCCTACACGTGGCCCCAACAATACATTATCCCCTATTGTAATAAGATTCCCATCCAACATGATGCAATCAAAATTAGCAAAGAAGTTGTTTCCTATAGTGATATTAAATCCAAACTCACACCGGAAATTGGGTTCGAAGTGAACATTCTCCCCAATGCCTTTCAACAAATTGCGTAATAATGCTTCACGAACCTCTTTGGGTTTTCCATAAGTAGAGTTATAATCATTAGTCAGAAAAACGACTTGTTCTCTTCTCTGAACCAGTTCTGTAGACAAATCATTATACATAGTCCCCGACAGCATTCTTTCATACAATTCTCTATTTTCCATATCTATATCATAATGATTGATTAAAGTCCTTTTGTAATCACCGGTAATCCGAAAAAGCCTTTTTGTAAAGTCAGTATCTTCGATGCACCTGCCTTGGCCTTATTATAAGTGGAAAGTGACACATGCAGCTCTTCCACAGCTCCATTCTCAAAAGCTACCTGCAAATAGTATTCCTTACGTATGCCATCCGAAACATAACGATGCCTGCCTACTCTACGGGTCTTCTTATGTGTTTCCACATATTTTTTCTGTACCATCACTGTTTCTTCGTGTGTGGAAGCAGGATCGGCAAACCAATAATTACCGCCAAGAAACAAGACATAACTGATGGCACCGATGCAAGCCAGATGACACAAACAATTAATTACTTTACCATCCATGGTTGTCAGCCATATCCATTTCTTATAGAATGGGATAGTAACAAGAGCAATCAAAAGCGCCATTCCAAGAGGTATCCACCAGGCAGTCAGTGTATCTTCGTAGATAACATATCCAATGCCACACGAAGCAATAAATATCAGAAGCATCAAAAAGCGAAGTATCCTAATAAATAGAGTTTTCATCATATTTCTTTCATTTATACGCAAATATAAAAATAAGCTACTGAAAACACTGATTATTAAGAAAAATACTTGATTCAACCTACTAATTCATGATTAATCAAAAGCCTTTTGCCGATATATCAAGACCTTTTGATTTTCCATCATAACTGAAATTCATGCTTATTGTATCTCCTAATAAAATGACAGCTATACAATCATTCTTTTGTGAAAGAAAGAATATGACTAATATGTCTGGAGGATGTTCCTAATAAAATAGAATATTGACCGGAATTCACTTTCCAATCATGCGTTTCATCATCCCAGAAAGCCAAATCCTCTGGCGTTATTTCAAATTCTACAGTTTGATTCTCTCCTGAATTTAAAAATATCTTCTTAAACCTTTTCAGTTCTTTCTCGGGACGCAACACAGATGGTTGATTTTCTTTGAGATATAGCTGTATCACTTCAGCTCCTTTCTGACTTCCTGTATTTGTAATAGTCACCGAACATCTTATCATTTGGTCATTCATTTTTTTAGATGACAAACGTGGTTTAGTCAATGTAAAAGTTGTATAAGAAAGCCCATACCCAAAAGGATAAAGTGGTTCTATATTTTTTGTATCATACCATCTATATCCCACTAATACACTTTCTCCATAATTCACATCATACACATTGATAAGATGCTCATTTTTAAGTTCATTATAGAGTGACGCCCCTTTAGGTAAGTATCCCCATGCTGGTGAGTCCTCAAATGTTTTTTCTATAGTCATTGGTAACTTACCAGAAGGAGTTACCTTACCTGTGATAATATCTGTAAGTGCTTCAAAACCCGATTGTCCTCCATACCACCCGTAAATCAAACCCGCCAATCGATCATTCCATGCAGACATATCAATAGCTGATCCCGTATTGAGGATAGCAATAGTATTAGGATTATTTTTAGTGACATATCGCATTAATGATTCATCTTCTTTTGGCAAAGCAAATGGACGTTCTATTGCTTCTTTATCTCGCGTACCCATACTTAGCAAAACGATGTCAGCCTCTTTTATATCAGCTACAGTAGGCTTTTCTATATAATACACTGTTCTGCCAAAAGCTCTCTGTAATGCTTCAATCAGACTTACATTATTGTAGCCGATTACTTCTGCAGCTCCATAGCCACGAGGTATTTCATATATAAACTTACCTGTCAATAATATTTTTCTATTCTTTGTTGGATCAAGTGGCAAAATATTATCTCTGTTTTTAAGTAAAACAATTCCTTCTTCTGCCACTTGTCGTGCAATTTTTTCATGCTCCTGATACTTATCAAGCAAAGACAAGTCATATTTGGACCTATCATAAAATCCCATTGCAATACAAGTAGCCAAAATAGGACGCACCATATCATCTAAATCTTTTTCTGTGATTTTTTTCTGATGGTATAAACCCAACACAGATTCTCCAAAATTATATGAACCAGGCATCTCCAAATTCTGTCCTGATTTAATAACTTTCTCCAAATTCCACACCGAATTCCAATCACTCATTACCAACCATTTAAATCCCAATTTTTCTCTAAGAATATTCTTAATAACATATGAACTTTGCCCAGTCCACTCTCCATCAATTTGGTTATACGAGGTCATTACAGACATAGCACCTGCATCTATTCCTGCCTTAAAACCAGGTAAATAGATTTCATTCATAGCTCGTTCGCTAATGATAGAATTACTCCGTTTACGATAAAATTCGGTGTTGTTCCCATAGAAATGCTTCAAACAAGCCGCTGTGCCTGTACTTTGAAGTCCCGTTACATATTGACTTACCATTTGAGATACTAAATAAGGATCTTCTCCAAAATATTCAAAGTTTCTTGCACATTGAGATTGTCGATAAATATTTAATCCAGGACCCAACAAAACTTCGATACCTCCGGCTCTACATTCCTCACCAATAGCTTTTGCATATTGGTAAGATAGATCTGGAGAAAATGTAGAGGCTAACAATATAGGAGAAGGAAAAGCTGTTGAGCGTTCCAATTGTTTCACCACATTAGGATCAGGCAAATTATTTCGGATATTTACTCCTTGTGTTGCATCCGACAAGTAAATGGGAAGTATCCCTTTCTCTTCGAATCCTTTAATAAAGAATTTATTATATCCTCTGACCATAAGTGCCTTCTCTTCTATCGTCAATCGTTCCAATAAGTCATTCGCCTTTTTATATGCCGCAGTTGCGTCCATTATTTGTTGAGCATATATCCCAATGCAACTAATAAACATAAAAACAAGTGAGATAATTTTTTTCATATTATGAAAACTCTTTAATGTAGAACTCCTCTTTATAATAGAGAAGTTCTACCTATTAATATTTAATTATTATATAATTCTTTTATTTCACTTTCTGATAATATTCTTTCGTACAAAATAAAATCATCCAGATAACCATTTAAAAAGTTTTCAGGGGCAAATGCTCCATTAGTAAAGCGATAATTACAACCAATGTAATATGGCCAATTATCAACTACTTTGTCAATAACCCCTTTCTTTTCAATAACTTTTTCTCCGTCTATATAAAGATAACTATCCCTTTTGCCATCAACTTTTTGATAAACACAAACATAATGATGCCATTCACCATCATCCATCCGTTTTCCTTCATATTCAGCCCAGTTTCCAGCCTTACCTTTATATTCTACGCAGAACACAACAGTTTTACCACTAGTATCAAGTCTGAACCAACTTTGTCTTGGGACAGGATCAGTATATGTAGCACCAGGACCAACACCTTGATGGAATATAGCATTCTTTCCAGTCATATTTGAAGTCTTCACCCAGAATGCAACAGTAAACTCACTCTCCGTATAGTGGCTCTTTAACCCTTCTTCAGGAATAGACAATATTGAATAATTTTCTTTATCTCCCTGGAAATGAGCAGCGAATCTACATTCAGCACTTTCGCCAGAAAAACGTGCCGGAGCATTATAGACATTTGCCCCAGTTCCTCCTATAAGTTCTTCAGGGTTCAATTGATTGGGACCTATATCTTTATTATCACCATCGAATGGTAAATATAACACTAGTTTTTCTGCAGAAATGACATATACGTATCCTTCTTTCTCTTTTACGGAACTGTTCACCGAGTTTTTGGCCGTTAACGTCACTTTATATTTTCCAGGATTTACATACTGCACCACAGGATTCTGATCTGTTGAAACAGAAGGATTACCTCCTTCAAAAGTCCATTTCCAGTCTTCCACCATTCCCAATGTTTTATCTAAAAAGTGAATATATCCTCCGGCATATGTATTCCGGCATTGTGCTCCAAAATCTGCGGCAATCGCATTCTTATCAATAACAGTGATATAATCCACCATTACTTTATCAGAAGATGCTTTCGGATTTTTTGCCACTAATTTAACCGTATAAATTCCCGGAGAGAACATCATTTGTGGATTTTGTTCTGTTGAAGTAATAATTTCTCCACCTTCTTTAGGAGTAAAACTCCACAACCATTCATTAGGATAGCCTTTAGATAAATCTTTGAAAGATATAATATCTTCATTTGTTGCAGTAGTCTTATCTGCAGAGAAGTTGGCTGTTATCTGAGATGGGTAGTTGACAGTAATATATTGTTCTTTCACAATTTCATTAACATTGCTTCCTCGTCCAACAGACAAAATGACAGAATAAACTCCAGGTTTATTGTACACAACACTAGGACTGAATAAGACCGAAGTCTCCGGTTCTCCTCCATCAAAATGCCAGTTCCACTTAGTCGGTTCACCGGTAGAAGCATCTTTGAAAGTGACACTTTCACCCATTGTGACTTCCTGAACATTCGATTCAAATGCTGCCTGTAATGATTGCAAATCATCTTCAGAACAAGCAGACAATACTATCATAACGACACACTGTAATAAATATAAAACTTTTCTTTTCATATCAGTGATATATTAAATTCATTGTATTTTATTAATTCTAATTCTCTCAAAACTAATCTTTTCGTATAGCTTTGAGCTGCCATTTTCATATAAAATTCCTATTTCATTATCAGAGAACATTACGATATCAGAATAGGCGAAGCCCCACTATATACGACATATCCTGCCGACCATGTTTTACCATTATCCGCACTTTTCTTTATACTCATATTTATGCGTGTTAAACTTATATCTGTATTCTCCTGCACATCAGAACAGGAAAATAAAAACAGTCTGAACAATATGTATTGACACCAATTCATTGTATCGATTTTATACTGACAACTTTAAAAGCCAATCCATCTGTATATCTTTTTTCTCCACCTTCATATATAAGAGCAATCTGTGAATCAGAGAGTTCAACCAAATCCGAATAACCAGAGTTTCCTTCATACACAATATATTGCCCTTTCCAACTTTTTCCACCATCAGAGCTTTTCTTAATAGTCATATTAATACGTTCTGTAGCAGAAGCTGCATTTGAGAGAAAAACAGATTGTCCTATTGATAGTATACTACCCTGACATTTACAATCTATTTGATCGTTGCTAGCTTGAGGATTAGACCACGTTATACCACCATCCTGACTAATACTATTTTTTCGGTAGAATCCTTCATCCGCTCTCATATTCAACATTAAAGTTCCCTCTCCTATTTCAGCAACAGAACATTCGCCAACACCACTAACCGGAGTTGGTTCACCTGGTTTCCATGTCTTTCCGTAATCATCAGAATAAATAATATGCGAATAACTTTTTACTTTTCCATTTTCCCTAGTAGTAAAATAGTTTGGAGCAATTAAACGTCCCCTATTGGTCCCTTTCTGAATTTGAATACCATGACAAGGTCCAGTAGCGTACCAATCCCATTTTTCTTTTTTCACAGCAGAAGTTATCTCAACAGGAGATGCCCAAGTGACACCGTCATCATCCGAATAGGTATAATACGGACGCCGAGTGTTTTCTCCGGTTCCATTGGTTATTGTTCCCCACTTATCTGTTTGATAATTCCATGTCATTAACAAATGTATTCTACCTTTATCATCAACAATCGGAACAGGATTTCCACAAGTATTCTGCCCATCATCCCATATCATTATTTGTTTACTCCATGTTTTTCCATTATCAGACGAACGCTTAACAACAAGATCTATATCTCCACTGTCTCCATTACTTCTAGCTTTTCTAGCCTCTGCAAATGCCAATAAGGTATTACTCTGCGTCTTAACAATAGCAGGTATTCTATAGACTTCATATCCGTCTACTCCCTGACTATAGACATAATCGAATTGGGATGCTGGAACTTCCTCTTCAGGTGAAGGTGGAACCGGAGTATCTTGTGAATCATCATCTTTTTGACAAGCCTGTGTGAATAGGCTCGTCATAAGAAATATACATGTCAGAATCTTATAAGTTTTCATATCCTTGGGTTTGTTTCAGATTAGGATTAATATTCATATCACTTAGTGGAATTGCGAGATATAATGGAATAATAATATTATCAATAGCTTTCTTTTTCAAGTTCGGAACTTCCTGATAGACATCTATTGTTCCACCAAAATGGAATCTGAGAAGATCAGGCCATCTTTTCCTTTCAAGATATAATTCTCTTGCACGCTCATTCAGAATCTCCTTTTCCACTACTTTTTTATCCGTACTTCCATTATAAATACCTATCTTAGCACGATCCCTGACTTTATTTAACTCAATGATAGCCTGCGGTGTCTGATTCAATGCTGCATAAGCTTCGGCCTTGAACAAATACATCTCTGCAAGTCGATAAATGATAATATCCGAATCATAGGTACGATCACCTTCTGTTTTTGTCCCCTTCATCTTATTATCGAAAATACCGATCTCATTTCCTCCCGCATCCTTAGCTATTATAAAAGACTCTTTTGTTCTAATATCAGTGGGATTAGCATTAAAAAGATCTATTAAAAAAGAGCTTGGTGCATAAGTACTGCGAGCCCCACCTTTTGCATAAGGTATTTCATCTTTATTTACTGCCTTTTCCACAAATACATCTCTTGGCTTCAAACTTTGACTATATTGGGCTTCCTTTTCATAAATCTCAAAGTGAATAGTCCATATCACTTCTTTTCCATATTTAGTACCATAAATATCGGCAAAATTGTCTTCAAAAGAAAGACCTTTACTTGCTAAATCAGCATAAGTGATAACATCTTTCAAATCCTGCTCAGAACCATTCAAGACTTTCGCTTTCCATAACAAAATATCGGCTTTCAGTGCATAACATGCCGGTTTTGAGGCTCTTCCTTTTCCATTCGTATAACTTTCTTCCGGGAAGAGATTGATTGCTGCATTCACATCACTTAGAGCCCGTTCTAAAACTTGCTCTGCCGGCTCCCTTGCTAATTTAGGCTTATTGGAACTTTCTGTCGGTTCCAGTTCTATAGGAGCATCTCCCCATATACGAGCTACACAGAAATACATATATCCCCTTATGCAATATGCTTCTGCCAACAGCCTGTTTTTATCAGATTCCACTCCAAAACTTATTCCAGGAGTATACTTTAATAACATATTACAATGCTGAATTACCGAATAATAACTTGACCAACCATATCCGTTTTGTGTATTTATAACCATAGAACAACCAAAACTAATCAGAAATATCCGAGTGTAAATCTTTAATTACCAGCATATTCTAAAATTTAACACTTTTCGGTTGCCATTTGTCGCTTCCCAAATTTCCACATATTTTTGAGACGTATTTCTGACGTGGAGAATTTGCGGGGCTTGTTTTTTGTCACACCGTGCAGACAGTTGACAAGGGTTTACAACCGTTTACGACAAGCGACAATAACCGCCCCGATATGCGGAAACAGTCACACTGTGTAGAAAAGCGACAATGGTTGACTTCCGTTCACATCCGTTTACCATTTCAGAGATATAGGATTGAAGAAATGAACCATTAAACGATAAAACGGTATGAAAGCAACCAGAAAATGCAGTTTTTGCGGCAAGTCCTTTGTAACCCGAAGCGGTATGCAAAGATATTGCAGTGAGGCTTGTCAGGCAGAAGCCAAACGAGCCAGAGTGATGCAGAAGAACAACCTCTTCAAAGTCGCCCAACCCTTGATGGAGATACAGCATCAGGAGTATCTCACCTTTTCCAAAGCAGCCATCCTCATGGGCTGTTCCCGACAGTACATTTACAAACTTGTAGCCATCGGCAAGCTGAAAGCCTCACGCATCAGCAACCGCATGGCATTCATCCGCAGAGCCGACATCGAGCAGATGTTGGAGGGCAATCCCTATCACCGCATCCTGCCCGGCAACACCTCCACACCAAGGAAATCATCTTCATCTTCCTTACCTGCCAAAAGAGAAAAAAGGGAAAAGGAAAGCGAAGAAGTGTTGGACTTCTATTCGGGCGAGGAGGTGATGTCCCTTTTTAAGGTAAAGCAGTCATGGCTTTACACTTCCGCCAAGCGTAACCATATCCCCATCTGCCGTATCGCAGGAAAGAACTATTACAGCAAGAAGCATATTGACGAGTTTTTCGGTGTGGCAGTTGATATTAGCGAAATTACCGACTGGCTACTGACCGAGGAGGTGGAGGAACTGTTCGGCATGAAGCCGACCGCACTCCGTGCCTACACCTATCGCCATAAGATACCCACTAAAAGAGAGTACGGGCGTACCTATTACTCCAAATCACATTTGAACGAACTCCGCAGAACTGACCTTGTGAACGATGAACGCTACTATACCGTTGAGCAGGTGCAGCAAATCTATGGTCTTTCGTCAGCCAACATCTGCCATATCGTCAAGGTGAAGCACATCGAAAAGATAAAGGTGGGTGTGAAAAACCTGCTTTTGCGCTCAGATGTGGAGCGTGTCATGGCTGAAAGGAACAAATAACCGTGAAAAATCGGGATTATCGAAAATTATTTCAAAATGATGTATCGTGGAGGTATTCACGGATATTTCACGTTGTTCCTTTGCCATCGGAAACATGGATACAACTCCAAAATGTATACAACCAATTAAAACATAATTATTATGAGTAAATGCAAAACAGTTACCTTGCGTAAGCGCAAGATTAAGAACGGGACACAGTATTCACTATGCCTTGACTACTATCCCGGCTACCGTGACAATGTCACCATGAGAGTGATTACACGTGAAGCCTTAGGAATTTACATCTTCGCCAAACCTGCAAACCAGCAGGAACGGGACTTCAACGCACGCATGATGAAGAAAGCGGTCATCCTGCGCAACCAGCGCTACGAAGCCATTTTCAATGAAAACAACGGCTTTTTTGACAAGACCAAGATGAAGGGCGATTTCCTTGCCTATTTCAAAGGACTGGCTGACCGCAAGAATATCAAGTGGCAGCACGTATACAAGCATTTCCAGCGGTTCGTGAACGGCAAATGCACCTTTGAGGAGGTGGATGTGGATTTGTGCCGCAAGTTCATGGAATACCTGCTTGATGCACCCCAATCCATCCACACCAACCAAAAGCTGCACATCAACTCCGCAGCAGGCTATTGGTCAACTTTCCGTGCCGTGCTGCACACCGCTTACCGTGACAGGAAGATAAAGGAGAACCCAAACGGCTTCTTAGACCGCATCGAGTGCATTCCCACCATCAGGGAGCATTTGAGCCAAGAGGAACTGATACGGCTTGCCGAAACACCCTGTGAGGAGGAGGTCTTGAAAAAAGCTTTTCTTTTCGCCTGTCTTACGGGACTGAGAAAGAGCGACATCAGACAGCTCACGTGGCAGCAGATACAACCATACACCAACGGCAGGATGTTCGTTACCACCCGTATGCAGAAAACCAAAGAAATAGTGCATAACCCCATCAGTGATGAAGCCTATGGACTGCTGGGAGAACGGGGCGAGGGACTTATCTTTGAGGATTTCAAGGACAAGATGCTGCAAGGACCACTCCAACGGTGGCTCACGGCAGCAGGGATAACCAAGAAAATCACCTTTCACTGTACCCGCCACAGCTTCGGAAGCCTGCACGTGGAAATGGGAACGGACATGGCTGTCATCCAAGCCTATCTCGGACATAAGAACATTACCACCACACAAATCTATTCCAAGATAGCAGCGCAGCAGATGTGTCAGGTGGTGGACAAGATAACCTTGAAGCGCAAGGAGGCATAAATGTCTCACATTGACAGGTATTCAGAGGGGCGGTTATGGCTACAAGGCTATAATCGCCCCTCTATGTTTTTGGCTTGATGCCACCATTTATAAGCCCCTCAGAGTATGAAACAGAGTATGATATGATGACATTTCGTGAAATACATTGAAAAAGACCGTTCTAACCGCAAATAACGGGCAGTAATTGGGAAAAATAGCATTAACTTTGCACAAAATAATACAGGAACATTCAATCTCTCAACGAAATATGGAATCATCAATCAAGGACAAATACATCATCTTGGGCTTTGTCGGCTTCGCCATCGTCCTAATATCTTCCATTGCCACGCTGGTAATAGCGGACAGCTTCAACCAAGACAACTTTGTCAGGTGGATAGTATTCGTATGCTGTAACCTGTTGGGATGGTTGCTCTATCTCTCCTTTCAGACACTTATCTTTGATACATACGAAATCTACAAAATCAAGTTCGGCAAGAAAGAAACGATTGCCGAAGCCATAGAGGTGCAGGAAGAACTGTCACAAAATACACTTGAAGAAGCCACATCTGTGCCTGGACCTACATCAGTCCCTGAGCCTGTACCCGAATCATCCCCGACAAAAGAAGAGACACTTATCCAAACACAACCGATAGAGCTTACTATCGCCCCGGATCTTCACGAAAAGAACCGTGCCAATTACGCAAGCAGAGAGCAACGGGAAAAGGAAGAGCGCATCCGCATGGTCATGGAGTATTGCCATTATTACCTGCCTCGCATTGCCGACCAAGAAACCGTGAACCACATCTGTACTGAGGTGGACAAATGGATGAATCTTAACACTTATACCCCGAAGCCCATACAAAGACCGTTTACCAAAGACATCAACAACATTCCACTCCGTCACTTCGTATGGAATATCTCTGAGCGTTTCCTGTACAAGAGATACTACAATGGGGATAACCGTGCCAAGTTCATCAAAGCCCTTTTCCCGAAATCGTTTGCTGATACAGACTTATCAACCATCAAGAATTTCAAGGTAGAGCCGTTAAAGACGGAAATTCCCATTGATGAACCCGAAAACGGCAAACTTGATTTCCACTATCCCGAGGATTATGTGCGGAATTAGGATAATCACGACACCAACGACAACCATCCGGTAACTCATAACCGCCTGTTTTACATCGTTTCCCGAGTAATTTTACCCGTCATTTATGGCTGGGCTTAATTATTCGGGAATTATTTTGCAATGACGTGTCGTGGAGATATTCACGGATATATCATTTCAGTCCTTTGCGCCAAGTCTTACAAAAGAGACGAGTACGCGAATGGAAAAATCAATTCTTACCTTCAACGACCTCCCCGAGGTTGTCGCTCAGCTTCGAGACGAAGTGATGAGCCTGAAAAGCCTGCTCGCCGAGCAGCGCAGTGTGAACAATGCCAAAACGGTGGACACCCACGTGCCCATGTCTGTGGACGAGGCAGCAGAGTATTTAGGTATCCCTAAGGGTACGCTCTACATGAAACTGTCAGAAGGGACAATCCCTGCCACCAAGCCCGGCAAACGCTATTGCCTTTACCGTGACGAACTGGACAAGTGGCTGGAAACCGCCCGAAAGAATCCCATACCGTTGTCAGACGAGGAACTGAACAAGTCCTTATCCTCTTCCCACCGTCGCAAGCCCAACCCACGTAACTGGTGAATGATATGGAAGAGGATAAGAACTATATCAACCTGATACGTGGCGACCTCACAAAAGCATCCCAAGCGCATAACGGTATGCCCGACAGTGTAGGCATGATGAATATCAAGACGGCAAACCAAACCATTCTTGAAGCATCGTTATTGCCTACGCCCCGTGCGCTGTGGGACAGCTTTTGGTACGAGGGGGAACTCTCCTGCTTGTTTGCCGATTCCAACGTGGGCAAGTCCATCCTTGCCGTGCAGATAGCCGACCGCATCGCCCGAACCGACAATGTGCTGTATCTGGACTTTGAACTGTCCGAAAAGCAGTTCCAGCTCCGCTATACCAACGAGCATGGAGAGCTCTACACCTTTCCCGACAAACTCTATCGGGTGTCTATTGACTGCAACCAGCTTTTGGATGCCAACTTTGAGGAAGCTATCATAGGCGGCATTGAACAGATGGCTGTGCAGACCGACTGCAAGATTTTCATCATTGACAATCTTACCTACCTGTGTTGCGCCATGGAGAAAGGCGATGCCGCAGGACGGCTGATGATTCAGCTGAACAATCTCAAAAAGAGATATGCGCTCTCTATCCTTGTCCTAGCACATACGCCCAAACGCTCTTTGGATTGTCCCATCACATCCAACGACCTTGCCGGAAGCAAACGGCTCTACAATTTCTTTGACAGCGTGTTCACCATTGGAAAAAGTGCCCAAGACGGAGGGCTTCGCTATGTGAAGCAGCTTAAAGTGCGCTATGGCACGTTCTCTCATGATGCGGATAATGTAATCGTTTACGAGATTGACAAGGTGGATGCTTTCTTGCAGTTCGTGTTCAGGGGCTATTCCACGGAAAAGGAACACTTGAAAAAATTGGGCGACAATGAATCAAGCCAAAGGGATTGCCAAATTCTGCAACTCTCCCAATCGGGCAAGTCCGTCAGGGAGATAGCCTCACAGGTGAATTGTGGCAAGTCCACCGTAAACCGTATCATCCAGCGCAGCAAAGAGAGTAAAAACGCAGGTGTCCCAAGTGTCCCACTGTCCCAACCCTTAGAGTGTGGGACAATGGGACAGGATGGGACAGCCGACAATCAACCATCAAAAACGGACTAAGCTATGGGCAATTATTCATTACAGAAGTATAAAGGAACGGCAACACGGCATACCTGCCCCAAATGCGGAGACAGGCATTCTTTCGTCTATTACGTGGACGAAAATAATGTGCCGTTGCATCCATCGGTCGGCAGATGTAACCACGAAAGCGGTTGTGGGTATCACTACACTCCGAAAGAGTATTTTCAAGAGCATCCTGAACACAGAACTACCAATGATTTCTCTTTTGACAGGCAAAGAGCAGAGCAGAAGAAAGTGAAGCAGCAAAGTAAGCCGACAGCCATCGGCTATATTCCCCCTCACTATGTGGAGAAGTCGCAAAGCGAGCGTAGCAATTTCTTCCGTTTCCTCTTCACACTCCTTACTTCCTACTATGGCGACAAGGCGAAAGAGGTGTTGAAGCGGTTGTTGGAGGAATACCGTTTGGGGGCTACCCGTGACGGCTCTGTTATCTTTTGGCAGATAGACAGGACGGGCAAGGTACGCACGGGAAAGGTGATGCAGTACAATCCCGAAGACGGACACCGTATCAAGGGAGGACAGACATCGGCAGTGAACTGGATACACAGCATATTGAAAAAGCAGCGTGTGTTGGCAGAGGATTGGCAACTATCCCAATGCCTTTTCGGGGAACACTTGTTGAAAACGCATCCCGACAAGGTGGTGGTCTTGGTGGAATCCGAGAAGAGTGCCGTTATCGGTTCTGCTATCTTCCCCGATTATGTATGGCTGGCTACGGGTGGTAAGAGTCAGATGAGAGAAGAGAAACTCCGTGTACTGTCAGGGCGAACCGTGCTTCTCTTTCCCGATGCCGATGCTTATGCCGAGTGGAAACAGCGAGCCGAGAGCATGTACTTTTGTAAGGTGGTGGTTTCGGACATCATCGAAAGGAATGCCACCCCGAAACAAAAAGAAGCCCATATCGACATAGCCGATTGGATTATCTTTCAGATACGGGAGGGCAAGGTGATGAGTACAGCCAACCACTTGGTCGAGGCTGAGAGAATCCTCCAGCGGATGATAGAGAAGAATCCCGTCCTGCAAAAACTGATAGACGATTTAGACCTTGTGCTGGTCGGTGCATCTCCAATCGGCAACGATGATGAAAAACCTCCCTGACGGAGGAGAGCGGAAGCCGTAGGCTGGAGTTTGCAGACAATGGCTTGCCATTGATATAGCCCACTATAACTACACGCTCCGCTTACGTAGTTGTGGGCTCTCCCGAGGGGATTAGGGTTTTACCCTAATGACCCACTCAGGGCGTTTCTCCCCTGAGAACCCAGAGCAAAGAGTGACCCTCTCTTTGCAATCTCCGCTTATGGGTTGCACCCCTAAGAACCCCATGCGTTTACGGACAGCGGAAAAGCAAACAATAAAGTACAAACCAAAAAACAAGTATCTATGGCAACAAAATCAAGCATACATATCAAGCCCTGCAACATCGCATCGAGCGAGGCTCACAACAGGAGGACTGCCGAATACATGCGCCACATCGGAGAGTCCAGAATCTATGTCGTTCCTGAACTATCCACCGATAACGAACAGTGGATAAATCCCGACTTCGGCAGTCCGGATTTGCGGATGCATTATGACAATATCAGACAGATGGTAAAGGAAAAGACCGGACGTGCCATGCAGGAAAAGGAGCGTGAACGCAAAGGCAAGAACGGTAAAATAGTCAAGATTGCGGGATGCTCCCCCATACGTGAAGGAGTGCTGCTTGTCAGGTCGGACACCACACTGGCAGACGTGCGTAAATTCGGTGAGGAGTGTCAAAGACGCTGGGGAATCACACCGCTGCAAATCTTCCTGCACAAGGATGAAGGGCATTGGCTGAACGGTCAGCCGGAAGCGGAAGACAGGGAAAGCTTCAAAGTCGGGGACAGATGGTTCAAGCCGAACTATCATGCCCATATCGTTTTCGACTGGATGAACCACGAAACAGGAAAGAGCCGAAAGCTCAATGACGATGACATGATGCAGATGCAGACCCTTGCATCCGACATCCTGCTGATGGAACGCGGGCAGTCAAAGGCTGTCACTGGTAAGGAGCATCTGGAACGGAACGACTTTATCATTGAGAAGCAGAAAGCTGAACTGCAACGCATGGATGCAGCCAAACGGCACAAAGAAGAACAGATAAATCTTGCCGAGCAGGAACTGAAACAGGTGAAATCAGAAATACGCACTGACAAGTTAAAGAAGACAGCCACCACGGCAGCGACAGCCATAACTAGTGGAGTTGCTTCTCTTTTCGGGAGTGGAAAACTGAAAGAACTGGAACGTGCCAACGAAAAACTGCAAGACGAAGTTTCAAAACGGAACACCAATATTGAAAAATTGCAGAGCCAAGTACAGCAGATGCAGAAACAGCATGATACGCAAATCCACAATCTCAGAGAAATGCACAGGCAGGAACTTGACATGAAAGAAAAAGAACTGTCACGGCTCGCCAGAATCATAGACAAGGCTTTCAGGTGGTTTCCGATGTTCAGGGAAATGCTGCGCATGGAAAAGTTTTGTGCCATGCTGGGATTCTCTAAAGAAATGACTGAAAGTCTTATAGTCAAAAAAGAAGCCCTGAAATGTAGCGGTAAAATCTATTCCGAGCAACACAGGCGGAACTTTGATATAAAGGATGATATTTTAAGGGTGGAAAATGACCCTGACGATGAAAGCAGGCTGAACCTGACAATAAACAGGAAGCCGATTGCCGACTGGTTCAGGGAGCAATGGCACAGGCTTAGATATGGAGCAAGAGTGCCGCAACAGGAAGAAAGAAAAAGTAGAGGATTCAAATTATAATAGAAGCAATTTGATTAGTAATCTAAAAGCACTCCGATAACGATTAGAGTGCTTTTAGATTGTTTATCATTAATTATCAAAGCAAGTGCAGTTTAAGATTTTACTGAAGTTTGCATTAATAAAGAATATACTACAGCTGATATATGCGCAACATATTGTGACGCTTGTGATTCATTTCCCTTGAAATCCTTAACAAATACCGCTAAGGTATAACTGATATTATTAGGCAGACATATATAGGCAACATCATTGTGAGCTGCAAGAACACCATTTTCATTAACATCACCTGAACCTGTCTTATGCGCTATAACAACCCCTTCTTTATCAAGAAGTGGAGCTGCTATCCTATCTACACCTGTTTTGCATTCTTTTAACGTATTCTTAATGAAACTTTGTTTCTCATCATCGATAAGACCTTCAGTAAACAAACGATTCATCAACATTGCAGCACCAAGAGGAGATGTATAGTTAGAGTAAGCCTTGTTATGGTCAGCCGACATTTCCTCTTCCGTATAAGCTATCTGAAAACTTGAACGAGGAATGAGTGTGGCTATAAAACTATCTGTTTGAGCGACATTAACCATATCCTTAAACATAAGGTTGCTTGCATTGTTGTCACTCTGAGTAAGAGTATAACGCAGCAAATCTCTCACTGTCAATGATATGACTGGCCCTGAATAATCTTTCAGCATAGGACTCCAAGTCTTTGGGTCAAGTTTATCCCTATTTATATTTACTAAGGTATCAAGTGAAATTCCTTTATTGTCAAAGTCATTACAAAGAGCTAATGCCTGATGAACCTTAAACACACTCATCATAGGATAAACACTCTTATTATTGACCTTAACCGTATCTCTGTTATTAACAATAACCGCCACACCAATTTCGCCAGGACAAGCTGAGACAATTTGAGAAATGCTATCAGTCAAAACATTTGTTAAAGGAGGATTTGCGCTATCTTTTGTCGCTGATTTATGGAACAATGAAAATACCAAGATGAAAATGCAAACTAAAGCTATACTCAAAACTACGATTTGTTTTTTTCTGTTTTTTTCCATGTTTATATTATTTATATTTGTTTGACGAGAATATCTTTATTTGCCGACAAAGGTACATAACTTTACGGAAAAATATGTCAATACTTCGGTAAATTTTTACCGAAAAATTAAAAGTTAAACAATAAAACCGGCAAAAGTCGGTTCGGAAACACTAA
>NZ_JBDFVF010000043.1:0-52735 GCF_040913205.1 Bacteroides sp. MSSM.1001136sp1_RTP21357st2_D2_RTP21359_211015 | reverse complement strand
CTACCAATTATTCTGAAATCTACGGATATGGAAGTACTTGGGCGCCTACAGGTGAAGATTCAGAATACCATTACACCGTTAATGAGCTAAATTCACTGTTAACTGCTGCCTATACATGGAACATTAACGAAGAATGGACGTTGGACGCTTTGATTGGTAATGAGTTTGTTGATAAAAAGACAAAATATGAATATGCATATAGCATGAACTTCAATTTCCCGGGCTGGAATCATCTGAATAATGCTTCTGTATTCTCCAATGAGAGCCTATACAACAAGAAACGAACTGTTGGTAATTTCGCAAACTTGTCAGTAGCATGGAAAAACATGCTTTATCTAAGCGGAAGTATACGTAATGATATCGTTTCAAGTATGCCACGTGACAATCGTTCTTTCACTTATCCTTCGGTGTCATTGGGATTCATTTTCACAGAACTGGCTCCCCTGAAGAATAACATATTAACCTTCGGTAAGATACGTGCTTCTTATGCGGAAGTTGGTATGGCTGGTGATTACACTCAAAGCTATTACTATACTCCATCTTATGGTGGTGGTTTTTATATGGGAAATCCGATTGTTTATCCAATTAATGGAGCAATGGCTTATATTCCATATTATAAGGTGTATGACCCTAACTTAAAACCACAAAATACAAAATCTTACGAGTTGGGAGCTGATCTTACTTTCTTAAACGGACTGGTTACTTTGAATTACACCTATTCACGTCAGAATGTAAAAGATCAGATATTCGAAGTTCCTTTGGCAGGTTCGACTGGTGCCTCAAGTATGATTATGAATGGAGGTAAAATCCACACAAATACCCACGAGTTGACATTGGGCGTATCTCCGGTAGATACCAAAAACTTCAAACTCGACTTCGCTTTCAACTTCTCCAAAATCGACAATTACGTAGACGAATTGGCTCCAGGAGTAGAAAGTATTATGTTAGGAGGATTTGTAACTCCGCAGGTACGTGCCGGAATTGGTGACAAGTTCCCTGTGATCTATGGAAAAAGCTATATGCGTAATGACGAAGGCAAGATTGTAGTAGACAAAAACGGACTTCCCATGCAGGGAGAAGATGCGGTTATCGGAACTGTATCTCCTGACTTCCGTTTAGGTTTCAATACAAATATCGAATTGTACAAGTTCCGTATTTCTGCAGTATTCGACTGGAAACAAGGAGGACAGATGTATAGTGGTACCGCAGGTGAAATGAACTATTACGGTGTGAGCAAATTATCTGGTGATATGCGTAATACCGAATTCATTGTGGAAAACTCCGTTAAAGAAACAGGAAAAGATGCAGACGGTAACTCAATTTATGCACCCAATGATATAAAGGTAACAGACGCTCAAGCATATTTCACAAGAAGAAGATCCATTGACGAATCCTACATTTATGATAATTCTTATATCAAACTGCGTGAATTATCAGTAAGCTATCCGGTATTCTCAAAGAAATGGCTGAATGTGAATGTGAATGTTTTTGCCCGCAACATTTTGGTTTGGTCTGAAATGAAAGGCTTCGATCCGGAAGCTTCACAGGGTAATGACAATATGGGAGGTGCATTCGAACGTTTCTCTCTTCCGGGAACAGCCAGCTATGGTTTTGGATTTAATGTAAAATTCTAATTAGCTAAAAAGAAAGATGAAAACATATAATATAATCAAAGGCATTTTTGCCGCTACTGTTTTATCAGTTGTCTTTTCCGGATGTTCGGAAGATGCAATGGATAGAATCAATAAGGATCACGGACATACGCAAAGCGTGGCCGGAAGATTCATTCTGACAGATGTAATAACCTCTACCGCATTCTCTAACGCAGGAGGTGATTTCAATACTTATCTATCTGCTTACATTGAATATGAAGTAGGTGTTGACAACCAGTTGTATTATGCAGAAACCAGAGAAAGCGAACCGACCTCATCTTCCACTTTCAATAATACATGGAATGGTCTGTATTCCACATTGAAATCCGCCCGTATCATTATCAATCAATGCAGTGAGGGAGGAATAGATTATGGAAATTTTGCAACCAAAGGTATGGCAGAGGTGTTGGCTGCTTATAATTGTGCATTGATAGCCGATATGTTCGGAGATGCTCCATGCAGCCAGGCAGCCTTAGTTGACGAAAATGGTTCTCCTGTTTACCTGACTCCTAAAATGGATAAACAAGAAGAGATCTATACACAAGCAATGCAATACCTGGACGATGCTATTGCAGACTTGCAGAAAGAGGATCTGATAGACCCGGGAGCTCAAGATTTGTTATATCAGGGCGATGCCGAAAAATGGCTAAAGTTGGCGTATGGTCTGAAAGCGCGTTACACAATGCACCTTCTTAAAAGATCTGCCAACAAAGACGCTGACATGGAGAAGGTTTTGGAATATGTGGATAACTCTTTCGAAAGTGCAGAAGAGCAAGCAGCATTCGACGTATATGACGCCAACAATATAAATCCGCTTTACGGTTTCTTTGTGGCACGTGCCGGATTAGGTGCAAGCGAAAGCATGAGAAGCAAACTGGCAGAATACAACGACCCACGCCTGTCCAGAGCTTTCATCACTAAACAAGGTGCATCTGGAAAAGAACAAGCCCCGGGAACTGCTGACAATGCCGTATATGCGCCTAACGGTTCTCCGGAACAAGGCACTTCCAAGTATGGGACTTCTTTATTTATGTATTCTATATCAGCACCCACACTGTTATTGAGCTATCATGAATTAAAGTTCCTGGAAGCAGAAGCTCTATGCAGATTGGGACGTGATGCAAAAAGTGCATTAAAAGACGCTGTAGTAGCCGGATTGTTAAATGCAGAAAATAGCTTTAGCGTTTCAAGAAAGGAATTGGGCAAAACGCTCATCAACCCGGCAAGTAGTATTACAGATACTGAAGCCGAAAGTTACTTTGACAATACAATAGAAGCCAAATATACAGCCGAACCGTTGAAAACAACAATGATTCAAAAATACTTCGCATTATGGGGAGCCTCAGGAGAAGCGACAGAATCTTACAATGATGTTCGCAGAATGAAAGGACTAGGCGAAAACTTTATTGAGCTAAAAAATCCAAACTCTTTCCCATTACGTTGTCCTTATGGCAATAGCGACACAACAACAAATGCCGAAGTGAAAGCAGCTTACGGAAATGGACAATATGTGTATAGTGAAAACGTTTGGTGGGCAGGTGGAAGCAGATAATCCATTGACTTGAATCATATAAATGAGACTGAATTCTCTAGGGGAAAGGCGGGAATTCAGTCTCATTTCTTTATATCAAGTTTGAGAGGTGTAAACAGAACATTCAGTCACAATTATGCCAAGAGAATTATAACAACTATACATGTCTACTGATTTTCCCGGTTCATACGATACATCATAAACTATACTTTTGTTATATTTGCAGACGCTTGAATAATATAGAATACGATGAATCATATAGAAACCCAACGATTGATATTGCGACATTTCACAGAAGAAGACATAAACGCCTTGTTCTCAATTCTAAGTGATAAAGACGTTAATACATTTCTACCGATGTTCCCATTAAAAGATATAGAGGAAGCAAAAGACTATCTCCAATATATAAAAAGCTGGATTCAGCAGAAAGGATTCTACTATGCTATTTGTATGAAAACAAACAATGTACCCATTGGTTGTATCCATATAAACGGAGATGACAGCCATGATTTGGGGTATAGCATTAAGAAGGAGTTTTGGCACAAAGGGATTTGTACAGAAGCTTGTCAGGCAGTAATCGATATGCTGAAACAAATAAATATTCCCTATATCACAGCTACGCACGATGTAAACAATCCGAGAAGTGGAAAAGTTATGCAGGCTATAGGCATGAAATACCAATATTCTTATGAAGAATATTGGCAACCAAAACTTTATCTGGTTACATTTAGAATGTATCAATTAAATTTCGATGACCAACAAGACAGGGTATATAAAAAATATTGGAATAAATACCCTGTTCATTTCATAGAGGAGATATAAGCAGTATTGCTACTTCATTCCTTCTCTCACAATATCTACCAGAATCGGCTTCAATCCGCTAACGAAACATTCCACTGCAATCACCATCAGAATCAGTCCCATAAGACGCATCATCACATTATTACCCGTTTCACCCAAGACTTTTACCAATTTCGTGGAAGCACGAAGAATAAAGAAAGTCAGCAGATAAATCAGGGCGATAGTACCGATCAATATCCCCTTCATTTCATAAGAATGCGCATCCTGCATCAAAACGATTGCATTGGCAATCGCTCCGGGACCGCATAACATAGGAATACCGAGAGGAGTAATAGAGATATCATCCGCATACGTTTTGATTTCTTCGTCCTTCAACTTCATCGGTGTATAGCGGGCTTGAAGCATATCAAAGCCTATCTTGAAGATAATCACCCCACCGGCAATACGGAAACCATTGGTAGAGATACCGAAGAACTTGAAAAGAAACTGCCCGGCAAAGACAAATACCATCAATGTAATAAACGACACAATAGTAGCACGACGTACGATAGACTGACGTTCTTTATCCGTCATACCATGAGTCATGGTAAGAAAGACAGGCATCGTTCCCAACGGGTTGGTCAACGTGAAGAATGAAGTGAAACAAAGTAAGGCGAAAGGCAGAAGCGTACTATCCATGATTATATCGTATTTTATGCAAAACTAAAACGCAACAAAAATACGACTTAATCCAGAAAACCTATAATAAATCCATTAATTCTTTCAAGGAATGGATGTGATAAGTAGGGAGGAAAGGGAAAGCTGTCCGTTCTGTCACATTGTAGAAAACCTGATGCATCCCTACTCCGTGCGCTCCGGTTATATCCGCTTCCCAACTATCACCAATCATTAAGGATTCGCGCAACTCGGATTGAGTAGCAGACAAAGCAAAATTGAATATCTCCGGCCAAGGCTTCAGCACTCCGAGATCTTCCGAGAGAATCACCTTTCTGAAATACCCGTCCACTCCTGCCGAACGCATCTTACGTGATTGCAATTCACGAAACCCATTGGAAAGGATATAGAGGTTATATTTGGGAGCAAGATACTCCAATACCTCCTTTGCATGAGGCATTAAAACACTTTTAGTAGGGATAATAGCGAAAAAATCTCTCGAAAACCGTTCAGCGAGCGCTTCATCTTTCACTCCCACGGCCTGTAAAGGATAAAAGAAACGTTGGCTGTTCAATTCATCCTTCGTTATCTTTCCTTCACCGTACTCAACCCAGAGTTCGGTATTTCTTTGTTGATAAAGAGTATAATAATGATTGAATGAATCAAAATAGCGGTCGAACGAATATTTCTGATATACTTCCTCAAAGGTGTTACGAGCATTTTGAGAAAAAGCCCAGATGGTATCATCAAGATCAAAAAAAAGATTTTTATATTTCATCAGTAGTTATATAATAAGAAACAAAAAAGCCAATGTGCTAATTTCTTGAATCCAGGAATCAGCACATTGGCAATTCAAAAGGGATATCTACCTTATTTTACCTGGATAACCAAGTATCTGGATACACTCCAGAATTCAGTAGGATTAGTAATCTTCAATGTCAACTGGCCTTTATCATCTTTTACCAATTCATAAGAACCGGTCGGATGAGTAGTCAGTAATTCAGCACGTTTAGAGTACAACTTGATTTCTTTGGTTGTACGGATATCGATCTGCGTGAAATAATCCTTATTGAAATCAGCGCTCTTCAACACGTCTCCGCTCTGAAGAATCTTTTGAGCTTTCAATTCAGATTTAGTACCAAATACGAACCAGGCAGCATTCAGGCTCTTTTCCTGTTCTGCAACGGTTTTAGCTTTCGCTTCGTTTTCTGCGGCCAGAGTTTCTTTTGCTACAGACAGATCGCTGACAGCAGCATCCAATTCCTGAATACGGATATTTTTGGAAGCCAGTTCTGTTTGAAGCTCTTCGATACGCTGTTGTTTAGCGTTCAATTCAGCAGTCAAAGCGGCAACAGCTTTTTTCATCTGTGCAGAATTGTAATTGCTATTCTTCAGCTGTGCCTGCAATTTTGCAATCTGCGCTTTGTTTTCTTCCATTTGTTTAGAGATGAATTCGATGTCAGAAGCAATCTGTTGCTTAGCACTGGCAGAGTTTTCAGTGATGGTTCCACGTTGCAAGTCAACACGGCTTTCAGCAGCATTGATCTTACGGAAACCTTCCTGAACTTCATTGAAAGTCCCCATCATATCATCCAGTTCAGCATTGCGCTGGTTCAGTTCCATCAAAAGAGAATCATTTTCAGCTTTCAGGTCTTTACTTCCACCTTTAAAGCCATCACACGAAGCCAACAAGGCTACGCATACAAATAAAACAGCTAACTTTTTCATACGTTTACGTTTTACGTTTTTTAATGAAGTTATTTAATCATCTATTCCTGCTAATACTATCACAATCTCGCCCCGGGGTTCGGTAGCGGTAAAGTGTTCTATCAATTCAGCCAAACTGCCCCGAACTGTTTCTTCGTGGAGTTTGGATATTTCACGCGACACGGTTGCCTGACGTTCAGCACCGAAATATTCGGCAAACTGTGTTAACGTCTTCAACAGACGGTGGGGTGATTCATAAAACACCATCGTGCGGTGTTCTTCCGCCAATGTCTTCAGTCGTGTCTGCCGTCCTTTCTTCTGGGGGAGAAATCCCTCGAAGCAGAACTTCTCGTTCGGCAATCCCGATGCTACGAGTGCCGGAACAAAAGCGGTTGCTCCCGGCAAGCACTGCACTTCAATACCGTTGCGCACACATTCACGAACAACCAGAAATCCGGGATCGGAAATTCCAGGCGTTCCGGCATCCGAAATTAGTGCCACCGTTTCACCTGCCTTTATTCTATTAACAACACTTTCCACCGTTTTATGTTCATTAAATTTGTGGTGGGATTGCATTGCATTCTTTATTTCAAAGTGTTTCAGCAAGATACCGGAAGTACGTGTATCCTCCGCCAAAATCAGATCGACCTCTTTCAGGACTTTGATAGCCCGAAAAGTCATGTCCTCCAGATTCCCTACCGGCGTAGGCACCACATATAGCTTTCCCATCTTGTTTTTGTTTTATACTGATTGATTAAAATATTTCTTTAGTAGCTCCAGAAAGTCGTTCACCGCCTCCTTTTCTTCATTCAATTCGACTTTCGAGGACAGAAATGCGACTGCAGTCTTGTAGGAACTCATTACTGATATCTGTTCGATAACCCGATTCATCAAATCAGTGTTGCCTCCGAACAGTTCACGAGAAAAACGGAAAGAATCATTCAAGCTGATAGCATGTCGCAAGCCGGCAGACAGTTTGAGACTTTCTCCCAACACAGCCGATTTAGGTTCTTCCTCTTTCACAACAGTTTCAACGACAGGTTCCTCAACAATTGCCGGTTCCTCTTTTTTCCCTTCTTCTTCTTCTTCTTCTTCTTCTTCTTCTTCTGCTGCTGCTGCTGCTGCTGCTGCTTCTTCTTCTGCTGCTGCTTCTTCTGCTGCTGTCTCTGCAGCTGCCGCTATTACGACAGGTTTCTCTTCCGCAACAATGGCTTCTCCTTCCTCATCTTCTTTCACAACAACCGATTCGAGAGATTGTATAATCACGGGGGAATCCTCTTCAGACCCGGCAACTTCATCCTCCTCTTCCGCTGTCTCTTCCACAGCTGACGGAGAAATTACCTGAACAGCATCCACCTCCTGCTGCAGTTCGTCCAAACGCCCCTGCATCCGTGTAATGCTCCGCTTCAACAGTTCAGACAAAGTCGGAGTCGGCTCCTTGGTAAATGAATCCATGAGATACTTCAACTCATGAACATCCAACTCAATATCTGTTAATAGCTTCTGTTTCATGTCAGTCCATTGTTTATACGGTGCGAATGTAGGAATAATTTATGCAATAACTTAAAATAATGGATAATTTAACAGTTCTTGCACATTGAATTGCTTACCTTTGTCCACATATTTATTTAATCAAGAAAACACAAAATCTCATGGTATTATTTTCAGAAGACCACATACAGGAGACTAGAAGAAGAGGCCGGATCGAAGTAATCTGCGGTTCTATGTTCTCCGGAAAGACAGAGGAATTGATTCGCAGAATGAAGAGAGCGAAATTCGCGAAACAACGTGTCGAGATATTCAAACCTGCTATCGACACCCGTTATTCAGAAGAAGACGTAGTCTCTCACGACAGCCATTCTATCGCCTCCACTCCCATCGATTCGTCAGCCAGCATTTTACTGTTTACTTCTGAGATAGATGTAGTAGGTATTGATGAAGCACAGTTCTTCGACAGTGGTTTGATTGATGTATGCAACCAGCTTGCCAACAATGGAATCCGTGTTATCATTGCAGGATTAGATATGGACTTCAAAGGAAATCCGTTCGGACCTATGCCACAATTGTGCGCCATTGCCGATGAAGTCTCCAAAGTTCATGCGATCTGTGTGAAATGTGGTCAGCTGGCTTCTTTCTCACATCGTACAGTCAAGAATGAGAAACAGGTTCTTTTAGGCGAAACAGCCGAATATGAGCCTCTGTGCAGGGAATGTTATCTCCGTGCACGAGAGGAAGATGAGCAGAAAGTATAAACTCTATAAAGAAACAGATTATGGAAAGGAAAAAGATAACATTCGACAGTTTTATACGCGGTTCCATCGGATGTGTGTTAGTTGTAGGAATATTAATGCTCGTGGAACGTCTTAGCGGAGTGTTATTGCCTTTCTTTATTGCGTGGCTGATAGCTTATATGGTCTATCCGTTAGTCAAATTCTTCCAGTATAAGCTACGATTAAAAAGCCGCATTATTTCCATCTTCTGTTCCTTATTCCTCATTACGGTTATCGGAGTCACTTTATTCTACCTATTAGTGCCACCGATGATTTCGGAAATAGGCAGAATGAACGATTTGTTGGTGACTTACCTCACCAATGGAGCCGGTAACAATGTACCTAAGAACCTTTCTGAATTTATCCACGAGAACATTGATCTTCAGGCGTTGAACCGTGTATTAAGTGAAGAGAATATCCTGGCGGCAATCAAGGATACCGTCCCCAGAGTGTGGACTTTGCTTGCAGAATCTCTCAACATTCTATTCAGCATCCTTGCCTCCTTCATTATATTATTATATGTAATCTTTATATTATTGGATTACGAAGCAATAGCTGAAGGATGGTTACATCTGCTACCCAATAAATACCGTACGTTTGCCTCCAACCTGGTTCACGACGTACAGGATGGTATGAACAGATATTTCCGTGGACAGGCTTTGGTTGCTTTTTGCGTAGGTATCCTTTTCAGCATTGGTTTCCTAATTATCGATTTTCCCATGGCTATCGCTTTGGGACTTTTCATCGGAGCATTGAATATGGTTCCCTACTTGCAAATCATCGGTTTCCTTCCCACCATTTTATTGGCAATTCTCAAAGCTGCCGACACCGGACAGAACTTCTGGATTATCATTGCATGTGCATTAGCCGTCTTTGCGATCGTACAAATCATACAGGATACCTTCCTTGTCCCCAAAATCATGGGAAAGATTACCGGACTGAATCCTGCCATCATCCTTTTATCTCTTTCTATCTGGGGTTCATTAATGGGAATGCTCGGCATGATTATCGCCTTGCCACTAACAACTTTGATGCTCTCCTACTACCAACGCTTTATTATCAACAAAGAAAAGATAAAATATGATGAAGTAGAAACTACTGATAATCAAGAAACAAGCCACAACGAGGAAAAATAATTGAAACTTTTTTCTACGGAATGCTTGCAAATTAAATAAAAGTAACTACCTTTGCACCCGCAATCAGGAAATAACTGATTCGCAAATAAGGATTGATTCGCTAGCTCAGCAGGTAGAGCACAACACTTTTAATGTTGGGGTCCTGGGTTCGAGCCCCAGGCGGATCACATAAGAACAAAGCCAAACGGCGACAAAAAAGAGACAAGTCCTACAATATCAACGTATTGTAGGACTTTTTTTATTGTTTCAGTCTTGCCTGAAAGACAAAAAAGGGGCACGAAAAGACACGGTTGAGTATCCAAATCGTACCCCCTTCCCCCAAAAACGATTAGGGGGTACGATTGTCGGAAAATGGCTTACTTTTGACGTGATTTGTCTATACTCTATTTATCTCATTTACAGTGATTAAAATTAGTTTTGCAATCTAAAAAAGTGAGATTATGAAAAATGAAAAGAGTACATTCAGCGTATTGTTTTACCTGAAAAAAGACAAGATGAAAAAGAATGGTTTAGTACCCATTCATGCCCGTATCACAATCAACGGCAAACAGACCCAATTCAATACCAAGTTAGAGGTCTTAGAAACTAACTGGAAATCCGGCAGAGCCGTAGGCAAATCTATGGAGATACAAAGGCTTAATTCCATGCTGGACGACATCAAAGCTAATATCCGTTCACACTTCCATAACCAGTTGATGCGTGATAGCTATGTTACGCCCGAAAGCGTAAAAAATGCACTATTGGGAAAAGAGGAAGAAGCAAATACCATTATTTCTTTTTTCACCCAGCACAACGACCAATACAAGAAAAAGGTCGAAGCAGGAGAAGCCACACCCAAAACGTATAGCAGATACGAACTGACAAAGTTACGCTTAACTCAATACATGAAAGATGAATATCATGTATCGGATTTGCCTATACGCCAAATCAACAAGGTATTCATTGAAAACTTCTACCTATATATAATAAAGAACCACGATTGTTCACCCAATACGGCAATGAAGTTTATCCAGCGTTTCCGCACAGTGGTAAATTTCGCACAGGGTACAGGGCTGATAACCGCAGACCCGTTCGCCCATTATAAACTGAAATTCGAGTATATAGAAAGAGGGTATCTTGATAAGGACGAAATAAGCAGGATATGCAATAAAGAATTTGCTTCAAAGCGTTTGGAGCAAGTACGGGATATTTTCATTTTTAGCTGCTACACGGGACTTTCATACGTGGATATATGCGAATTAACCCGCAACGATATACGTATGGCATTTGATGATAATCTGTGGATTATAAAGAAACGCCACAAGACAAAAGTAACATCAAATATCCGCTTGCTGGATATTCCTAAAGCTATCCTGAACAAATACGAGGGGAAACTTAAAAACGGTCAGCTATTACCTGTTATCAGCAATCAAAAGATGAATGATTACTTGAAAGAAATTGCCGTTCTATGTGGTATCGACAAAAATGTCACGTTCCACCTTGCCCGCCACACATTCGCCACGACCATTACTTTAGCCAATGGCGTACCCATTGAGAGCGTATCTAAGATGTTGGGACACACGGATATTCGTACTACTCAAATTTATGCAAAAGTCATTGATACCAAACTAAGCAATGATATGGACTTGCTGGCACAGAAAATCAATACCCAAAAGGTTGCTGCCATTTAGCAAATTAGTAACTGGTCACAACTCGTGACCAGTTACCTAAAGATAGCTTATCACTTAACAACTTAAAATATAGGAATTATGGACTTACAAATCATTCAGAGCAAGATTTATGAAATCAGAGGTTGCCGGGTCATGCTCGACAGCGACCTTGCAGCACTTTACCAAGTGGAAACAAAAGCACTCAAACAGGCAGTCAAACGTAACATCGACCGTTTCCCGGAAGATTTCATGTTTGAACTTACCAAAGAAGAAACCGAATCTTTAAGGTCACAAATCATGACCGCAGAAAGAGGGACAGAAGACGAAACAAACTTGAGGTCACAATTTGTGACCTCAAGATGGGGTGGTTCCCGTTATCAGAATTTCGTGTTTACCGAACAGGGGGTGGCAATGATTTCTTCCGTGTTAAGAAGCGATACAGCCGTTAAGGTGAATATCTCCATCATGCGGGCTTTCGTCCTCATGCGCCAAATGTCAATCGGTTACGAGGAACTTCTTAGACGCATCGAAGAACTGGAACAGAGTACGGATGCACAATTCAGCGAAGTTTATCAAGCACTGACCCAGTTACTAAGCAAACCCGAACCGAAGCCACGCAAACCGATAGGATATAGAACCTATGACGAATAACGGTTTAAGGTATTCAGTTGTCTAAGGGGTGTCACCAGTGATACCCCTTTTTCAGTTCCCTAAAGTAATGTATCTCAATCACAAATTTTAGCAAAGTTACAGCCCGGTGGGGACAAATACCAAATCCGAGCCGTTCCGGTTTTCTAAAAAATCTCCACACCTACGGGTCGTATTTTTTGAAAAGATATGGTTGAAGTCCCCGCCAAACTGTGGGTGTCCGGCAAAATTTCTTATTGTTTAATTTAAAATTCAGTAGTCATGAAAACAACAGAATTTACCATGCCGGAAATCACTATCTCTTATAAAGACAATGTAAAAGCATCCGAAAGGGTGAAAATACTCTCATCCGAAACGTCCTATTCTTACCTGAAAACGTTCTATGCGGAATGTATGGAACACCACGAAGAAAGCTATGTAATGTTCCTCAACCGGGCTAACAAGGCTTTAGGCGTTTCCCTTATCTCTAAAGGCGGGATGGCGGAAACTGTAATGGACGTGAAAATCATCCTGCAAACCGCCTTAAAAGTCCATGCTTCGGGCATAATCCTCTCACATAACCATCCATCGGGCAACCTACGTCCGAGCGAACCGGACAAACAAATTACCTCAAAAATTAAGGAAGCGTGTAAATACTTGGATTTAGTTCTGTTAGACCATATCATCTTAACGGATGAACGCTATTACAGCTTTACGGACGAGGGGCTTTTATAAGCCCTTTTTTAGTTTCTTAAATGCTATTGAATTTGTGCATTGATTTCGTTTCTGAACCTCATTGGATTAGCTATAAACTTAAATATATTGGTAGCCCCACCCGTAGTTACGACAATAGAACCAAAGCCTAAAATACGCCCCATAATACTTTGATTAATCCGCAGTCCCTCACATTTACTTAAAATCAATTCGAGAGCGTCCCGGCTTAAAATGCCTGATTTCAAAATGACCTTTTTATTTGTGACAACATATTCAGCCCCTATCTTTAGGAGAACTCTTTTTATCAACTGGAATAGCCCCAACAATAACAAAAGTAAGCCGATATAATAAATGAAGCCTGTCTGTGCAGATGAAAAGAAAGCACCCAGTAATAGCAGTATTGCCGGATATACGAATATATACCAATGAATATCTGCCTTATATTTTATTTCTTCACCTGTTTGTAGGTTGTTTTGAATATAGCTCATAGTCTTTTTGAATTAATAGATTGCATCGTTTTATTATCAGGGGACAAAAGTACGTATTAATCAGAACGGTATAAAATAAATCTTAGGTTTTTCTTTCAGACCAAAACTTAAATTTTAAAATAAAACCATTTTTCCAGTTTCTCCTATTGTAAATCTTCCTCTTAGGCAGTCCCCAGCCGAAGCAGTCATTATCGTATCACATAGGCAAAGGTATTTCCGTGTTCTTCACGTCTTTGCAAGGTCAAGCCCTAAAGGGTTTAAACAAAAATCTTCCTGCTGTACTTCGTCCAGAGAGTATTTTTCTTTAAAATCTTGCAAAGCCTAAACACTACCCTTTAAAGCCTATATGAAACGAAAACGACCGCCCCGACCGGAAACGCATAAAAAAAAAGTCAGATTTACGAGAAACAGGAAAAAAGGTTATGAAACTCAACTCCCTTACCTCTCAAATCCGCATAAATTAAAAAATACAGAAGTCATGGAAGCAGTAACATTATCAGAAGCAAGAGTTTATGTAGGTACTTACAACAAGTATAACAACGGTTCACTTTTCGGCAAGTGGTTAGACCTTTCCGACTATTCGGATAAGGACGAATTTTTAGAAGCGTGCCGGGAACTGCATAAGGACGAGCAAAACCCGGAATTTATGTTTCAGGACATCGAGGACATACCCGAAGCCCTGATTTCCGAAAGTTGGCTTTCCGATAAGTTCTTTGAGCTACGGGATGCCATTGAAAAGCTAAGCGAAACCGAACAGGAAGCGTTTTTCGTATGGTGCGACCATCACAACAGCGATATAAGCGAAGCAGATGCGGACGACCTTGTTTCTTCCTTTGAGGACGAATATCAGGGAGAATATAAAGACGAGGAAGATTACGCCTATGAAATCGTAGAGGAATGTTACGAACTGCCGGAGTTCGCAAAAACCTACTTTGATTATTCCGCTTTTGCCCGTGACCTGTTTATGACTGATTACTGGATGGATAACGGTTTTGTTTTCCGTTGCGCCTGATTATTAACCGGGTGGAGCAATCCACCCACAACACACCAAGACAATGAAAGTATATAATAAGATAACGACTTTTTTACGATGGTTTATACTTGCTTTTATCATCTATCAGGCAGCCACCAGCACCGCCGGAATGTGGATAGCCCTAACCATAGGCTTTTTTATTATCCGGTTCGTTCTCCGGCTGTTTATCTCTGCCGTTTACCTGTTTTGCATGGCGATTATTTTCATTGTGCTGCTTTCACTTCTGATTATCTGATAACTCATTATAAATTATACCAATATGGAAACTTTAAACAAAAACGGGGTAAGCATTACCCAAACACCGGGAGAAGAAAAATATGTAAAATGCTGTTTGGGCGCATTCAGGGGACAGATTTATTTCCAGTATGATTATCGCCATACAGATATGGAACTGTTCAGCACAGTAGCTAAAACGCTTGACGAATGCCGCAAACAGCGGGATGAATGGATAGCGAAAAAAGAAAAGAAACAATAACGATAAAAATAAGTACATTTATGAAAACGACAGAAGTAAATAACAAGATTATCGGCAGACGTTGCAAGTGCATATTTACCGGATTGTTGGTAACGGGTGTTATCGAGGACACCACAGAGGATAAATATACGGTCAGCGTGAAAGTACGTTTCGACACGCCGCACCAGTGGGGTGATGAATTTTATTCCTATGACTGGTCTTTCGGACGGAAAGCAGACGGTTCCGGCTCTTTGAAGTATTTGGAACTGTTGCCGGACAAAACAACATTCGATGCAATGATAGTCACTTTCGGCGACCCCATCGGCACATTAGACACTATTTTTGAAGATGTGAAAACATGGGGTGTCTGTTCCTTGAAAGGATGGATAGACAGCTACGAAAGCACCCGTTTCACTCCCATAGGCACAGATAAGGCAGTGATAACAAGTGAATATAATATGGAATGTGTAAAAGAGTGGCTGGAACATAACACACCCATAAAGAACATTATAATCGGTTAATGAAGAACGGCGGCATTTGCCGCCGCTACTTTCTTTCAGTGAGCCGAAGCGGACAAAGAAAGATAGCAAAGAAACCTGTTTCCATTCCCTATAAAAAAGATAATCCGCCGGGAAATACCCGCCGGATTATCTATCATAACGTTACGCATAACGTATCATTCCAATTCTTCGCCCCACAGTTCTTTATCTGTTGGAGCGTGTTTCATTTCATACCAGCACCAGCAACCAGCCAGCAGGTAAAGGGCAATCAAAGCCAATACCATAAAGATAATGCACTGTTATTCCTCATGGTGCAGAAAAGTTACTTTCAGAACACATACCATTTCTTCATCTTCGGCATCAAATTTCCATGTCCGTTTTTTGACAACCATTTCATTGTCATAATCGAACCATTCCAGCACGGGTGCATCATCTTCTTCATCCACCCATTTGAAAGCCTGATTGGACGGTGTTTTTCTTAATTCCGCCCGGTCAAATTGGGAAATGCTTTCTTTATCCACTATCACAATGTCACCGACTGCCGGAACTGCATCTGTTTTCCATGTGGTATTTACAAAGAATGAAATACCGTTTATATCCAATTCTATTTTAACCATACTCTTTTTACTTTATTTGTTTTCTTCTTCCTTGTTATTGTCATTATTGAATGAAAACGTCAGTTGTTCCACCTGCCCGAAGCTATCCTGAAAATACACATCTACCGTCTGTTGGTCGGTTGATGCGGAAGTATAATAAAGCCGGAATATTTCGCCCGGAAGCGTGTATAGGTCATTCGGCAGTAAAACCGTCCCATCGGACATTTTCAGTATTCCCGCCCCGTCCGGCTGGAAATAACGGATGAAATACTTTGTTTCCTCAAACCGTCCGTCCCGGTGAAGCTGGCAGCGTATTTCCGCCGTTTCACCCACCTTTAATTTCTTCGGTACTGGCATCGTTTCAATACTGAACGGGTAAGACTGCTGTATATCCACATCGTCATTACACGCACCCACAAATAAGATGGCGGCCATTACATAGCAGCCCATCAAAATACGGCTTAAAATCTTTCTCATATACATTATATATAATAGGTTAGTTTATCACATTATAAATTTCAGCCCCACGCCGAACTGTGTATGGAACTTTCCAACGGAAGAACCGAACAGGCATCTTTCCCGTGCGTTAATAAGGAACACCACCCGGTCAGTAATATAACTCTCCAGTTCCAGTGTCAGCGCACCGCCATAAACAAAACCGTCCTTATCGGTCAGGGTCGAGCCATCGGGCAGCAATTTATCGCCCCAGTTGCTTGTTTCATACCCGGCAAGTGCGGACAATCCCAGCGAGAGAAAAAAGGTTTTCTTCCGGTCGGAAAGGAAATTCAGATAGTAACCGCCCTCGCCTGTAAACTGGCTGACTGGAATTTGCAAATCCTTGTAGGGGTAATGCTTTTCGAGGTATTCCCCGCCGATAACCCACCTGTTCCCGTTTTTTGTATAAGTGGAAAGAGCCGCCCCGAAGTAATAAGCGAAATCGCTTTTACTGTTCCAGTGAACACCGTCCGCCATGCCGCCCGTAACCTGCAAACCTTTCATTCCCGGCAGACATCTTTGTGCATGTGCCTGGTTAAAAGTCAGGCACAGCACAAAAAGGGATATAATACAGCATATCCTTTTCATGTTCATTTGATTTTAAGTTCGTTAATCACTTTGGCTGCCACGACATCCGAGTTCTCAACCCGGATAGTTTGGTGTCTGCCCCCGTTCTTTTCCACCAGTTCGATAACTAATATCTTATCGTCAGGGATAGTGAACTGTGGAACGGTGTACACGGTGCGGACGGTACTTTTGCCGCCGATAACCAGTATCTCGTTATAGCTCCGTACCGGGTCAATCACCGTTTCCTGAATAGCCGTTCTTTTGGCTACCTTTTTATCCACAATTTTGAAACGGATGAAATCGGTATCAAACGGCACGTTTGAACTGTTCCTTACCTGTGTATGAAAATAGAAAAGCCCGTTATGCGCATAAATCCCCTTTACCAAAAACTGCACCCCGAAACGCTTGCATCCCAAATGCTTTATTTCCCGGTCATTGTTCTTGTAGATGGACTGCATAATCAGCTTTACCAAAAGCGGGCTTTCGCTGCCCAGTTCACGGAAATAGATGTTCATCCGGGTATGGCTGAAATCCGTTGTGTCCTCATTCTCCAAGAAATCTTTCATTTCGATGTTCAGCATTTCCGGTTCATGTGCGTACTTCGCATTAAAGGAATAAAAACTGCCATCCTCACAGATAACGGAAAAATTGGTTTCACCGGGAAAGCCCTCTGTTGTGGCTTTCACCCTGACAACATTTTCCGCCCCGTCCGCTTTTCCGGCAATAATGTAGTTACTGCCTAAGTCCACGTACTTAACGGCAGACGGGAAAATGATATGTACTGTTTTGGCGAATGTCACCTGCACGCCGTAAGGTGTCACCATTTGACGGTAAGGGAGTTTCTTTGTAATGCCTTGATACAAATCGTTACTTTGTGCTTTCACGGAAACCACGCCCATGATAAGAGCGAATAAAATCATTAACTTTTTCATTTTGGATTGAAATTTTTATGGTTGATAAATAAATTACTGTTGTTTGGCGTAAAGCATCACCTGATAGTTCGCTTTCAAGTGTACTTTTACCGTTCTGAACTTCTTGGCAAGGTATTGCGACCCGCCTTGCATCAAGCCCCTTGTAATATCCATTGCGACCTGTTGCCCTGCACTTTGCGCAAAGGAAATGCTCGTTCCCAGTCCCGCACCGATATTCGCCATCGCTTCTTTTGCCGCTTCCTGTTCCAGTGACGAGGGTACGGAAAGCCCCTTTTGCCCGTCACTGTCATACACGGCAAGTTCCACCGGAATGATGTTACCCGCATATTCGAGCGAGGAAATCAGTATATCGAGCCGTTCACCCTGAACTTTGGCACTTCCCGATACAAGGCTGTTTTTCGGAACAATGACATTGCCCGCTTGCAACGGTTCTAACAGTCGGAGCTTGACGGTCTGCCCGTCCGTCAGTGTTTGGTCGTTATGAATGCACGCCCGGATAGTGTTCTTTCCTATCGAATAACCACTGCCGACCGCCGTATTAAACCCGTAATTGCGTGGCTTACTGTATTCGGCGATAAATTCAGCGTTGCTCATGGGCTGCTGCAATCCTGAAACCGTCCTGTCCGATACCGATTTTACAGGTGTAGCGTTTCCGCTTCCTTTAACGGGTGCGGATGGCGTAACCTGTGCAATCTGTCCCGGCTGCAAACTTTGCCCGTTCTGTCCGTTCATGTATTTTGCCGCCAGTTCGTATGACTTTTCCATAAGTGCCACCTGTTCATCCATGCTGCCCGCCCCGTTTTCTTTGGCATCGAGCCGGGCAGTAAGTTCTTCCACTTGACGTTTGAGTTCCTCTTTTTCCTTGTCCTCTTTCGGCGTTTCATAGAAACTGCCTAACTGACGGTTCATGTCCCGGTAAGCCGCCGCCGAAGACTGGATAGAGGAACGGCTATTGTTCGGCGCACCCGCCCCGAAGTCAATCACGGCGTTTTTCGGCTTTTCCGCCGGAGCATCATCTATCAGGGTCAAATCTTCCCCGTTCCCGTTTTCCTCTCCCAACGAAAAGGCAAAATCCTGTAAGGAGCGCATCTTGTCCGCCTGTTTGTTCTCCATCTGTTCCTGTTCATAGGCTGTCTTTTTATCGCTGATTATCCCGTCCCCTTTGGGTTGCGGAATATCGGCGTTAAATCCGCCCACGCTTTCCACCTTTGCTTCATCCTTGTCGGACGGTGCAAAAATCAGGTACATAGACCCCAAGAAAACCAGTCCCATAAGCGGGTAAACCAGCATCTTCTTCCGTTGCTGTATCTGTTGCGGGGTAAGTTCCTTTTTCGTTTTTTCCTCTTTCTTCCTGTCCGTTTCCGGTGCAGGAACTTCATTCCTTACTTCTTTTTCTTCCATTGTCTGACTGATTAAAAATGTTCGTACTGTCTTTACCTTGTAGCTGTAACTGCCTGATATGCTCTATCCGTATGGTTTCGCCATTCTCTTTTCCTATCCGGTAAATGGATGATACCGTAAAGTAGATGGATAGCCCGCCGAAGAACAGGAGCATAAGCAGGATTACCGCCAGCCTTATTTCCGGTGTCATGTGCCCGCACAGGTGGCGGAGTTTTTCATCCGCCCAGTCCTGCACATGGGTAATCGCCTGATTCACCGGAGAGAGAATTTTCCGTATCATGGTTTACCGCTTTATGGTGTTCAAGTCCTTGTTTTCCGTTATCTCGAAACTTTCCATGATAAAGCCGTGCGGGTTGTTGTCACTCCTTACGGCGTTTAGCAACCGGCAACGGGTGACAAGGCTTCTTTCAGTTACACTACTTTCACGGATAATCATTTGGCGGGCATAGGTAGCCACTGCATACGGGTACACATCGAAATTGCAAGAAACACTGTCTATCCGTATGGTCTGGCTGATGTTACCGGAGATTATACGGTTATAATACCCTTTTTCCGAAAGGTCACGATAATAGTTGAATGCGCTCTTGTCGGCAAGGAACAGCGACCGTTTGATATTGCTTTCGATAGCGTTCTTATCCGGGGACAATGTAAAAAAGAGTTCGTGAAAACGCTTCACGTGTTCCCTTGCTTCGACCGGACGGTTTTGCGAGAGGTCTTGCGAAAGCGCAAGCATCAACGATTTACCGCCATCCAAGACATAAATCTTCTGCCGTTGCGCTTCGGCAAACGTGTAGGAGTTCCAAACCGCATAACCCGTTATCAAGGTACACATGACGACAAACACAATCCCGAAAAGCCGTATCTGTTTGAAACTGGTTTCAATGTTCTTTAAACTTTTAAATTCCATCTTGATTTTTATTTATTGGTTACTTTTGATTAGTTTACCGCCGACCCTGCCGCCAGCGTTCCCGGTTGCTGCCCCTGCCACTGCCCCGACACCGCTACCTGTCTTGTTAGCCGCACTGTTTATATTCCGGTTCATGTTACCCATTCCGCCCGCCTGAATAATCCAGTTCGATACGGTGGGGATGGTGAAGTAACCGATGATACCGATTATCATAAAAATGATGTACACGCTGTTGCTTCCGTCCGGTATGAAATTGGGGTCTGATAGTTCCTGAATATCCTTTTGAAGCATAAGCACCTGTATTCGGGCAAGAATGGAACTGAACAGGTCTGAAACAGGCAGCCACAGGTAAACGGAAATGTACCTTGTTATCCATTGGGTCAGTGTCGCCTGAAAGCCATCATACACGCTGATGGCAAAGGCTATCGGACCCAATATTGCCAGTACGATAAGGAAAAAGGTTCGGATAGTGTCTATCACAAGGGCTGCCGATTGAAAGAGCAGTTCCAAAAGTTCCCTAAACCAGTCCCGGACGGATTGCTTGATATTGTGGGCTGCCCTATCCATGTACATACCGCCCATCGTGGCAATATCTTTGGCAGACCATCCCAATTCGTCAATCTGTTTATCAAACGCTTCATCCGAAACAAGGTAAGCCGTTTCCGGATTGCGTACCATCGCTTCATATTCCAGCTTGTCCTTTTGTTCCCGATAGGCGTTCATATCGAAAGTCTGCGTTTCGAGCATGTTGTTGCACCCCTTGACTACTGGCGACATCACGCTGTTAATCGTACCCAGTACGAATGTGGGGAAGAACATAATACAGAAGCCAATCACAAAAGGACGCAGGAGCGGATAAACGTCTATCGGTTCGGCACTGGCGAGCGACTGCCATACTTTGGCAGCCACATAAAATAATGCGCCCAGTCCCGCTATTCCTTTGGCTACCCCCGCCATGTTCCCGCATAACGGCATCATGTCCGTGTACAGACTTCGTAAAATCTGATGCAGGTTGTCAAATTCGATTGCTAATAACATATCTTTGATTTATTAGAAGTTACCAGTAGCGTTCATCCGCCGAGCCGTAAAGAGCCATTACCCGGTCGGTGTCCTTTTTCTTTTTCGCCCGCAGGTAGGAAACGGAAATGTTCTTCCGGGTATAGTAGCTTACCAAATCCCGGTAGTTCCTGATGGCGTTATACGTCCGGTCGATAACGTCCATCCGTTCCTTGTCCGACATGGAAAGCCCGTTGATGTTCACCACGCTTTTCATTTCTTCCAGCACATCGGAACTTTCCTGCAACAGTTGGGTATATCCGTAGGCAATGGCGGAAAGTTCGTCCGGTGTATAGTTCTCATCCGAAAGCATCTTCTGAAAACTGTTCACGTAGATGTCGGAAATCTCCCCGATAAGCAGGATGGACTTTTGCACCTTTCGGGCATCTTTCACAAGGTTATGCACTGATTTAAGCCTGTCGTAGTATTCCTTACCCTGTTGGTAAATCTTTACCGTTTCCTGAAAATTCTTTATCATGTTCTGTGCGGTGGATGATGTCTGCACGATGTTCTTTGACGCATTGATAATCCCTTGCGCCAAGTTGCCGGGGTCACTCACCACCCACTGTGCGTTTGCCCGAACAGCAAACAAACTGCCTATTACAAGCAGCATTATAATCTTTGTTCTCATACGTTTACTTCTTTATTGGTTGGTTACTTCGTTTATATTCTCCGCCGGGTGAAAGCAAAATCCGGTCGTTTTCCTTGTCGTAGGTCAGCAGGACGGAAAGCCCCGTTTCAATGAACAGGTTTCCGTCTTGTTCTGAAATCTGATAGGTTTCCGTTTGGATTGTCCCCCGGTAGGTCTTTCGATAGGTCGTTACCCGGTAATGCCCGTTTTCCTCAAAAAGAGAGAACGCCGGACGGTTCTTCACGCTCTCCCAGTCGCCACGCATCGCCCTAAGACGGTCGGCGTTTGTTTCCTTACAGGAAGAAAGCCCCAGTAGCAAGGTGCATAACAGCACCGGAAACAGGATTTTTAAATGTTTCATACTGATTGATTATTAAATTGTTAATTGATTATTTTTCAGGATTGCGCTTGCTTTCGGCAAGCCGTTTGATAGCCAGTTCGAGGTTGCCGCCCAGCTTCTCGGACAAGGCGAAAAGTTCCATCTTTTCCGTTTCTTCCGTTGTGAACGTGTAATATTCTTCCAAACTCACTTCTGTGGCATATACGGCGGACTGTGTACCGCCTAAACCTATCCAAACTTCCTTGTATTTCCGGTTCGGATGGTTGGCAAGGTTGATGGAAAGCACCTGTGAACGTTCCTTGTCGGTCAGTCCCAAAAGGTTCTGTATGCTGTCGAATTTATTAAGGTATTTCCGTTGGTCGAGCAGGATTTTACAATCCGAATTGTTTATAATACTCTCTTTTACAATGGGAGAAGATATAATATCTTCCACTTCCTGTGTGACTACAATCGCTTCACCGAAATACTTTCTGACGGTTTTATAGAGGTACTTGATGTAATCCGCCATGTTCGCCGATGCAATCGCTTTCCATGCTTCTTCAATTAATATTAATTTCCTGATACCCTTTAGTTTACGCATCTTGTTAATGAACACTTCCATGATGATAATCGTAGTAATCGGAAACAAAATTTTGTGGTCTTTGATATTATCCAATTCAAAGACAATGAAGCGTTTATGCAATAAATCAAGCTCCTTGTCGGAGTTCAGCAGGTAGTCGTATTCGCCCCCTTTGTAGTAAGGTTCTAATACATTCAGGAAATTGTCTATATCAAAATCCTTTTCCCGGACGTTCTTTTCTTGCAGGTGTTCCCGGTAATCGGTTTTCACATACTCGTAGAACGTATTGAAGCAGGGAGTAACCGAACTGTCTTTGGTAATCAGTTCGATATAGGAACTTACAGCGTTCGACAAAGCCACTTCTTCCGCCCGTGTGGGTGCTTCATCATCCCGTTTCCAAAGAGTCAGGATAAGCGTTTTTATACTTTCCTTTTTCTCGATGTCAAACACCCCATCTTCCACATAGAAAGGATTGAACGCTATCGGGTTTTCAGTGGTATAGGTGAAATATATTCCATCTTCCCCGTGCGTTTTCCGGTTTATCATTTCACACAGCCCCAAATAACTGTTTCCGGTATCAACCAACAGGACGTGCGCATTTTGTTCGTAATATTGGCGCACCATGTGGTTGGTAAAAAATGACTTGCCGCTACCACTCGGCCCAAGTATAAACTTGTTGCGATTGGTAATAATGCCCCGCTTCATGGGTAAATCAGAAATATCAATGTGTAACGGCTTTCCCGTGACCCTATCCACCATCTTGATACCAAAGGGAGAAAGCGAACTTTTATAATTCGTTTCTTCGGTAAACAGGCAAAGAGCCTGTTCGATAAAGGTGTAGAAACTTTCTTCCGCCGGGAAGTCCGCCTGATTGCCGGGTATGCCCGCCCAAAACAGGGTCGGCGTGTCGGTGGTGTTGTGGCGTGGCTTGCATTCCATAAGTGCGAGCTGTGACCCCACATCATTTTTAATGTGTTTCAGTTCGTCCCGGTCATCACTCCACGCCATGATATTGCAATGGCAACGGACGGAGATAAGCCCCTGTGAATGTGCTTCGTTCAAATATTCCTCTATCCAAGACTTGTTAATCTGATTGGCACGGCTGTATTTGGAAAGCGAGTGCATATTGCGAGCCATCTTTTCAAACTGTTTCAGGTTCTCCGTATGGTCGTCAATGAAGATATATTGGTTATAGATATGGTTGCAGGAAAGTAACACCCCAACCGGAGAAGCAAAAGACAATCTGCAATCGCTCCGGTCAGTGGATAGCTTTTCATAGCGGGTATCTGTTCCCACCTTGCCCGGCATATCTTCCGCATCCGAAAGGGTATGCAGGCAAAGGATATTGTCGCCAATCTTCATTTCGTCAGCACCCAGTGAAATATCTTTCAATGTGGTGGTGTCTGTCTGTGAGAGTGAAAAGTATTTTTCCACGATACCCGCCGTTTCCCTTGTTCCGGTTATCTCGTCCGAAGTCAGGCGGGTAAGGGTAATGAAACCGCTATCGTTCATAATGCTTTCAAACTGCCCCACCGCTTCGAGGAACTTTGTAACCGTTTCCCTGTCCCTTATCTCTTTGGGGACAAGGAAGCCCCGGCAAAGAGTGGAGAAGTTACTCTGCATCCGGCTGCGTTCCTTTGTTGTTTTCGTCAGAAACAAATAGCAGGTATGGTTTAAGAACGGTCGTTCATTGAAATGCCGTTCAAAGGAACGGGAAAGGAAACTCAAATCATCTTTTTGGATGTCAGGCGCATAGTTTTCTTTGATGAACCAGTCTTGTTTATGTACGATGCTGTAATCGGGCAGCACCTTGACTGCCTTGTTCCAAGCGGAATGTATCGCTTCGTATTCGGCTGCCGTGACGGTGAACAGTTCGGGCAGTTCCACCCGGAACGCCACCGTTATGTCGGCATCTTTGGAAACGATGCAGCCGTTTTCCACCGTGAACAGTGGAAACTTGTTTTCCAGCGTAGTAGCTTTTAATATATTTCTCATTTCGATGCTTGTTTTAAATGGAATAATCGGGATATGGCTTTTCGGTTGATGATATGGAAAGGGTGGCTTTTGCGTGCGGACAATTTCATTAACCCGTGTGTCCCGTACTTTTCGTTTAACTGGAATGTGAGCCATACAAGCAGCGTTGCCGAAGTAACGCCGAAGATGATACACACCCACTGGTTAATGCCTACCATGTACATGATGATGAAAAGTACGAATAGGGCTAACAGCCCGCCCGCAAAAATGAAAAGATACTGGCTTTTCAACCCTTTAAACTCAACTGGCTTGCCTATCCCCCTGTTAATCGGATAGTCTGCCATAGTCCGTTCTTTAGAGGAAGAATGAACGTAGGATGGTAGCTGCCACAATCAGGAAGATACAAGCACCGAACCACGAAGCCGCCGTTTTTGAGGTGTCAGGGTCGCCCGAAGAAAACTTGCCATATACTTTCACACCGCCAATCAAGCCCACCACCGCACCGATGGCGTAAATTAATTTTGTCGCTGGGTCGAAATAGCTCGTTACCATGTTCGTAGCTTCTGTAATACCCGCCATGCCGTTACCCTGTGCAAAAGCGGAGGATGCAGCCAAAAGAACGGCTGCCGAAAAGAGAACTTTCTTTTTCATTATAAATACATTGTTTTTAAATTGCCGGACGGTTGGATAGTCCGCCCGGCGGAGTGATTAATAATTGAATTTTTGTGGCTGCGGGGGAATGTTCCCCGTGTTCTAAAAGGTCTGTTTAACCGTACTCTCTTTGTTTCATCATCTTATTATTTAAAGTTTACCATTAAAGAAAATCGTTCATGTCAAAGTCTGCCATTTCATCATTTCCGGCAGCCGGGACAGTAGCGGGTACGGGTATCTCATGCTTTTGTAAAAGTTCCGCTACCCGTGACCTGCCCCCGTTAATCTGTTCCACCAGCGAATGAAACAGGTTTGTTTCCGTCCGGCAGATAGTCTGTACCGCTTGCCGTTCTTCCATTTCGGACGCTTGCTTAACCTGAATGACCTGTACCATTTGCCCCAGTTCCCCCAGCGTGATACCCTGTGCCATTTCCGGCTCACCGTCACCCATGTAACAGGCGATTTCTTCCGCTTCGATTTCATCCGGCGAAACGTCCGTTTCTTCCGCATCTTCCTTTTCAAACTCCATTTCAAATTCGGTGTCAATCGCTTGCGGGGCAGGTCTTTCTTCCTCTGCTCCATCGCTTTTCGGGACAAATATAGAAGCATTATCAACCCCTTTTGAAAGGTGTCCTAAGATGTCCCCGTTTGTCCTCATTTGTCCCATCCGGTAACGGCTTTCACCTACAAGAAAATCCCCGTTTCCGGTTTTTATGGTCGGTTTGCTTTCCGGTTGTTCCGGCTGCTTTTTCCCACCCGTGAACCATGTTCCCAAGCTATCCCGGTATCGCCATAAGAGGATGGCATAATACAGGAGCGTTCCAATAATCAACCATTTCAACATATCAGAACGGCTTTTCAAATTTGCTTTCGTACAGTTCGTTTATCTCATCCTGAAACTGGTCGAAATGCCGGAGTAGGATATTTTCTACATAGCTGCTGACGGTCGCTTTGCGTCCGCCAATAACGGTTACTATCTTCATCAGCTTTTCGTGTGTGGCACGGCTGACATATAACGGTTGTCGGTCGGTCAAGTCCACCCGCATGAAGTAGGTTTCCCGGTAATCTCCCGGAGCGTTCTTTTTTCGGCGGGCAGGTTCTTTCAATGCCTTTTCTTCCTTTACGTTTTCCGTTTCCCGTTTCGGTTCTTGTTCAGGTACGTTTGCCGGGATGTCGGGTGTTTCCGCTTTAGTTTTCACTTCCGTTGGTATTGCCACCATTGGCGTTTCCTGTTTCTTCACGGGTAAGCCCTGTGAAATAATCTCTTTCATAAAATCCTCGTCAATTTGCGGTTTCCCGCCGTTTTGCTTTGCCATATCGTTACAGTTTTATAAGGTATGCGATTTCGGTTATCAGTTCTTCCATGTTGCTGCCCTTTACCAGCCGTTTGTCTGCCGGGAACAGCGTGGAACGGAACACGGTTTTACGCTGTGCGTCCAGTTCCTTTTTAAACCTTTTGGTGTCCGGGATAAATACTTTCATAAGGGGTAGTTCCAGTTCCCTGATGGTCTGCTCATACAGGGTGTAGAGGTCTGTCTTTTCCCGCCCATCTACCATGTTCCAAAACAGGTACAGCCCTTTCAGGCGGCACGCTTCATTCTTTACCAGCAGTTTATGGATAGCCACTGCAAACGAAAGGCTGCTTTCCAATACCACCCGGTCGGCGGCTATGGGAGTGAAAATATAATCCACCCCTGAAAGGGAGTTGATAACGCCCTCACTGTTCACCGTTCCGGGCAGGTCGAAAAAGACCACATCATAGTCCATCCCGGCAGACGCAAGGTATTTATCCGCCGTTTGTATCGCTTCGTCCGGTGAACTGCACAGCACTGGGTACGCTTTCTTTCCCAGTGTTTTGAACTGGCTGAAAGCAAGCCGTTTGTAATACTCATCACTGTTCACCTGTTCGGCATCCCGTTTGCGCATGGCGGAAATAGAATGTTGCGGGTAGTCGCAATCCACGACTGCCACATTATACCCTTTGAGATAATACAGGTAACTTGCCACCAAGACGGTGAACGTTGTTTTGCCGACCCCGCCCTTTTGGGTGGAAAAAGCCACATACAAGGTTTCTTTCTTCATTGTCATTTTGAATTATTGTGATACATCTTTATTTCATTACGTCCGTTCAGATTGACGGATGGTTTTCTTTCGTTCCATGTTGAAAGCTCGAAAGCCGGAATGATTGTTTCCTTTCTGCAAAGACAGATTGTTTTCTTTCTTGCTTCTTTGTTTTCATTCATTCCACAAAGACAGCTTGTTTTCTTTGCAGACAGTTTGCTTTCCCGATTGAATGACTGTTTCCTTTCAATCATCCCATCCGGTTTGCTTTCCTGCTTTCTTGAAAGATTGCTATCTTGAAATCTTGTTTTCAAGTTTTCAAAACCGCTTTCTTTCCGTCCGCTTGCCGATACATATTTCCATCCGTCCATATTGCTTTCTTTCTTAAATCCGGGACAAATAAACATAGAAAAACAACCCGTTTCGAGATGTGTCCTCAAATGTCCCCGTTTGTCCTCATTTGTCCTATAACCCGCTATTTCACAGCATTTTTAATACCCGTTACTTTGCAACCGAAAGGTATCGGTCAGGCTAACCAAGCCCCCGGTGTCGGGAGCGTTCCAATATCCGCTAACTCCAATCCGTCCGTAGGCGGATTTTTATTTGCACTGGCAAATAGCAAGGTGTGTGCTGCGCAGCTTGAAATTCTTTCAGCAGCTTTGAACGCCTTGCCCGGACGAAGCCGGGATAGGGTCACTCCGAAGTCGTAACCCTTAAAAAAAAGAAGTATGAAACAGAAAAATGAAAATGCGCCCCGTCCGGGTGGCGCAGGACGAAAGCCCAAAGCAGACCCGGCAGTGTTCCGGTACTCTATCAGCTTCAATGCGATAGACCACGCCCGCTTTTTGGCATTGTTCGACCAGTCCGGTATGCGCACCAAAGCGCATTTTATCACCGCCCGCATCTTCGGCGAACCGTTCAAAGTGATTAAAATAGACAAGGCGGCAGTCGAATATTATACCCGGCTGACCGCTTTATATTCCCAGTACAGGGGAATTGCCGTGAATTATAATCAGGTGGTAAAGGCTCTCAATACCAATTTCTCCGAGAAGAAAGCACTCGCATTTCTCTATAAACTGGAAAAGGCAACGATAGCACTTGCCGACCTGAACCGCCAAATTATTGAACTGACCCGTGAGTTTGAAACAAGATGGTTGCAAAGATAAGCGTAGGCAGTTCCCTGTTCGGTGCGCTTTCCTACAATCAAAACAAGGTGGACGAAGAACAGGGAAAGGTACTTTTAAGTAATCGTATGTTTGAAAGCGAGGACGGAAATTTCAGCATCCGGCGTTGTATGGAATGTTTCGATATGCACCTGCCCGCAGACCTGAAAACGGAAAAACCGATTATCCATATCTCCCTGAACCCGCACCCGGACGATGTGCTTTCCGATAGCCAGCTTGCGGACATCGCTAAAGAGTATATGGATAAATTGGGGTACGGTAACCAGCCGTATATGGTGTACAAGCACGAAGATATTGCAAGGCATCATATACATATCGTTTCCATCCGGGTGGACGATACGGGCAAAAAGATAAACGATAAGTTCGAGCATATCCGCAGCAAACAAATCACCCGTGAACTGGAACAGAAGTACGGGCTGCATCCGGCGGAGAAGAAACAGGCAGCCGACCGCCCCGAACTTAAAAAGGTGGACTACCGGGCAGGGGACGTAAAGCACCAGTTATCCAATACGGTGAAAGCCCTTGCAGGTAGTTACCGTTTCCAAAGTTTCACGGAGTACAAAGCCCTGCTATCTATATATAATGTACAAGCGGAGGAAGTGAAAGGGGAAGTGAACGGCAAACCCTATAACGGCATTGTCTATTCGGCGACCAATGACAAGGGAGAAAAGCAGGGAAACCCGTTCAAATCTTCCTCTTTGGGAAAGTCAGTAGGTTACGAAGCCATCCAGCGACACATCAAGAAATCCACAAAGGACATTCAGGACAAGAACCTGAAAGAGCGTACCCGCCGGACAGTCGGCGTAGTGATGCAATCCGCCCATAACCGTAAGGAACTGGAACAAGAACTGAAAAAGAAAGGTATAGATGTACTTTTCCGGCAGAACGATACAGGCAGGATATACGGTGTAACATTCATCGACCACGAAAACCGTACCGTCCTGAACGGTTCAAGGTTGGGAAAGGACTTTTCCGCCAATGTGTTCAACGACCTGTTTTCCGGCTCCCGTACTTTATCGGGAAACAGCAAACAGGAAATGCAGGAACACACGCCGGAATATAACTCGACCGGACACTTTGAAAATACAGGTAAAGCCATTGCGGGACTGTTCAGCCTGTTATCCGGTGGGAACGATACCCCACCCGACAACAGCCAAGTTCCGCCCCCCAAGAAGAAAAAGAAGAAGAAACAAAGACGTATTTAATAACTATAAAAAATTCAATTATGCAGAATGAAGATGATTTAAGAGGACTTGCAAAGGTCATGGACTTTATGCGGGCAATCAGTATTTTATTTGTAGTGATAAACATCTATTGGTTTTGTTACCAGTCGTTCAGGGAGTGGGGTATCAATATCGGGATAGTCGATAAAATCCTGCTGAACTTCCAGCGCACCGCCGGGCTGTTCTCCAATATCCTGTACACCAAACTCTTTTCAGTGGTATTCCTTGCGCTTTCCTGTTTGGGTACAAAGGGAGTGAAAGAGGAAAAAATCACATGGAACAGGATTTATGTGTTCCTGACAATCGGTTTTATCCTGTTTTTCCTGAACTGGTGGCTGTTGGTTCTGCCGTTGCCACTGGCTGCAAACACGGCATTGTATATCTTTACCATGACAGCCGGGTATCTTTCGCTACTTGCTGCCGGAGTATGGATTTCCCGCCTGTTGAAAAACAACCTGATGGATGATGTGTTTAATACCGAGAATGAAAGTTTCGCACAGGAAACACGCCTGATAGAAAACGAGTATTCCATCAACCTGCCGACACGGTTCTACTACAAAAAGAAATGGAATGACGGATGGATAAACGTTGTAAACCCGTTCAGGGCAAGCATGGTTTTAGGCACACCCGGTTCGGGAAAATCGTATGCGATAGTCAATAATTACATCAAACAGCAAATCGAAAAAGGCTTCGCTGTTTATATTTATGACTACAAATTCCCTGACCTTTCGGAGATAGCTTACAATCACTTAATCAATCATTTAGACGGGTATAAAGTGAAACCTAAATTCTACATGATTAACTTTGACGACCCACGTAAAAGTCACCGATGCAACCCGATAAATCCGGCATTTATGACGGACATATCGGACGCATACGAAGCCAGTTATACCATCATGTTAAACCTTAACCGCAGTTGGATAACCAAGCAGGGAGATTTCTTTGTGGAAAGCCCGATTATCCTGCTCGCTTCTATCATTTGGTTTTTGAAAATCTATCAAGGCGGCAAGTATTGTACATTCCCGCACGCCATTGAATTTTTGAATAAGAAATATGCCGATACGTTTACAATTTTAACCAGTTATCCCGAACTGGAAAACTACCTTTCACCGTTCATGGACGCATGGGAATCGAATGCACAAGACCAGTTGCAAGGGCAGCTTGCAAGTGCTAAAATCCCGCTTTCAAGGATGATTTCACCCGCTTTATATTGGGTAATGACAGGGGACGATTTTTCACTGGATATAAACAACCCGGAAGAACCTAAGATATTGGTAGTAGGCAACAATCCCGACCGTCAAAACATCTATTCCTGTGCTTTGGGATTGTACAATTCCCGTATCGTGAAGCTGATAAACAAGAAGCACCAACTCAAAAGTTCCGTAATCATTGACGAATTACCGACCATCTATTTTCGGGGACTGGATAACCTGATAGCAACGGCACGAAGCAACAAAGTAGCGGTCTGTTTGGGCTTTCAGGATTTTAGCCAGTTACGCCGGGATTATGGGGACAAGGAAAGTCGTGTAATCGAAAATACTGTGGGTAATATCTTTTCCGGTCAGGTGGTTTCAGAAACGGCAAAAACGCTTTCAGACCGTTTCGGAAAGGTCTTACAAAAACGGCAAAGCATGACTATCAACCGGAATGATAAATCAACCTCTATCAGTACGCAGATGGATAGCCTGATACCACCCAGTAAAATATCCAACTTAACACAGGGTATGTTTGTGGGTGCGGTCAGTGACAATTTCGACGAACGCATTGAGCAGAAAATATTCCATGCGGAAATTGTGGTGGATAATGATAAGGTGAAACGGGAAACAGCCAATTACAAGAAGCTGCCCCAAATCATAGATTTCAGGGACGAGGACGGGAACGACCGAATGCAGGAAGAAATACAGGCGAATTACAACCGGGTCAAGCAGGAAGTCCAGCAGATTGTCACGGATGAAATGGAACGGATAAAGAACGACCCTGATTTACAACATTTAATAAAAAATAATGAATAGCAATAAATAATAGTTGGCAACTTGAACTAAGTTTTCTATTCCACACTATTTGAACTGAAAAAGTAATGCGATATTTTTTACTATGATAATATACGCATTACTTTTTTGTCTATATTAAAAAGGTAAATCATCTTTTACTATTCGCTTTATCGTATCAAATCTTTCCCATAAATTATTTAAAACAATAATTTTATGTTCATCTGATAGATTTTTCCACCAATCAATAAATACAATCATATTTTCTACTGGAATAATAGGTGCTTTTTTATAACGATATGGGGCAGTTATAAAACACTCTATGAATGAACAATTATTTTGAACGAGTTCTTCGAGTAGTGATTTTTGGACAAGTTGTTCTAATCGTTTGGTTATGACTTCAATGTTGTCTATGTATTTTGTGGAGTATTCAATACTACTACAAACACTCATAAATAAATCAGCAATATTACCGTATATTTGTTTTTCATTGTTACTAAATCTAATAAATGTAGCATTTTTAGATGTTATTTCTCTAAAAATAGCATAGAAAGAGGAAATTCTCGTTTCATAATAAGGAGTAATCATTTTATGTAAGATATTATTATACTTAAATATTGTATGGAGATTGTTTCTCTGTATTATTCGCTCAAATAGTTTACCAACAAAATAGATTTCTGTTCTAAAGTCATATATAGAGTTGTTAAATTCATCCGGTAAAGCATATTCCCAATTTAATGTTATACTTTTACCATAGTCTTCTGTAGAAGAAATATTCTTCCCAAATCCAAAATCTATTATTTTAACAACTCCTTCGTTAGAAACTAATATATTGTTTGGACGAATATCTCTATGTAATATATTTTGTTCTTCTAAATATTTGAAACCGTTTATTACTTGAAGAAATATATTATTAATTTCATTAGAATTTGATGATATATAATTTTCAATATCTACTCCATCAATATATTCCATTATAATATAACCTGTTAATTTTTCAGGATATAGATAATAATTAAACACTCTTACAATATTCGGGTGATTGACTTTATATAATATTTTTATTTCATCTACAAAATTATTATAATATAAAGCCTGTTGTTCAGGATAAAAGGTAGAATATTTCTTGCATACAAAGTTTTCGTTAATTGTTTCATCCTTTAATAATTTAGTCTTTCCCGTGCCCCCTTGTCCTATATCTTTTAGGATGATGAAGTCTTTCGACCTTAAAAACGTTGCTATATCTTTGGTTTCCATAAGTATAATTTCTAATTTCTACGTCAAAGATATATTATTTATTTTGAACGAAGTTTTTTAGGCTAATGAATTTTATCCTATTAGGACAAATGAAGCCAAACGAGGACTAATAAAGCCACCTATTCCCAAATCCTTAAATATACTCTATTTCATCCTTACTTTTACTTCCGAAAATTTTATTTATTCACTAAAATTCAAAAAGTTATGGATGTAAACACAGCCAACCAGTCCATCACTGACGAACAGATGATGGATATTCTTCTTGTACTGGATAAGGAGAAAAAGACAATCAGCGCAGTAAAAGGCGTGGATGAAAACGGGGAACTTCAAACCGTACCGCCGGAGAACAACAGCGAACTTCTGAAATTCGACCGTCACGGTGATTTCTTTTCCAACTTTTTTTCCAACATGATGAACCAGTTGAAGAACCCGACCCGCTTCAACTTCTTCAAAATCCCGAAGTTGGAACTTCCCAAAATCGAGCCGATAATCAGGGATAACTTCAACAACCCTACACCGGAAAATGAAGCGAACATAGAGCGTTACCGGGTGACACCTGAAACCGTGAAGCAGGAAGTGAAGAAAGAGCAGCAGGAAACCCAAAACGGGCAGCAGCCAGCCAAAGAAGCGGGAGCAACGGCACAAACACCACAGCAACCCGACAAAAGCAAATATTACATCGACCCCGACAAAGTGGATTGGGAAGCCCTGAAGAACTTCGGGCTATCCAAAGAACAGCTTGAAAAGGCAAAGGCTTTAGAACCCATGTTAAGAGGGTACAAGTCACCCGGAGCGTTCACCATTTCGGGAAACTACAATTCCGCCATTATGAAGATGGATGCACGCCTATCTTTCCGGCACGACAAAGACGGGAATGTAGTTTTGGCTATACACGGCATCCGCCAAAAGCCGGAACTCGAACGTCCGTTCTTCGGACATGAATTTTCCAAAGAGGACAAAGCCAATCTTCTTGAAACGGGAAACATGGGACGGATAGTGAACCTGAAAAACTATATCACTGGAGAAATGATACCCTCTTTCGTCAGTGTGGATAAGGTAACAAATGAACTGGTTTCCATGCGTGCAAGCAGCGTCCAAATCCCTGATGAAATAAAGGGTGTCAAACTGAACAAGGAACAGCAGCAAGCCTTACGGGAGGGAAAAAGGGTATTCCTTGAAAATATGATTTCCAACCGTAAAAATCCCTTTTCCGCAACCGTTCAGGTCAATGCCGATAAAAAAAGTCTGGAATTTATCTATCCCAATGCCAAACAGTCGCAGGAGCAAGGGCAGAAACAGACGCAGCAGAACAGCCTTGTCACCAGTGACGGTGTAACCATTCCCAAAAGCATTTCAGGAATAGAGCTATCCCGCCAGCAACAGCAGGATCTAGTCAATGACAAGACTATTTTTGTTGCCGGGCTGAAAGACCGGAGAGGGGTAGAATACGATGCTTACATTCAGGTGAACCATGATAAGAAGAAGTTAGGCTTTTACAGTGACAATCCCAGCTTTGACCGTTCCGCCGTGAAAGAAATTACCCCCGCCAGCAAGAACCGTACACAGGTAGCGGTCAATTCGGAGGGCAAGACCAACGAAGCCACCAAGAAAGTGAAAGAACCCTTGAAAAAGGGTCAGGACAAGCCCACTGAAAAACAAAAAACCAAGCAGGATAAAAAGGAGAAGCAGGAGCAGACGGACAAACCCAAACAAAGCAGGGGACGCAAAAGATGATAGCGGTATTCATCCTTATCCTGGTTGTCGGTTTCGCCCTGTTTACCCTTGTCTGTTACAAAACAGACTGGAAAACCATAGACGAGCAGAACCGACAATATTATGTAGATGACTATCACATCTATTATGACCGGAAAATCCTAAGACAAAAAGAAGTGGAACAATTAAAATCGAAATTAGAATGATTGCAGTAATCGGAGAAAAACCAAGCGTGGCAAGGGACATTGCCCGCATTTTAGGAGCGAATGAAAAACAGGATGGCTACCTTTCGGGTAACGGGTATCTCGTTACATGGGCTTTCGGGCATCTTGTAGGTTTGGCAATGCCGGAAGCATACGGCATACAGAGTTTCCGCCGGGAAAGTCTGCCTATTATCCCGGAGAGTTTTCAACTTACACCCCGACAAGTGAAAGCGGAAAAAGGGTACAAGGCAGACCCCGGCGCATTGAAACAACTAAAGGTAATCAAAGACGTATTCGACCAGTCGGATAAGATAATTGTCGCCACTGATGCAGGGAGAGAGGGAGAGCTTATCTTTCGCTACATCTACCAGTATATCGGATGCAACAAGCCTTTTGTTCGCTTATGGATAAGCAGTCTTACCGACAAGTCAATTCGTGAGGGACTGCAAAACCTGAAAGCCGGTAGCCTGTATGATAACCTTTTCCTTTCGGCACAGGCACGCAGCGAAGCCGATTATTTAATTGGCATAAATGGTACACAGGCTTTAAGCGTGGCAGCCGGACAAGGCATTTTTTCTTTGGGACGGGTACAGTCGCCCACATTGGCAATGATATGTACCCGCTTTTTGGAGAACAAGCACTTTGTCCCGCAAAAGTATTGGCAACTGAAATTACAGGCAGCAAAGGATAATGTTTCCTTTACTGCCCTGTCCGCCGATAAATACGATACGCAGCAGCCCGCCATCGACACGCTACAAAAGATAAAGGAAGCGGAAACAGTACAGGTGAAAACCGTAGAACGTAAGGAAGTGAATCAAGAACCGCCCTTGCTTTATGATTTAACTTCACTCCAAAAAGAAGCGAATACGAAACTGAACTTTTCCGCAGACAAAACCCTATCCATCGCACAAAAGTTATACGAGGGTAAACTAATCAGCTACCCCCGAACCGGAAGCCGTTATATCTCACAGGACGTGTTCGAGGAAATCCCGGAACGTCTTGTCAATTTGGAACAGTACGCCCGTTTTGGCGGGTATGCTGCCGGGATGAAAGGCAAAGCCTTAAATTCCCGTTCCGTGAACGATGGCAAGGTAACAGACCACCACGCCCTGATAGTAACGGAAAACCTGCCCGGTAAACTGGAAACGGACGAACAGGCAATCTATGAACTGATAGCCGGACGGATGTTGGAAGCCTTTTCTGAAAAATGCGTCAAAGACGTTACCAGTGTAACGCTGGAATGTGCAGGGTCACTTTTCACGGTCAAAGGGTCTGTAATCAAGTCCGCCGGATGGCGTGCCGTATTCGGCGAGAAAGAGGACGGGGAAGATAACGCCACTTTGCCCGCCATGCAGGACGGAGATAGTTTACCGCTTTCCGGCATTGAACTACTGGAGAAACAGACCAAGCCCAAACCGTTGCACACGGAAAGCAGTTTGCTTTCTTCAATGGAAACGGCGGGTAAGGAACTGGAAAACGCCGACCTGAAAGCCAGCATGAAAGATACGGGTATAGGCACGCCTGCAACACGGGCAGCCATCATTGAGACGCTGTTTTCCCGCCAGTATATCGTCCGGGAGAAAAAGAACCTTGTCCCGACCGAGAAAGGTCTTGCCGTTTACAATATCATCCGGGACAAGAAGATAGCAGACGTTGAAATGACGGGAATGTGGGAAAATACGCTTGCCAAAATAGAAAACGGAGAAATGAACCCCGACACGTTCCGTAAAGGTATCGAAGTGTATGCACGGCAAATCACGGCTGAACTTTTGGATGTTCAGCTTTCTTTCGCTTCGGGTAGTGGTTGCATTTGCCCGAAATGCAAGACCGGACGCATCCTTTTCTATCCGAAAGTCGCCAAATGTTCCAATGTGGATTGTTCCGTTACCATCTTCCGCAACAAGAGCGACAAGCAGCTAACGGACAAACAGATTACCGAACTGGTGACTACCGGAAAAACCGGGCTAATCAAAGGATTCAAGAACAGGGACGGCAAAGTCTTTGACGCTTCACTTGCCTTTGACGGGCAGTTTAATGTTACTTTCGTGTTTCCTGAAAAGAAAGGCAAACCGAAGAAATAGAATGAAAATCGTTATATTTGCCACAGAAAGTTTCATTATAGATAGATTTATAATTGAAATTTTTGTGGTTGAAGCACCCGGAGGGACACCGGGTGCTTTTTTAAAATCATTCCCCTTTATACTGGTAGGTCAGGCAAACGACCTGATTGTCTATCACCCGGTGTCCGGTCAGTTCCCACTTCGACCCAAAAGTCTTTCCTATAAATCTGATACCGTCCCCCAACATAACCGGAACGATATACAGCGTTATTTCATTCAACAGGGACGCTTCAATCAGCGAGGTTATAAACTTACCGCCGCCAATGACCTGAATATCCGTTTCCGAACTTGATTTAAGTTCATTGACTGCACGTAAAGGCATATCGGTGAGAAAGGTTACATTCTCCTTTTCGGTTACATTGGTATCGTAGTGGGACACTACAAAAGTCTTTTTACTTTTGTACGGCCATCCGCCCCAATGTTCAAAAATATAAGAATAGGTGTTTACTCCGGCAAGTAGTACATCCGACTGTTCATAGGTTGCCGAAATCTCCAGCTTTACATTTTCAGGCATCCAGTCCAATTCATTATCCTTTGTGGCAATGAAGCCATCAAGAGATACGGCAATACAAGTTTTTAAATGTTTCATAATTGGGTATTTAACAGTTTCTACTAATAAACTGTTCGCCAGTGCGTCAAAAAAGAAGCGTGAACTTACACTGCTTCAAAGTAGAGGTACTGGCATACCTAAATGACGAAACAGGCAAGCCCACGCTATGTTAAAACATAGCATAGACATTGCGCTGAAAATCTCGTCATTATTGAAAAGTGCCAGTTTTCTACTTTGAGACGTTCTGCGAACGAATATGTTATATATAAAGACGAAATGACAGACTACTGTTCAATCGCCGTTATCTTCTTATGTAACTTTTGCAAAGTTAGCCAAATCCCTGAAAACTCCTGCATACAATAAAGAAAATCCTGTCTTATCTCACGACAAAACAGGATTAAAAGCCATTAGAAAAGAAAAAATTAATCGGTTTTCTCCCGGATTAACTTGTGTACGTCCGTGGCACGGTAATAACACCTGCCATCCAGCATAAGGAAAGGGAGTATTCCCTTTTTACGGTAACGGGTCAGCGTTCGGGGAGCTACTTTCAGAAGCAGGCACAAGTCCTGATTATCCAGCAGTTCTTCCCCGTCCAAACAGTTACGCCCTTTTATTACCCGGTCTATTTTCTTGTCCTGCATATCGAACCTATCCATGATACGTTCCATCCATGCAATAAAATCTTCTCTGTCTATATACATAAGGCTGTCTGATTAAATTAAACCAATCATAAAATAACTTTGGTTGGACGGGTCTTTGATGATGATGTCCCGTTCCCGCATAAAGCGGATATAGCTTTTAGCTGTCCGTTCCTTGACATCCAAAATCTGTTGTATCTGCTCGCACAGGTCTATATAGGTTATATGTTCCTGCCTGCCGAACACGTCACGGGCAACGCCGACCAGTTCTTTTTCTTTTCGTTTTTCTTTTTCTTCACGGGTCTTTTCACCCCTGTAAAGGTGCATCCCGGCTGCCTTGTCCCACGAAAAGAGCATCAGGGGAACGTCCAGCGGGCTGCCATCCCTCACTTTCAGGGCTTTTACCACTGAAAGAGCCGGGTCTTCGTCTTTCTCTATCGAAAGGATGGCAGCCGCTTTGCGTTGCAGTTCGGAGCCTAAATGCCCCCGGAGTTTCAACCCGTTGGGAACAAAATGCAGCACGCAGATGATACAGGTCTTATATATTCCTGCCAGTCGGTAAAGTTCATCTATGATTGCCACGCTTTCCGCTTCATCATTGGCACATCGCACAAGGTCGGCGATACCGTCTATCACCACCAACTGAATGCCGCCATACTGGTAATAATACCTGTCCATGCTCTGAACAATGGCGTGCAGGCGTTCTTTGCGGGACATACCCGTAAGGCAGAAAGCCTTAAATTCATCCGGCTTGTCAGTCTGTTTCGCCCTTTTTATCAGGTTGGTTACATTCTTGAACAGTTGTACTTCCGATTGTTCCGTATCATAAAGCAAAACGGCTTTATGTTTCGTGTTCTCACTTACATTGATACCCAGCGTATCAACCTGCACGTTCGCCGCACGGATTGACCCCGCCACGAGTGCAGCCACATAGTTACTTTTCCCTGTTCCCTCTCCGCCAGTGATGCAGCACAAGTTCCCCTGTGTTCCCAGTGGAACGTCACCCGCCGAAATAATTTCCTGCGCTTTTGCCGGAGGATTATTAAAATCAATCTCACACGATTTAAGCATAGTCATTGTTTCATTATAGATTGTATCCAAAAAGTCGATAAATAGCTTGATAAAGTTTTCCCGGCTGTTGCCCGCCCGGAAGTAATCGGAAATATCCTTTTCCGTTTTTGTTCCCTGCAAAGGAAGAAGCAACCGTTTCACCCCGTATTCACAGAGTTGTTTCTCGTGTTTCTTTGCACTTTCTATTCCGGTAGCATCCATATCGTAAAGCAGGATGATGTGTTTGAACCGGAATGTGAGTTTATAGATGATGTTCGGCGGAACAGTCACCGTTTCGCTATTGAAACAAATCGCATGAAAACCTTTTGCGGCAAGCGAAAGGACATCTTTTTCCCCACCCGTAATAAACAGGGTATCGCCTTTACTGGGTAGCTGTTCCAGCCCGAAACAATAGCTTTCGCCGATATTTCCGCCATATAGAAAGCGGGTCTTGGAAAACGGTCTGTACAGTTTGATGAAACGTTTGTTCTTATACCCGTAAATGGGTTCTTCCTTAGTGGAAGAATAAGAAAACGGATTGCCATCTGCATTTTCACTTTGGAACTGAACCACCGAACAGACTTTATACTGTTCCAGTATTTCAGAGGTAATGCCGTATTGTTGCCAGTATTCCAGTTCGGAAGCGGTGAGTTTCCTCTCCTTGAATGTGTACGGTCTGCCAGTACGTTCTACCGGAACAGGCACAGGCTTTTCCGGTTCTTTGAATGTTTTAGGTACAGGTATGGGATTTCCCTCTGAAAGTCCCAGCGACAAATCCCGGTCTATAATCCGCAATATTTCTATGAAACTGCTTGAATTGTTACAGTCCAGCCCTTTGAGCATACCCACGAAAAAGAAGCAGTCGCCGGAATAATCGTCATTTCCAAAGTCTTTCATCTTATAGATACCACTTCGGCGGTCGAAATAGATGTTACAGGACGCTTTGCTGTCCTCATACAACGGATTAAGGAAATTACGACCGACCCGCCACGTGCCGGAAATGTAATGCTTGAACACGTTCAGACCGTTATTTGTCCTCTCTAAGATTTCGTCTTTCCTTAACATATAGCTTGTGGTTAGTTATCAGGTTACGCATACATTCGTCATTGCTCTTTATCAAACGGCTTTCCAGCAACCGTTTTATTTCACCGATTTTATAGAAATTGCGTCCCCTGATGGTAGAGTAGGCGATTTCTCCTTTGGAACGAAGCCGTTGCAAGGTGCGGTCGCTTATTTTCAGGAAAGTACAGACTTCGTAACTATCCACCCAAATATCATCTTCATTCTCCTTGCATTCGTCCTGACGGGAAAATACATAGTTGGCAATCACATTGATTTTTGCCATCAATTCTTTAAAGGCTTTTGTTTCTACTGTTATTACATCCATAATTATACTATAATTGTTTGGATGCAAAGGTGCAGGCTTTCAAAAACTTAACTTGCCAAGTTCAAACCAAGTTGGTAGATTTATTTTTTGAGGGAAATTAGAGGGAAATAGAGACAAAAAGAGGTTTTTAGATAGAATTATGCCTTAAAAAAGAGGAGATAAAAAAACAACCAAGTTGGTATGAACTTGGTTGTTTTAGGAAAGATTTTTATTAGATGTTATCGTCTTCATCCATCTTACGAAGCAGTTTATGTATCAGACTATTCAGAAATGGCGTTCTATCCCTTTTCCTTTCTCGCATAGCAAGATAAGTCCTATAATAATCTCCTAAGTCAATTTTAAAGGACGCTTCGATATAGGTCATTATCTCCTTGATGTCTGCATTGCCATTATTCAAAACACTTGCTGCATATATTGAATAACCTAATTCAATGGCAGCTACTTTGGGGGCAGTCCAACGGAAAGGATTATCAGGTAGTGAAGCCCGGCTTTTGTCTAATACAACTTGTTTATCAATGCTTTGCAGTCTTTGCTCCAAATAGATTTCCAGCATATCATAGGCTAAAATCTTCGCTACCTTATGGTCGTAGCAAGTGGCAAACAAAGGGTCTTTATCAAACATACCACAGCCATGACAAAGTTTGTAATTTTCACGACCTCTAAGAAAATAGTATTTATCTAAATGAGTGGATTTAGAACGATAATACTGATAGAAGTCAAGATTAGCATTACAAAATTCTGTGATTGCCATTTGTTTCTTCTTGTAATATTCTTTAAGAACCTCTTTACTGCCATTTGGCTTTCTTAGTTCAAGCAGATATATGTCATTAAAATATATCAATTTGCTTAAAACAAACGGTTTAATATCTTTAAAGAACGATATTTCTTCATTGACATCCTGAAAGCTATATTGATGAGTAAATTCCCTTAACTCTTCAAACAAAGGTCTGATGAAGTTAATCATGTGCAAAGCCTTATCCGAAGATATATCACCATCTATACAGGACATTTCTATCTCTGAATTGATTTTAGATATTATTTCATTAGAAAACGGTTTCATCATATATAACTACTTATATTGAAATTGTTCATAATCAAATCTATATAAATAAGATTAAACATTTCATTGCTTCTGACAATCACATTGTTCAAACATCTTATCCTCTTTTATCTCTTGTTTGATGAGTTTTGAATCTTGAAAAGTAAAAATTGTAGTAACTATGAAGCCAGTTTCTTTATATAAAGGACTTAAATTAAATTTTTCTTTATAGTGCAACTTCTCTTCTAATTCATTTCCATGAGTAAAAGACTGTGTTTGGCTAAATGGCTGACCAAATTTAGCTAAGAAATTGCTTTTGCTAATTCCAAGTTCAACTTTATCTGTTGTAAATCGGCTGATTTGTTTCTTTGTATGACAACTGCATAAAGCAGTGATACATAAGAATAAGATTGAAAAAATTTTGATATTTATATGTTTCATCTTCTTAATTTACATTATTATAGTGCAGTATCAATATTTAGGTCTTCATTGACATCTGCACTATCTATTTCCTTATCTGTTATTGCTAATATCCTATGGAAAAACTGTTTCATCCATTTAAAACTGAATCTTATAACTAAGATTAGGTAATATATTGCTTATATCTACTTTTTCTATCATTTTCGTCTGTTCGTTATACTGATACCCGTGCTGCCCGGTATATCCGGTCAGGTTCAGGAGTTGAAGCCCGAACTCGTGGGAGACACGTTTCTTGTTTAGCTTATAACTAACACCTAAATCGACAGTAAATGCAGGTGAGAATTGTTTGCTAAATGCCTGCGTTTCATCATAGATAATATCCTTTTCCGTTAAAGAACTTGCTTCATCAATAGGTGTATAACGGTCGCCACCCTGATAAGACAGACGAATATTTGTGTTAAACATGTGTTGGCGTTGCTTTCCCCATATCCATTCCTTACCGCCTAAAGCATTGAACAAATATCCCCGGTCAAGCCGTGTATTGCGCCAAATGTTATCACCGCCACGATATTCGGATTTAAAGACGGAACCGGTCAGCATATAATAATATCCTTTATTCAGATAACGTTCCAACGTTATATCTATGCCGTAATTCCGTCCCTTACCTTTATTCACTAATTGACGGTCTAAGTAGTAAGTATCGTGATTGATAATAGAGAAAGACGTTCCGGGTTCGACAGGTACATTAAACAATGCCTGATAATAAGGCTCTATCTTCAAATGGGTGTTTTCTGAAATGCTTAAATCATAAGCCAATACAAAATGATGTGCTTTAGCAAAATCCAAGTCTTTATTCACTTCTTCATTTCCTGTTTGAGAAGTTTTCACATAGTAATAATCCAATTTCTCACGGCGGCTATGTAATCCGTAAGCTAAGGAAAGAGATTGCTTGGGACCGAAGTTCCACTTTAAAGCTAAACGTGGTTCTACCGTCCAGTTTGAATTAAGGGTGAAGAATTGAGCATTCACTCCTACGCTGGCTGTCAATTCGTCTGCCAATTTGAAAATAGAGTTACTGTATGCCGATAGAACCATAGCTTCCCCATTGCCTTTGACAATCTTTTGCATCGGCAGATTTTGCCCGAAATTAGGGGATAAGTTAAAATCCAAATCATACAATAGCCCGGTAATAGTAATGCCCGAACGGTTGGTGTGCCGGGCACTATACTTTTTATTAAAGTAGGAGTTTAAGACAATATCCAAATTGGTGCTTTTCATATCCACAACAGGCAAATAGTAGGATGAATTTTTCCCAAGCAGTTGTTCCACTTTGGGGCGATTATCCGAATAGGTTGCCGCCAAAGACGTTTTGAAATAAGCATCTTTATCTAAATTGTACCTATGCGTAATTCCGCCCGCGCCTTTAGCCATCGTTGTTTTAGACTTCTGCCTGTCAGCATAAGTTTCCCATTCCGAATGATTCTCCAACGCATCATCTTTGTTCATATCCAATAAGCCGATGCCCCAAACAGAAAATGTTCCCGCCCTGCGTGTCGGGAAATTCAGTTTGAAAGTAAGGTCTTGGTAGCTTATACCTGTGTTATCGGTAAAAGCCCCCATCAATCCTGTTGCGGAATAACGATAATTGAAAATATATGAACTTCCGCTTTTCCTACTGATAGGACCCTCGGAAGCAAAGTCCAATCCCAAAAGCCCTATCTGAACGGCGTGCTCATACTTTTCATTATTTCCATTTCTGATAGACATATCAAATACTCCGGACAAGGCATTATTATACTCCGCCGGAAAAGCCCCATTGAAAAAGTCCGAATTACCCATTACTTGGCTGCTCAATCCTGAAAACAAGCCACCGCCCACGCCTGCTACATCGGCAAAGTGAGTAGGATTAGGAATTTCTATGCCTTCCATTTTCCACTGCAAAAATTGAGGTGAGTTACCTCGTATAGCAATAGCATTTGTCCCCGGAGTTCCGGCTACACCGGCAAAAGATGTAGCAAGACGAGCCGGGTCGTCCAATCCGCCAGCAAATCGGTTAGCTTCCTCGACACTTATCATACGCCCACCCGTCAAAGCCATTGCATTAAGCGGACGTTCTTTATTCACTCTTGCACGTACCACGACTTCATCCAGCTTTTGGGAGTTTTCAACCAACGCAATCTCACAATTTACTTCTTTGGTAGAAGTAAGCAAGATTTCTTTCATTACGGCAGGCTCATAACCAAGATAAGATACCTGAATATCATATCTGCCAATAGGAATATTAGTAAACCTGAAATACCCCAAGCTGTCGCTTGTCGTTCCTATTTGCGGATGAGTATTTGAAAGAACCACATTGGCGTATGGAATGGAAGAACCGGATGCAGCATCTTTGACAATTCCCTTTATGGTTTGTCGGGGAGTAACGGGTTGGGAAGAATTGGAGGGCACAGGAATGATAATAATATGCAGCCCGTTGATTTTATAAGTGAATCCGGTGTCTTTCAGCGCCTTTTCAAGAACTTCTTTGAGTTCTGCTTTTTTGACGTTTATTGTAATCTTCCGTCCGACATCTATTTGAGCTTTACTATAAGCCACCGTGTATTTGCTTTGTGCTTCAATCTGCTCAAAGACCTGTTTAATAGTGATGCCACGCCCCGAAATAGTGAATTTCTCATTTTGGGCATTTGAATGAATAGAGATAAAAAGGAAAATAATCAGGCAGATTATTTTATAGCCCGAACTATTTTGCCTAAATTTGAACTTCGATAAAGACATATTTTAATAATTAAAAAGTTAAATACTATTTCTAAATGGAACAAATTTGACTTTTATGAACCGGGAAGTGGCTTCTAAACAATTTCCGGTTCTTTTTTCTATTTACCACCCCCTTTCTGTATCAACGTTATTTTACTATCTTCCTTTTTGTATTCAAAACCACCTACAACATCTTGCAATATATCCAAGACATCTTCAAGACTTTCATTATTAATGAATTTCAGGGTATAAGGTATATTGGAGAATCCTTGTTTGTCATACTCAACAGTTACCCCAAATCGGCGTTCAATCGTATTTATAATATCATTGAATGTAGCATCCTGAAAGACAAGTGAACCCTCTTTCCAACCGATATTTTCACCTGTAACAGTATTTATCAATACGGATTTATCAATCTTATTAAATACAATCTCCTGATTAGGTTTAAGAATATACCTGCTATCTGCTTTTTCGGATTGAATATCAACCTGTATTTTGCCACGATTCAGCGTAGCAATTGTACGGTCGTCCGATGGATAAGCCGATATGTTGAATTGCGTTCCAAGAACTCTTACAGATAAGTCTTTCGTCTTTACAATAAATGGTTTAGCGGCATCGCTTGCTACCGAGAAATAGGCTTCTCCTACCAATGTTACCACTCGGACGGAATCCTTAAATTCAGACGGATAAGTTACTTTTGTACAAGAATTTAATAAAATGGTCGTTCCGTCAGATAAGGTGCATTGCTTTTGTTGATTGCTTGAAGTTATCACCTCTATCATTTTTACGTCTTGATTTATATAGAAATAACCGCCCAGCAACAAGAGTATAGGAATAATCACAGCAGCACTTCCCAGCAAAACACGTCGCATTTTTAAATGCTTCTTTTTACTTTCTATTTGCCTGATGGTATTCTTCACTCTATCCAACGCCCTGTATGTATTATCATTTGGAGGAATTTCTATTTCATCCCAAATGGCAGACATGGCATTATTCTTTTCAGCAGTCCATTTATCTTTGATTATCCACTTTTGTACCTTGCTTTCGATTTCAGGAGGATATGAATTTAGAAAGAACTGTTTGAGTATCTGATATATATAATTCTCTTTCATAGTTGCATTTTTATATTGTTAGAAACCAATAGAAACACGTCCGGACGATTCTAATTTCCATTTCTGCGATTTATTATCATACTGATATTCTGCTCCAACACTCATTTCTGCATCTTTCTTTAAATCGACAGAAACAGATGCACCTACACCTGTATGGGGGAATAATGGATTATAAGTAGAAAATGGAGATTGTTCTCCCGGAAAAATATATTGTCCCCATATATTCAAGCTGATATTATTTGTAAGGGCATATTGCATTCTTGTATTTACCCCCATAATATCCTGACGGAAAAGAGGTGATGAAAAATAAAACTGGCGGCTGAACATTCCCCCGGCATCAATAGATAATCTTTTAGATGGCATCCAACGTATAGCACCATTAATCGAAATATACTCTCCCAATCCTATATAAGATACTTTCTGACCACTACCGACAAACGAAAACTGTTTGTATATATGATTTTGCTGAAATCGGTAGAAATCAGTAAGAATAGGAATATTTTTCATAATCATTGGATAAGCATAGAAAAAAGGAGATAACCCCTGTGAAGAATTGACAGGTGCTATTTCTGATGAAGAAGATAGTTCCTTTTTTATTACCCCCTTTTTATTCACCTCGTCCGGTAATTCCGGTTTAATATGTTCGGTGTTTAATAGCTGTTCCCCTGCATTTACAGAAGATTTACTTTGTACATCTATCCGTTTATCCTCAATGGATTGAGCGAAAAGGGCAGGAACAGATGTCAAAAACAGTAATAACAATATAGTAACTCGCTTATTCATGATTGTTTTCCTTTCTTTTAGAGTGCTTATACTATATATACAACCATGTAGCTTATTACTCCCGACCTAAATCGGATATTTTTCTCCTAAACGAAAAAAATTAAGAAAGCTGAAATGACACGCTTGATTTCCTGTAAAGCCAAACTGATCTGATTCTCAACGGTTTTCTTGGATATTCCCAATTCTTCCGCTATCTCATTATTAGATATTCCTTTTTCACGGCTCATCTGATAAATTTTTCTTCTTTGAACGGGCATTCTGCACACAGTCATTTCCACCAAAAGGCTGATTTCTTTCGCAAACAGGATTTCGTCTGAACTGTCTGCTTCCTCTACATCAAAGTCATTTAAGCTATTCAGAAAGTTATCTTCAACCAGTTTATGTTTTAAGTAGTTTAAAGCTGTATTACGTGCAATTGTATATATATAAGTGTTGAATGCTTTACTTGGGTCTATGGATTGACGGTTTATCCACAACTTTACGAAAATATCCTGTGCCAATTCTTCCGCATCACTTTCAGACCTCAATAACCCGGTCAAGAGATATTTAACCTTATCAAAGTAGGTCAAAAACACCTCTTCAAAAGCCTTATGGTCACCGTTTTGTAATGCTTCGATGGTTGTAATATCCATACATGTTGTGAATTAGAAATTTAAATAGTTTTTGCAAAAGTATAAAAGACAATGACTAAACAGGAACGATTACGGAAATAAAACGTATGCAGCCACTATACTTTAAGGAATATTCGATTAAGATTATATTTATTAGTTCAATCCATGATAAAGCACTGATACTGAAAAATCCGTCTCTTATGTATCAAAAGACCTTTCACTGGAATTGAATTAAATACTCGATAAAAATCTCACAAAAGGAACTATATTCCCCTCAACGCTTGCTTTTTCGAGGGCTGCCATATATTCATCCCGTCTTTCCACCGGGATAATCAGCCAATCGTAACCGCCTGATGCCAACATCGCATTCATTAAGAATCGCCCAATACGACCGTTTCCATCCATAAAAGGATGAATATAAGTAAACAGGAAATGACCTAAAACGGCTCTTACGCAGGCTTCCGGTTCTTCTTTGAGCAATTCAAATAAAGTGGTCATGGCGTCACGAAGTGCGCCCGGATTCAGAGGGGTGTGCATCGAATTGCGAATATAGACCTGATGGGAACGATAACCGACAATATCGGATGGTTTGATAATGCCTGCCGTAACGCAAGGCATGAACATTTCGCTGTGCCATACCGATAAATCCCGTTCCGCCACATCCGCACTGTTGCTACCTTTAAGAATATCAGATACGCTCTTTTTGACTTCCCGAAAGGCTTGCCAATAACCACGTGCGGCGAGCGCATTCTTTGAATCCATATCTTCTCCATCCGGCTTCCATGCACCGCTTTTTACCTTGTTTATCAATTCATCGGTAACCCGATACCCCTCGATAGACAGGGAGTGATAAGCATCTAATTTGTATCGGGTTTCCATTCGCTCTAAAAATTCTTTGGCGGAAAGATTGCTTTTAAGCCGGGTGAAATTAGCAATTACATCCTCTCTCATATGCTGCCACATCAAGCGCAAACGGACAGCATAGGGAGATTGCGACACATGAATTTCCATCACCTTTTCAAACGGGTCTTCTTCATTAATGGTGTAACCCATACGTTTCATTGTTCCGGCTATTTCATCGGCTATATCCGTTCGTCCGATATTACGAAATGCGCCAATCACCCTGCCTGCACGGACTGTTTGACCTGTATCTACCAATATCTTCAAAATATCCGAACTATCATGAACCATTGCAAGGGCAGTCCGCATCGTTAGCGCATCATTGCGATACATGGTAGGCGTAGCTACAATAATAGCTTCCGCCAGTGTATAGAGGTTGAGATTATACGGATTGTTCGCATCAATCTTCGAGGGCAATTCAGCCCCTAAATTGAAAATAGAAGTAGGGGGAATTAACGGAACCATATAATCGTTGCCTTTAGGCGCTCTTATCAGAATTTGGTTAGGTATGGTGGTAGCACCTGTATATATCGACAACGATTGTTCGGCAGATAAACACCACTCATCGCCGTAGCGTTCATTTGCATATCGGGTAATAAAGTTCCAAAACGAAGCATACCATGCCGTACTGTCGCCCGGCATTGCTCTTGGGTCGGTAACCACATACCAGCCTTTTATGATAGGTTTGAGAAAATGATTATCAACCAACCTTTTTATGTGTGTCCGGGATAAGTCGCTACTTCTAATTATCGTAAAATCATTACCCTGTTGCACTTGTTTGAGCGCATCCAAAGAAGATGCTAACAGCTCTGCTATCGTTGCCATAATCTTGATTCTTTTATGTATTACACGATTATTCGATTACTGTAAAACACGAATATAATGGTTTTGCATTACACGAATATTTTGCAAATATAGTCAAATATACTTGGAATACAAATAAATAGAAGCATAACAAAGTGCAAAAGCAGATTTAGGCTGCAAGTAGGTGCAAGGTGCAAGGATATATATGTATATATAGCTTGCACCTTGCACCTAAGTTGAAAGATTAATAATCAAACACTTGCATAATTCAAAATGAATGCGTACTTTTGAACCCAAGATAAATGGAGACAGACATCCGCCAAATGCGGACAGAAACCCTTAAAAAAGTCAGTATCCAAATCGTACCCCCTCTAAAGGGTGATGATAGATAACATATTGATATTTAGGACAGTGAACCGGATGGGTTAAAGACCCAGGCGGATCACTGAAAACAAAAGAAAAATCAAGCAAATCCCTGATAATCAGACATTATCAGGGATTTATTTTTTCTGGCAGGTAGCAGAAAAAAGCCGTTTCAAGCATATTATTCCGAACACAGAAAATTAATTTTGTAAATTAAAAACGTTACGGTATAAAAAGTACATTTAGAATCCTCTTCTATTTAAAAAAGAACGAACCGAAGAAAGACGGACAGTGACTATTATAGTACGTATAACAGTCGATGGAGAAACCAAGCAATTCAGCATGAAGAAAACAATTCTCCCTGAAAGATTGGGATATAAAATCAGGTCGTACAGTTAATAAGAGCGGAAAAAACACTAGTGCCAAAAATATCCAAGTCGAATAAAGAACTGGATGATTTACGTGGTCAAATCTTCATACAATACACCAAGCAGCTAAACAACAATGGATATGTAGAGCCGAAGAAGTTACGCAATAACGTATTGGCTATAGAGGAAAAGCAATACAGCCTACTCACTTACTTTACGGAACATAATTGCAAATATAAAAATAGGAACAACACAGTAGTAGTGACTTGTTTTTAACAGTGGTTACCTAAAAAATATAAAAGTCACTACATATATTATTTCCTAAAAAACAACAGTAAAAAATTATATAATTACTATATTTGTAAACAGTAAATTAAAAGGAGGACATAAACCATGTATATATCAAAAGTTTCATTAGTAAACTACCGTAATTTTGAAAATTCTTTTTTTCTCTTTAACAAAGGAATAAATACAATTATAGGAGAAAACGCATCTGGTAAAACCAATCTATTTCGAGCTATTCGCTTAATTTTAGATGACACTTTGTTGTCATCAGCATATAAACTAAATGAAAATGATTTTAATCGTAATTTGAAGAATTGGAAAGGAAAGTGGATTATTATTAGTTTGGAGTTTAGTGAAATATCTAACGATGAAGCTGTTCAATCTTTATTTATTTATGGAAGTGGAGTTGTAGAAGGAAAAGCTACCCCAAAAGCAACATATAATTTATTTTTTAGACCCAAACCAGAAATTAGAAAACAACTTTCAGAGTTGAAAGCTGGCGATAAAGATGGACTAAACAAGATATTAGATAAAATTACAACTGAAGATTATGAAACATTTTTTACAGGGAAAAGTACAGCTGATTTTAATAATAAGAATGTTCAGCGTGAATTAATGGGCGATTTTGATAATGTTATTTTTAAATTCGATATAGACGAATTAAAATATGGAGGCCGTATACCACACCAATTGTCTATAAGTCGAGAAGTTTCATTCACTTTCATAAAAGCGTTAAGAGATGTTGTGTCAGATTTCCAAGACAATAGGAAAAATCCATTATTAACACTTCTTAAAAATAAAAGTGAAGACATAAAAGAAGAAGATTTTAAACCAATATCAACAAAAGTTGATGATCTGAATAAATCCATAGAAGAATTGGATGATATACAGATGATTACAAATAACATATCTGAAACTATTAAGGAGGCTGTAGGCACTACGTATTCTCCATCTTCATTATCTATTAAATCTAACTTACCAAGTGAAGCAGAAAAATTACTTCAGTCATTAAAGCTATTTATAGGAGAACCAGGAGAAGACTATGAAGGCGGTATTCATGAATTAAGTTTGGGAGGAGCAAATCTTATATTTTTAACATTGAAACTACTTGAATACAAATATAGAAAAGAAAAAGATAAAATAGCAAATTTTCTTTTAATAGAAGAACCAGAGGCCCATATTCATACACATATACAGAAAGCATTATTTGATAAACTAAATTATACTGATACACAAATTATTTATTCGACACATTCTACTCATATTTCTGAAGTATCAAATATTTCCAACATGAATATTTTAGGAAAATTTCGTAATTACTCTGAAGTATATCAGCCATTTATCGGGCTAAAAGAAGAAGAAATAGTGAAAACACAAAGGTTTCTAGATGCTATAAGAAGCAATTTATTGTTTGCCAAAAGCGTTATATTAGTAGAAGGAGATGCTGAAGAAATACTTATTCCTATTATGGTAAAGCAAACTTTAGGTGTTAGCTTAGACGAATTAGGAATTAGTATTATAAACATAAGAAGCACTGGCTTTGAAAACTTAGCACAGCTTTTTCATAATCAAAGAATCAAGAAAAAGTGCGCAATTATAACAGATTTAGACACATCAATTACAGGACAAAAAACAGAAGCTTCTAAAAGGGGAAAAACAAGAAAAGAAAAATTGGATGCATTGAAAAAAAGAAATAAATGGATTGGGGTATTTTATGCACCATATACATTTGAAATTGATTTTTTAAAAGCTAATAATAAAGATGAAGTTTTATCCACAATAAAAGATGTATATGTGGATAAGACAGCAATTCAAAAATCGGAAAAAGATATAAATTCAAAGGATATTAAGAAGTATGGAAAAAGAATTCTAACTATGGCAAATTATATAGGGAAGGGTTGGTATGCTATACTCCTTAGTAATTATATTACTCCAACGACTTGTATACCAAATTATATATTGGATGCTATTTTATTTGTCAAACCAGAATATTCAGAAGAATTGTTATTGCAAATATTTAGCTATGTGGTAAGTAGATATGAACAGTCTGATAAAATAAAGAGTTTAAATAAAAATATATTAAAATGCAAAAAGGGAGAGTTGCCATTAACTGATTTAATAAAAGAGTTGTATGAAAAATTAGAGAAGGAAGAACCTATTTTATATATATTAAATCGACTTTAAAATGTTTGTGTGGAAAAATGGAGAACTAAATCCAGAGCAAGAAAGTGCCATATTTAATGAAAATAGTGTTTTATTAATAGCATGTCCTGGTAGTGGTAAAACGAGAACTCTAACTTATAAAATTGCTTATGAATTGTCTAATTTGAAATCAAACAAGCAATATATTATAGCTATTACATATACCAATCGTGCTGCAGATGAAATAAAAGAACGAATAGAATTATTAGGAATAGATACTAAGCAATTATGGATTGGTACTATTCATTCATTTTGTGCTGAATGGATACTCAAACCTTATCACATGTACATTGAAGAACTTAAATATGGATATACTATTCAATACTTCGGTAAATTTTTACCGAAAAATTAAAAGTTAAACAATAAAACCGGCAAAAGTCGGTTCGGAAACACTA
>NZ_JBDFVF010000042.1:0-55016 GCF_040913205.1 Bacteroides sp. MSSM.1001136sp1_RTP21357st2_D2_RTP21359_211015 | reverse complement strand
TTGTCTGTTTCTGCAAATATAAGCATTTTATCCGCTTATGCAACTTATAATCAGGGATTTAATTTATAGAAGTCCCCTTAATATCTTCAGGAGCATATACTTGATAATAAGTACCTGTTGTTTTATCAAAACCATCGTTCTTTCTATCACCGTATTGTCCTTGTGGTTTAACCTGCTGGAAATTACGGTTGTGACGTTGCATGATATGTGTAAAAAAAGACTCAAATGCTGCACCGTCACAAGAATATACTTTTGTTTGAAACATCAAACGTACTATGTATCTCGTGTTTCTATCCATGACTATTTAATCTAACTACAAAGATACGGATTTCATATGATTCTTGTATGCTTCTTTGAGAATATTTAAAATATTCCATAACACATAGTCATACTAACGATTGAAACATTCCAGTTTTTACGCCACAAAACTGGAATATTTTTAGGTGTACACATAAAAAATGATACCCCTCCGGACCGCTGTCCTTTGGAGTATCACCATTCGAACAAGAAAAGAAACTTCATCCTGTTTCACAACTGTATGAAGTCATTGTTATGACAAACACCAATATGCAGTTTGGGATTTCCTGCCTCACGGCAGTAGTTTCACCGGTACAAAGCAAAAACATGGACTTATTCTTTCGGCAGCGGATAGCTCTCGGACAGCTTGTCCTCACGTGCCTGCCGTTTTATCTCGTTCTCGTCGAAGTTGTTGCGGATGAACTCGTGCAAATCCGACTCCTTGTAATACGTCTTGTGATATATCGAATAGAACTTCAGCACCCCGTTATTCCGGTATCGTTGCAGCGTGCGTTTGCTGATGCGCAGCAACAGGCATACTTCCTGATTGTCGTACAGACGCTCTCCGTTCAGGTAGTTCAGGTGCTTTTCCCTCGTTTCCGCCTTGTCCAGCTTCCGGGAGATGCGGTACAACTCACCCATGATACGTTCCATCCATGCTTCAAATTCCGTTTTATCTACTAACATACGCTTTCCTCCTCAAAAGTTCCCGATAACATAATAGCTCTGGTTATCGGATGATTTCAGAATGATTTCTTTCTCACGCATGAACTTGATGTAGCTTTTCGCCGTGCGCTCCTTCACCTCCAGTATCGACTGGATTTCTTCCGCAAGCTCCACGTAAGTAACAAAGCGCCTCCGGCTGAATACCTCTTTGGCCACGGCTACAAGCTCGTCCTCTTTGCGCTTGTCTTTTTCCTCTTTCGGCTTTTCGCCCAGATAGACATGCATGGCCTTTTCCTTATCCCACGAAAACTGCATGATAGGCACGTCCAGCGGACTTCCATCCCTTACTTTCAGAGCCTTCACCACTGATATGGTCGGATCGCTGTCTTTCTCTATGGAAAGGATCGCCGCAGCCTTCCGCTGCAACTCGCTTCCCAAGTGTCCCCTCAGCTTCAGCCCGTTGGGAATAAAGTGCAGTACCGTAACGATACACGTCTTGTAGATACCGGCCAGCCGGTACAGTTCTTCCACGACGGCTATGCTCTCCGCTTCATCGTTGGCGCATTTTATCAAATCCGCAATCCCGTCTATCACCACCAGATGAACACCCCCATATTGATAATGGTACTTGTCCAAGCTCTGGATAATGGAAAGCAGGCGTTCTTTCCGGCTCATTCCCGTAAGACAATACGCCTTGAACCATTCCGGCATCGCCTCACGTCCGCAGCGCCGCAGCAGGTTGCTGATATTCTTATAAAGCTGTACTTCGCTCTGTTCCGTGTCATAGAACAGTACCGCCTTGTTCCTGCCGTTTTCGTGGAGCGTAACGCCCAGCGCATCCACATCCGTTCCGGTGGGACGGATAGCTCCGGCAATCAGTGCCGCCACATAGTTACTTTTTCCCGTGCCTTCTCCGCCGGTGATACAAAGCAGGTTGCCTTGAGTTCCGAGAGGCACGTCATTTACCGATACGATCATCTGTGCAATGGGAGGCGGGTTGTTGAAATCCACCTCGCAGGATTTCAATGCCGACATGGTTTCGCTGTATAAGGTTTCCAGATAGTCCAGAAAAAGTTTTATCAAATCCTCACGGCTGTTTCCCAGCATAAAGTAGTCCGATACATCCTTCTCCGTCTTTGTACCGGCAAGCGGGAGCAACAATCGTTTAACCCCGTATTCCTTCAGTTCCTCTTCACGCTTCGCCGAGCTTTTCAGCCCGATGCTGTCCACATCATAGAGGAGGATGATATGTTTGAACCGGAACGAAAGCCGGTGTATGACAGCCGCAGGGATAAAAGCCGTTTCCGAATTGAAACAGATCGCATGGAAACCGTGTGCCGCCAGACTCATCACATCCTTTTCCCCGCCTGTGATAAAGAGCAGATCACCTTTTGCCGGCAGCTGCTCCAGCCCGAAACAGTAGTTGTCGCCAAAATCACCGGCATACAGGAACCGCATTTGTGAACACGGACGGTAAACCTTGATATGCTGTTTCCCCATATATCCGAACATCGGTTCATCGGTACTTGTCATGCAGGAAAAAGGCTTCCTTTCCTGGTTCTCGCTGCTGAACTTCTTTAGCGATACCGTCCGGTACGCTTTCAGAATATTTTCCCCGATCCCCGATTTACCCCAGAAGGCAAGTTCCGCAGCCGTAAAGGGCTTTTGCACGACAGTATAAGGCCGGACACTTTTCGCTTTCGACTCTTCCGATACCACTTCATTCTTTTGGGGCACTTTGCTATGGCTCACATGATATTCCTCATGTGCGGACAGCCCCAAATGCAGGTCACGGTTTATTATTTCCATGATCTCGACAAACTCTTTAGGATCCTTGCTGTTAAGGCCGTTCAGCCTGCCCACCAGCTCAAAACAGTCCCCCGAATAATCCTCATTCCCGAAATCCTTCATTTTAAACACTCCGGCCTTACGTTCGTAATAAATATTGCACGAAGCCTTCGTATCCTTATAAAAAGGATTCAGGAAGTTCTTTCCCACCTTGAAATCCAGCGGTAGGTAATAGCGAAATACGGAAATGCCCTTTTCCGTCATTTTCAGTATATCATCCTTTCTTATCATTACCGGTTCTCGTTAGGTAGTTCTTGCGAAAATCCTCCAATGTTTGGGGTTTACACCGAATGGTACGCTCTTCCAGACAGCGTTCGACCTCCGACAGCTTGTACATACACCGTCCACGCAGCATGGAATAGCTGATCAGGTTTTCATCTCTCAGGCGTTGCAATGTACGTGTACTGATCCCCAACGCTTCCGCCAGTTGGTTGCTATCCAGCCAAGCCTCCTTTTTTTCTTCCGAAGGCAACTGCGCTGCGGCTACATACTCTGCGATTTTTTCAATCTTCCCTACAAGCGCTTTATACGCTTCGCTTTCAAATGTAATAACTTCCATAACAAACTTAAATTTCTGTGTCTGCTGCAAAAGAATAACAATAAAAGGCAGCGCATGGGATACTATACGTGTACTACACCATGTTTTTTCGGTTCAGAGAAAAGGAAGGGGAACTGCCTCACATAAACGGCAGTATCGAGGCGGACAGCAAGGCTGTAGGACTGATGCAGCATCCGCCCAGTGCAAGGGGCAAACCTATTCATATATATAGGTTCGCCCCTTGCACTGGGGATTTTTTTAAAGATTTAATAATCAAATATTTGGAAAATAAAAAGTAATGTTCTATCTTTGGGGCATCAGAGAACGGCTGACAAACGAATGCCTCTCACTGACAACAAGCGTTCCTATAAATCGTTACTAATTCGTTACGGTACGATTTTTCAAGGTTTACAAGAGTTTATAAATCAAAGATATAGACCGCTGCGGTGAAAGCCCCAGGCGGATCACAAAAACAAAATTAATCCCTTGATAATCAGTCGTTATCAAGGGATTTTTCTTTTAAGATTCTTCACATATACTTACTCAACAAGCATAGAACGACACGGCAGTTCGATTACAAAAGTAGTACCGATCCCCAGTTGGGAATCAACTAATACCCGCCCGTTCATCTTCTCAACGATTAGTTTGCAGATAGATAAACCCAAACCGGCCCCTTGAGCAAAGGAATCCAACTTCTCAAACCTTTCGAATATCTTTTCAAGCATATTCTGCGGGATGCCCCGACCGGTATCTTTAACACCGATTCTGACAGATTGGTGGTCTACCTCATAGAAGACTTCCACATGTCCGGTGGTAGTGTTCTTTAAGGCATTCGAAAGAAAATTACTCAAGATCTGTTTGATACGCAGGCTATCCAGTTCTACCAGAGAATCATGTGCCGGATAGTTAGTCAGAAGTTCAACGCCGGATGGTACTTGATGAGCATACTCCGCTACACTCTCGTCAAGAAGCTCGGAAAGATTAACCCAGTCCGGACGCAATTCCAGATAACCGGATTCTATTTTAGAAAGATCAATTACATCATTAATCAGATTTAATAATAGTTTGTTGTTATGTCCAATCAGAGAATTATATAGTTCCTTTTCCGCTGCATTTTCCGTACTAGTCAACAGGCTTGAAAAGCCGACAATAGCATTTAAAGGAGTACGGATTTCGTGACTCATATTAGCCAGGAAAGCAGACTTTAACCGATCGGATGCTTCAGCTTTATCACGTGCCTTGACAAGCATTTCTTCTGTCCTTTTCAGTTCTGTGATATCATAATTGATGCTGATAATTTCGATAATCCGGTCTTGCGGGGCATATTTCTTTACTAACAGATTGACATGCGTCCATGTGTATGTACCATCCTCCCTAAGGACACGCATCTCTTTGCTAAGTTTGGTAGTAAGCCCCTTTCGTGCGTCGTCCAAAAACCGAATCAACAAGGCACGGTCATCGGGGTGGAAATGCTGGTATGTGCCAAAGATGTCGGACAACGGAGTTTCATCCGCTTCACCCACATTTCTGTACCAGCTTTTTTGGGCATAGCCGTGTCCACTCAAAACATTGAAGTGGGCATAACCGACCTTGGCATAATCACCGACCAGTTCAAAAAACTCCTCAAACTCCTGAATCTTATTATAGGCTACCGTTGTTTCTGTCTTATCCGCATTAATCAACAGATAGTTTATCGGTTGGTGTTCGCTATCATATAATGTAGTCACTTTAGTCACTAAATCAATTGTGCCCTGTTTCTGGGTATTCTGATAATACGAACCAACCTTCGAGAAGTCATAACGGAAAGTAAAGTCGGCATCTTCATTTTTCTTCAGCCGTTCTTTCATTTCTTTCGGAAAAATAGGGTTCTCAAAAATATTGATACCCAATACATCTTCCTTCTTCTCTATATGAAACATCTCCAATTCCTTATCGTTCAAATCCACCAATACCCCATCCATATCGTATAATTCGATACCAATAGGCAAATACTTGAAAATGTTAGATAAGAGACGCTCACTGTATTGCAAAGCTTGATAAGCAGATGCCATATCAGGACCATCTTGCACTTCGGATATACCATAAATGATTTCGTTTCCGTTTTCATCCGTTTCTTGAAAACATACCTTGCTACGTACCCAAACAGGTCCTTTCACCGTATCAAGTAAATATACCGCTTCCGGTCTTTGATGCACGCCAAAAGAATGGACAGTCGTAGGACGTTGCTCCTCCTTCAGAATACGTTTATTGAAATCTTCAAAACTAATAATTCCGGTCTGATCCAGACCTAATAACTCTACTATAAAGTCAGAACATTCATAATTCGCAGTTGATAAATTGGCTTTCCACCATCCCATATTAGCGTTAGCCATCAACTGCGAGAAAAAGGTAAAATCTTGTAGTCTATTCATAACGCTATTTATCATTTTATTATTTTTCGGGCGCAAAAATACGGATTACCCATAAACCAGACTTTCAGAAAGTTATATTTTTAGCATATTATAAGAAGTTTATTCGTCGTTAAACTAAAAAAATTCCGGTTGAAACTTTCTCATAAAGAGATTGTTCCAACCGGAAATTCTGCATTTATTGTGTTTCCATTTTACTTTTTCAGGGACTGATAAACAGCTTTTGCCATCACTTTGGCACCTGCTTCATTCGGATGAATCTTATCCGGGAATAGTTCGGGCATTCCGTCCATTGCCGTATGAAGATCGATGACGGACAGGTTGTTTTTCTTAGCAACTTTCTTTATCATCGGAATAATTTCTTTAGAGATTATATCGTCATTGATATTATCTCCGGTCTGATAGGCTTTGGAAGGATAACAAAGATAAATTTTCGGTTGGGAAGGCAATGCTTTGAAAGCATCAACCATTGTTTGAAGATCTTTCGTGAAGTCGGCTTTATACTTCCAGTTGAACGATTTACTGTCATTCGTACCCAGTTTGATGACAACGATATTGGGATTGAAAGCCAGCGCATCCTGATAAGCCTTTTCGTTCATATAAGGATTATCGCCCTTATTCAACAGAGTGCGGGCACTTACTCCAAAATTCTTTACCCAATAAGCCTCTCCCAGCATACGACTTAACACAGCAGGATAGCTATCACGATCGCGATTCTTGATACGTGCTCCATACGTTATACTATTGCCGATACAAGCTACACGGATGGCATCTTTGTGAGGCACTTTAAAACTACGAAGCCAGGATGTCAGCTCATTCAGCATTTCACTCTTGTAGAGGAAACCCTCGCGAATTCCCCATCCATGTCCACCGGAAGGATAAATATGAAGTACCGAAGGCACATTATTCTTGTTTAGAGCCAAATAATAATTAACCCCGTTAGCGGGCGGAACGGTCTTATCGTCGTCGCTATATACAATGAAAGCACGTGGCGTATCTTTCGTTACTTGCTTTTCATTGGAATATTCCGTTTCCAATTCAGCAGAAGCATTTTTTCCCAAAAGATTGTCGTGAGACCCCATGTGGGTATATGATTTATCCATCGTAATCACAGGATAGAACAGAATCTGGAAATTCGGACGAAGTTCGGGTTTGGCGTGAGTGGCAATGGTAGATGCCAGATGTCCACCGGCAGATGAGCCCATGATGCCTATATCATTCGGGTTCAGATTCCAAACATCAGCACTGTCACGCACAACTTTCATTGCCGCTTCAGCATCTGAAATGGGCAATGTACGATCCCCCTTCGGCATACGGTATTTCAGCACAATCAATGCAATACCTTGTTTATTGAAATAGGGTGCCCAGTCGCAACCTTCATGTTCGAAAGCCAAATGCGAATATCCGCCACCCGGACAAGCAACCACAGCACGCCCCGTTGCCAATTCCGGCGCAGGAAGGAATACGCGAAGTGAAGGTTGTTCGATATCAAAAGGCTTCGGAGCATTCTGTGCTACCACCCGTGAACCTGCTAGCAAGAGAAGCAACAGGAGAAAAATAGTAGAAAATTTCTGTTTCATAGTATCTATGTACTTTGATTAATGAATAATTAGATGTGCGAAGATAGTAATTTTACGTATCTTTGCACCCCATTTCGATTAGAAAAATTATATGCAAGGAATAAAGAATCTGACACAAGGTCCTATCAATCGTCAACTGTTTAATCTGGCAATGCCGATCATGGCAACGTCGTTTATTCAAATGGCATATAGTCTCACAGACATGGCATGGGTAGGACGGTTGGGAAGTGAAGCCGTAGCCGCTATCGGTTCTGTCGGAATCCTGACGTGGATGTCCGGTTCTATCTCCTTATTAAATAAGGTAGGATCTGAAGTGAGTGTCGGACAATCCATCGGTGCGCAAAGCCAGGAAGATGCCCGCAGCTTCGCGTCTCATAATATTACGATTGCTTTGATTATTTCCATTTGCTGGGGCGGACTCCTTTTTATATTTGCAGAACCTATCATACGTATTTATGAACTTGAGGAACATATCACAGCCAATGCCATTCAATATCTGCGGATTGTTTCTACCGGATTACCTTTCGTTTTCCTTTCCGCTGCCTTCACCGGAATTTATAATGCAGCAGGACGCAGCAAAGTCCCGTTCTTTATCAGTGGCACAGGGTTGATATTGAATATCGTTCTGGACCCACTCTTTATATTCGGTTTCGGACTGGGAACAAACGGTGCGGCGTACGCCACCTGGATTGCAGAAGCAAGTGTTTTCCTGATTTTCGTCTATCAGTTGCGTTGCAGGGATGCGCTGCTGGGCGGTTTCCCTTTCTTCACCCGGCTAAAGAAAAAGTACACGCGGAGAATCCTTAAACTGGGATTACCCGTAGCGACTTTAAATACATTGTTTGCCTTCGTCAACATGTTCCTCTGCCGCACCGCTTCCGAACAGGGAGGGCACATCGGCTTAATGACGTTCACCACCGGGGGACAAATCGAAGCAATTACTTGGAACACCTCACAGGGATTCTCCACCGCACTAAGTGCCTTCATCGCCCAAAACTATGCTGCCGGACGAATCGAACGGGTACTTAAATCCTGGTACACTACCCTATGGATGACGGGAATCTTTGGCACACTCTGTACCTTGCTATTCGTTTTCTTCGGAAACGAAGTTTTCGCCATATTCGTGCCCGAACAGGCTGCTTATGAAGCCGGAGGTGTATTCCTTCGTATCGACGGATATTCCCAGCTCTTTATGATGCTCGAAATCACCATGCAGGGAGTTTTCTACGGCATCGGCCGCACAATACCCCCTGCCATTATCAGCATCAGTTGCAACTATATGCGTATTCCGCTTGCTATCCTGTTTGTACGGATGGGTATGGGAGTGGAAGGAATCTGGTGGGCAGTCTGCGTCACCACCGTTGCCAAAGGTTTAATTCTTTTGAGTTGGTTCATTATTATCAAAAAGAAGTGCTTAAGTATTCCTTCAACGATAAAAGGATAATGTTCGTTTTCCTTTATTAACAAACAAAGGGATTCATCCGAGTTATTTTAACTTAAAAAGTACATGCTTGCCAAATAATATGTATCTTTGCATTGTTATTTATAATACGAAGCGATTCGTATAAAAACATTATTTATAAACCAATTAAAAAAAACATCAACATTATGAACAAGATGAAATTTATGGTTCTCTTCATGAGTATTGCCATGATATTTGGTAGCTGTGGAAGTATGAACAACACTGGTAAAGGTGCTGCTATCGGTGGTGGTTCGGGTGCTGCACTGGGTGCAATCCTGGGAGGTGTTATCGGTAAAGGTAAAGGTGCCGCTATTGGTGCTGCTATCGGTACGGCAGTAGGTGCAGGTACGGGTGCTCTTATCGGTAAGAAGATGGACAAAGCAGCAGCAGAAGCAAAACAAATTGAAGGCGCACAAGTAGAACAGATAACAGACAACAACGGATTGCAAGCCGTGAAAGTAACATTCGACTCGGGTATTCTTTTCACTACCGGTAATGCAAATCTAAGTGCTGCTGCTAAATCTGCTTTAAGCAAGTTTGCCAACAATGTGCTCAATCAGAACCGGGATATGGACGTGTCTATCTACGGATACACTGACAACCAGGGCTGGAAAAACAGCACTGCCGCACAAAGCCAGCAGAAAAATCTGAACTTGTCACAAGAACGTGCACAGAGCGTGTCTAGTTATTTGTTGAGTTGTGGTGTTTCCACCAATCAGATCAAAGGTGTACAGGGAATGGGTGAAAGCGATCCCGTTGCAAGCAATGACACTGCTGCCGGTCGCGAACAAAACCGTCGTGTAGAAGTATACATGTACGCAAGTGAACAAATGATTAAAGATGCACAAGCAGCTGCTAATTAAAAAAATTCTGCGCTATACGCGCAACCTGCTGATTTTCTTCTTTGCATCCACTCTGTTGGCAGTGATTGTGTATCGGTTTATGCCGGTTTATGTCACTCCGTTGATGGTTATCCGAAGCGTTCAGCAGATTTTTTCAGGAGATAAACCCACGTGGAAGCACACGTGGGTTTCTTTTGATAAGATATCTCCCAACCTGCCGATGGCGGTCATAGCCTCCGAAGACAACCGTTTTGCCGAACACAACGGATTCGATCTTGTAGAAATCAAGAAAGCGATGAAAGAGAACGAAACACGCAAACGGAAACGCGGAGCAAGTACCATTAGTCAGCAGACAGCCAAGAATGTGTTCTTATGGCCGCAATCTTCGTGGGTACGCAAGGGACTCGAAGTCTACTTTACGTTTCTCATCGAACTGTTCTGGTCGAAAGAACGAATCATGGAAGTCTATCTCAACTCTATAGAAATGGGAAATGGCATCTACGGCGCGCAAGCTACCGCAAAGGTCAAATTCGGAACAACAGCTGCCCAGTTGACCCGGGGACAATGCGCACTTATCGCCGCTACTCTGCCCAATCCGATACGGTTTAACTCGGCGAAACCTTCGTCATACATATTAAAACGACAAAATCAGATATTACGGCTGATGAATCTGGTTCCTAAATTTCCATCTGAAGAAAAAGCCGTAGAAAAGAAAAAAAGCAAAAACAAGAAAGGCAAGTGATAATTGAATCATAAATAAAAAGAAAGGAGCAACGAGGATCTATCCCCTTGCTCCTTTTGCTTATAAGCTTGTTTGTATGCGTTATCCTCATTTATACAAAATCTTTCAACTCTTGTTGTAAACGTTGACGTGTGAAGAATATGCGGCTCTTCACTGTACCTAATGGCAATCCTAATTTCTCTGCAATCTCACGGTATTTGAAACCTGATACGTGCATGGAGAAAGGAATCTTATACTCCCGGGGGAGTGCGTTGACGATGCGATGCATCTCTTTCAGGTCGTAAGCACCTTCGGTACTTTCAAATCCTGAATCTTGTGGCAGATTTAAGTGATAATAATTATCGGTGGTATCAACAAAGGTCTGATCGCGTACTATTTTACGGTAGTTATTTATAAAGATGTTGCGCATGATAGTGTACATCCATCCTTTGAAATTTGTGTCCGGAACATATTTCTCCTCATTGTCTAATGCTTTTAAAGATGTTTCCTGCAATAAATCATTTGCTTCTTCACGGTTGGCCGTTAATTTATAAGCAAAACGAAGCAACTCTTCCTGTACTCCAATTAAATCTTTTCTGAAACTTAAACTTTTCATACTTTAATGGTTTTATGGTTAATATTTCGTTTTTCTCGATGTTTGCAAGTTTAAAGGTATTTTGCTTATCAAGCAGGGGAAAATTTGTCATTTCTTGGGGGTTAATTCTATCAAATGACAGATTTTAGGTGCTTTCTGATAGTTTTTAGGTGGTATTTGCGAAATTTACCCCCTACTACTTGGTTAAAAGAACCAAATAGATTACTTTTGATTTTATATTATTAAATAAAACAAAAAGCTATGACCATACTTATTATTGTAGGGATTATTGTATTGCTGGGCATCATTTTTGCTTCCATGTACAACTCATTAGTGAAATTGAGAAACAATCGTGAAAACGCGTTTGCCGACATCGATGTACAGTTGAAACAACGCCATGATCTCATTCCCCAACTGGTAGACACCGTGAAAGGATATGCCGCACACGAAAAGGAAACGCTCGACCGGGTGATTCAGGCACGTAACGGTGCAATCGGCGCAAAAACGATTGATGATAAGATAGCTGCCGAAAACCAGTTAAGCTCTGCTCTTGCTGGATTGAAGATTACTCTCGAGGCTTATCCCGATCTGAAAGCTAATCAGAATTTCCTGCAATTACAGGAAGAAATTTCTGACGTAGAGAATAAACTGGCTGCTGTTCGCCGCTACTTCAACTCGGCCACTAAAGAATACAATAACGCCGTGCAGACATTCCCGTCGAATATCGTAGCAGGAATGACCGGATTCCAAAGAGAGATAATGTTCGACTTGGGGAAAAACGAACGTGCGAATTTGGAGCAGGCACCCAAAATTAGTTTCTAAAACCTTTATATACACCGTCCATCCAATTACAAAAGTCGAACACGCATGCAATACGTCGGAATCCAAACACAGCAGAGCCGGAATAATCTGCGCTCTGCGTTTCTACTATTCCTGTTTCCCTGTCTCGTGGCAGCACTCCTCTATTTGGCCTGCTACCTGCTGACTTTTATGGGATATAAAGAGGATATGGAAGTCGAAATGATGCCAATAGTCAATCATTTCTTCTTCTCTTCGTTACCATATACCATGGGGATTGTATTAATCTGGTTTCTGATTGCCTATTGGGCTAACACAAGCATTATCAATTCCGCCACCGGCTCCAAGCCGCTGAACCGTCAGGAGAATAAACGAGTTTATAATCTAGTGGAAAACCTCTGTATGTCTCAAGGCATGAAAATGCCGAAAATCAATATCATCTATGACAGTTCCCTGAATGCATTTGCCAGCGGTATCAACGAACGCACATACACCGTTACTCTCTCGGAGGGCATCATCCGGAAACTAAATGATGAGGAACTGGAAGCAGTCATCGCGCACGAGCTAAGTCACATCCGCAACCGCGATGTACGCCTGCTGATTATTTCCATTGTCTTTGTCGGTATCTTCTCCATGCTGACAGAAATCACGTTTTATGCCATTACACACATACGCGTGCGTAGTAATAGTAAAGGTAGCGGCGGTGTGGTTCTTTTTATTCTTATTGCTTTAGTGATAGCCGCCATCGGTTATCTTTTTGCAAGCCTGATGCGTTTTGCCATCTCACGCAAACGCGAATATATGGCAGATGCAGGTTCGGCAGAAATGACGAAGAATCCGTTGGCACTGGCCAACGCTCTCCGCAAAATATCAGCAGATCCCGCTATCGAAGCAGTAGAAAGGAAAGACGTGGCACAATTATTTATTCAGAACCCCCAAAAGGCATCTAAAAGTATATTCAGCGGACTTAGCGGATTGTTTGCCACTCATCCTCCCATCGAAAAACGAATCGAAATACTGGAACAGTTCTAAATTGGGCTAAACTCATAAATAACAGGGGGTTCTGTTTAATTTTCATTAAAAGAAACAGAAGTATCCCTGTCTTTTTAGTATATTTGATTGTTATACATATATACATCAACCTAAATGCAAACTGATATGAGAACGAAGAAGCAAATCTTTATGCTGTTACTAGCCTTGCTAGTGGGCATCCCTACCCTTTCGGCTCAACAAAGTAAAAAGGAAAAGAAGGAACAGAAGAAAGAAGCAGTAATGAAACTAATTGAATCTGAAAATTACAAGATAGATGTCAACACTGCCATGCCGATGCGCGGACGCTCCATCCCTTTGACATCTTCCTACTCACTGACAATCAGAAATGATTCGGTTATTTCTTACTTGCCTTATTATGGACGGGCTTATAGCATTCCGTATGGCGGAGGTGACGGACTTAACTTCAAAACCATCCTCAAAGAATATAATGTGGAAATGGATAAAAAAGGGAATGCCGTTATCAAGTTCGTCGCACGTAATCCTGAAGACAGATATGAATTCAGAGCCAAAGTATTTCCCAATGGTTCGGCAAGTATCGATGTCAATATGCAAAACCGTCAGTCCATTAGTTTTCAAGGAGAACTGGATATAAAGGAGGAAAAATAATGCCATCCTTATTCTTCTGGCTCTTCACTACCTTTTAATATAGGTAGGCAAATGTGATATTTGACAGCTAAGATGCGGGTCAGGAATACCGCCAGTCCGCCAATCAACTGACAGGCGTATGATTCCAGACCTGCAACGTCGCACAGCCAGTATGCAATACCGCCTACAACGCAGGCCATTGCATAAATTTCTTTTCGGAAGATAAGAGGTATTTCATTGATAAATACGTCACGAATCACTCCACCGGCCGCTCCCGTAATGCTACCCATGATAATCGCCACCCAGAAAGGATAACCCAAAGCAATACTCTTGCCTACACCTACCACGGTAAACAGTGCCAGGCCAATGGTATCGAAAATGAAGAAAGTATTATTGAGCCGGATGAGCCAGCGTCCGAAACAGATTACCCACAACAAAGCCAGCCCAGTACAAATCAGATAGATAGGGTCAGTCATCCATCCCGGTGTCACGTCGAGCAGTACATCACGGATGGTACCGCCGCCGATAGCCGTAGCAAGTCCTACCACATAAGCGCCGAACCAGTCGAAACGTTTCGCCGAAGCTAGCCGGATGCCACTTATAGCAAAGGCAAATGTGCCTATAAAATCAAGAATTTGAACGAATGTGGGCATATATTTGTTATTTTGTATGCAAAGTAACGAATAAATTCCGTAAGAAAATGTACTTTTGCTTCACGAATTAAACCGAATAAGATAGAAACAATATGAAAATAACAATTGTTGCGGGGGCACGCCCCAATTTTATGAAGATAGCTCCCATTACACGCGCTATTGAAGCCGCACGGGCGCTGGGTAAAAGTATCTCTTACCGACTGGTATATACAGGAAGGAAAGACGATACAAGTCTGGATGCTTCTCTCTTTTCGGATCTCGATATGAAAGCTCCCGATGTGTATCTGGGAGTGGAAAGCAGTAATCCAACGAGTTTGACAGCCGGAATCATGGTAGCCTTCGAACAGGAGCTGACGGAGAATCCGGCACACGTAGTCCTTGTGGTAGACGACCTGACCGCAACCATGAGTTGTGCCATCGTTGCCAAGAAACAAGGTATCAAGGTAGCACATCTCGTAGCCGGAACCCGTTCTTTCGATATGAAAATGCCAAAAGAAGTCAACCGCATGATTACAGACGGACTATCCGACTATCTGTTTACTGCCGGCATGGTTGCCAACCGCAACCTGAACCAGACAGGAACGGAAAGTGAAAACGTATATTATGTAGGCAACATTCTGATTGATGCCATCCGCTACAACCGGAACCGCTTGCTCAAACCGATATGGTTCTCTGTCTTGGGACTGCAAGAAGGAAATTATCTTTTGCTCACCCTCAACCGTCGCGTATTGCTAAACAACAAAGAGAATCTGCGTCAGTTGCTGAAAACAATCATTGAAAAATCTGCCGGTATGCCTATCGTAGCACCGCTGCACACATACGTACGAAATGCCATCAAAGAATTAGGCATCGAAGCTCCGAACCTCCACATAATGCCTCCGCAGAATTACCTGTTCTTCGGTTATCTGATAAACAAGGCAAAAGGAATCATAACAGATTCAGGAAACGTAGCCGAAGAAGCGACCTTCCTGGGTATTCCTTGTATCACACTCAACACGTATGCCGAACATCCGGAAACGTGGCGCATGGGAACCAACGAACTTGTCGGAGAAGATCCTGCCCTGCTTGCCAAAACCATGGATACACTGATGCATGGTGAATGGAAACGTGGCGAACTTCCCGAACGTTGGGACGGACGTACCGCAGAGCGTATTGTACAGATACTTACGAGCAAATAACATTTACCCGGCATGTTCCATTCCGTTTCCCGGCATGGGACTGTTAGTTTCACGCCTTGAAACTAATAGTTTCACACCGGGAAACAAAGTGTTTCACACCGAGAAACCAACAGTTTCATGCCGGGAAACAAAAAGTGTCAAGTGTCGAAACAAAAAGTGCCCTACAACGAGAGCAAAGGTTTCAAATATCGGGACCGGGAAAACAAAGTGCTGAAACAGCCTTATCAAAAGGATTAACAAAGGAATATTCCTTGGATTACCGGGCGATATATGCTTGTAAACAACCAAAAACGATGGGTAAAAAAAGTTATATATTCTGTTATCCTTAGAGTTATTTGTTAACTTTGCAGCCCTACTACAAACGTTATGATACAACGATATAACAAAATACTTATACTGTTCTTACTCGTATTGGTAGCTTCCAATGCTTTTGCGCAGCAAATTAAAGGGGTAGTCACTGATTCGGTTACCCACGAGCCATTGATGTATATCTCTGTTTACTACCAAGAAAAGAGAGATATGGGTACTATCACCAATATTGACGGAGAATACAGTCTTGAAGCCCGCAGAAACGGAGGGACACTGGTGTTCTCCGCTGTAGGTTATATCAGTAAAACGGTTCGAGTCGGTTCCAACAATCAGACAGTGAACGTTAAGTTAGCTCCGGACAATGTGCTCCTGAACGAAGTGATCGTGAAGCCTCAAAAGGAGAAATATTCCCGCAAGAACAATCCGGCAGTGGAGTTCATGAAGAAGGTAATCGAACACAAAAAAGCGCAAGTACTCGAAGTGAACGAGTACTATCAGTACGACAAGTACGAGAAGATGAAAATGTCCATCAACGACCTCACACCGGAAAAGCTCGAAAAAGGTATCTACAAGAAATATTCATTCTTAAGAGATCAGGTGGAAGTGTCGGAAACAACCAATAAGTTGATTCTCCCTATTTCCGTACAGGAAACGTCCTCGCAAACCATCTACCGCAAAAATCCCGAAAACAAGAAAACGATTATCAAAGGAAAGAATTCCAATGGTATAGAAGAATTTTTCTCTACGGGAGATATGCTCGGCACTGTATTGAAAGACGTATTTGCCGACATCAATATCTACGACGACGATATCCGATTGCTCCAGCAGCGTTTCGTCAGTCCGATCGGTAACAATGCCATCTCATTTTATAAATATTATCTGATGGACACATTGATGGTAAACAAGCGCGAATGTGTCCACCTTACTTTTGTTCCGCAAAACTCGCAGGACTTCGGATTCACTGGACATCTGTATGTATTGAACGATTCTACTTATGCCGTTCAGAAATGTACGATGAACCTGCCTAAAAAGACCGGAGTAAACTTCGTCAACCGTATGGACATCGTGCAACAATACGAGCAACTCCCTAACGGAAACTGGGTATTGGCGGATGATGACATGACCGTAGACCTGTCCTGGAATTCCAACAAAACAGCAGGCGGATTGCAGGTGGAACGAACTACGAAATATAGTAATTATAAATTCGATCCTATCGAACAACGACTGTTCCGATTGAAAGGCAGCGTGATAAAAGAAGCGGATATGCTTTCGAAAAGCGATGAGTATTGGGCGAGTGTTCGTCAAGTACCGCTGACGAAGAAAGAAAGTTCGATGGATGTATTCGTTAACCGCCTCGAACAGATACCGGGATTCAAATACATCATCTTCGGAGCGAAAGCGCTGATCGAAAACTTTGTGGAAACAGGAAGCAAAGGCCATCCGAGCAAAGTGGATATCGGTCCTATCAACACCATGATTTCGAGCAACTACATTGATGGTACCCGTTTCCGGTTAAGCGGCATGACAACAGCTCATTTCCATAAACACTGGTTCTTGAACGGATACGGAGCTTACGGTCTGAAAGACGAACGCTGGAAATATAGCGGTACGGTGACTTATTCGTTCAATAAACGCGATTATGTTGTCTGGGAATTCCCGAAACATTATCTTTCGGCTTCGTACAGTTATGACGTAATGTCTCCGATGGATAAATTCCTGTTCACAGATAAAGACAATATCTTCCTGTCGGTAAAAACAACGACAGTAGACCAGATGTCGTATATGCGCGATGCCACCATTAATTATGAACTTGAAACGCTGACAGGATTCGGAGTGAAAGCCATGCTGCGCCATCGTAACGACGAGCCTACCGGCAAACTGGAATATCTGCGCAATGATGCCGCGCAAACCCGTGTGCATGATGTCACGACTTCGGAAGCAAGTCTGACACTACGTTATGCTCCGGGCGAATCATTTGTCAACTCCAAACAACGCCGCGTACCTGTATCGCTGGATGCTCCTATCTTTACCCTGACTCATGCCATGGGTTTCAAAGGAGTACTAGGTGGAGATTATAGTTTTAACCGTACGGAAGCAAGTGTATGGAAACGTTTCTGGCTCCCCGCTTCCTGGGGAAAGATTGATTGTAGCGTGAAAGCAGGCGCAGAATGGAACACGGTTCCTTTCCCGTTGTTGATCTTGCCGGAAGCTAACTTGTCCTACATCACCCAGCGCGAAACGTTCAACTTGATTAATAACATGGAATTCCTGAACGACCGTTACGCTTCCATGTCATTATCTTATGATATGAATGGAAAACTATTCAACCGTATTCCTCTTATCAAGAACTTGAAATGGAGGGAAATGTTCCGCGTACGTGCTTTGTGGGGAACATTGACGGATAAGAATAATCCGTTTAAGAGCAACAATCCCGATTTGTTCCGTTTCCCGACACGCGACGGTAAGTTCACCAGTTTCGTGATGGACCCGAAAGTGCCTTATATTGAAGGAAGTGTAGGTATCTACAACATTTTCAAGTTGCTGCATGTTGAATATGTACATCGTTTCACTTATCGTGATAATCCGGGTATCAACAAAAACGGTATTCGTTTCATGGTATTAATGGTATTCTAAAAAATTATGCAACCTTTAGCAGAACGGTTACGGCCAAAAACTTTGGATGAATATATCGGTCAGAAACACTTAGTTGGACCGGGAGCCATCTTGCGGAAGATGATTGACGCAGGACGCATCTCTTCTTTTATTCTCTGGGGACCTCCCGGAGTAGGTAAAACAACTCTTGCACAGATCATTGCCAACAAACTGGAAACGCCTTTCTATACTTTGAGCGCTGTAACTTCGGGTGTGAAGGATGTGCGCGAAGTGATAGACCGTGCCAAGAGCAACCGTTTCTTTTCGCAGTCCAGCCCGATTTTGTTTATCGATGAAATCCATCGGTTCAGCAAGTCGCAGCAGGACTCTCTGTTGGGAGCGGTAGAGAACGGAACAGTCACGCTGATTGGCGCAACAACGGAGAATCCGTCGTTTGAGGTCATCCGCCCTCTCCTATCCCGTTGCCAGCTTTATGTACTCAAATCTTTGGAAAAAGAAGATTTGCTGGAACTTCTGCAACGTGCCATCACCACAGATGCCATACTGAAGGAACGAAAAATTGAATTGAAAGAAACAACAGCTATGTTGCGCTTCTCCGGTGGAGATGCCCGCAAGCTGCTTAATATATTGGAACTTGTTGTGCAATCGGAGACGGAGGAAACAGTTGTCATCACCGATGAAATGGTGACCGAACGCTTGCAACAGAATCCACTGGCTTATGACAAGGATGGAGAGATGCATTATGACATTATCTCGGCTTTCATCAAGTCTATCCGCGGTAGCGATCCTGACGGAGCGATCTACTGGCTTGCCCGTATGGTGGAAGGAGGCGAAGATCCGGCTTTCATTGCCCGCCGACTGGTGATCTCGGCTGCCGAGGATATTGGTCTGGCAAACCCGAATGCATTGCTTCTCGCTAATGCGTGCTTTGATACATTGATGAAAATCGGTTGGCCCGAAGGACGGATTCCTTTGGCTGAAACAACGATTTATCTGGCTACCAGTCCAAAAAGTAATTCGGCATACAGTGCGATTAACGATGCACTGGAGCTAGTCCGTTCAACCGGCAATCTGCCCGTCCCCTTACATCTGCGCAATGCTCCGACTAAACTGATGAAGCAACTGGGCTACGGACAGGAATATAAATATGCACACAGCTATGAAGGTAACTTTGTCAAACAGCAATTTCTTCCGGACGAGCTGAAAGACAAACGAATATGGCAACCGCAAAACAATCCGGCAGAACAGAAACATGCCGAGCGAATGATACAGTTGTGGGGAGACAAATTTAAGAAATAAGTGTTCGTAAAATAAGTCACTCCCTTCTGTAAGAGAAGCTAAAAGCACAATAAAGCAGTAGGAAACATTATAACATATTAATAATATTGAAATTGAAATGAAGATTGTAGTTTTAGACGGCTATGCCGCCAATCCCGGAGATTTATCCTGGGAAGGTATGAAGGTGCTTGGAGAATGTACAATTTATGATCGTACAGCTCCGGAAGAGGTATTAGAACGTGCAGCCGGTGCAGAAGCAATTCTGACTAACAAGGTAATCATCAATGCAGACCACATGGCTGCACTGCCCGAACTGAAATATATCGGTGTGTTGGCTACCGGATACAATGTGGTAGACACAGCTGCTGCAAAAGAACGGGGAATCGTCGTTACTAATATTCCTTCATACAGCACCGCTTCCGTTGCTCAAATGGTATTTGCGCATATCCTGAACATCACTCAACAAGTGCAACACCACTCTGAAGAAGTGCATAAAGGTCGTTGGGCTAATAACAAGGATTTCTGTTTTTGGGATACTCCATTGATGGAACTACGGGAAAAGAAAATCGGTCTGGTAGGACTGGGAAATACCGGATATACCACAGCGCGCGTTGCTATCGGTTTCGGTATGCAAGTGTATGCATTGACTTCCAAATCTCACTTCCAGTTGCCACCGGAAATCAAGAAGATGGATTTAGATCAGTTGTTCAGCGAATGTGATATTATCAGTTTGCACTGCCCGCTTACTCCGGAGACACGCGAAATGGTAAATGCACGCCGTTTGGGTATGATGAAGCCGACAGCTATTTTAATCAACACCGGTCGCGGCCCGCTTATCAACGAACGAGACCTTGCAGACGCTTTGAACAATGGCAAGATTTATGCAGCCGGAGTAGACGTGCTTTCTACTGAACCGCCTTGTGCCGACAATCCATTACTAACTGCGAAGAACTGCTACATCACTCCGCACATTGCCTGGGCAACCATCGAGGCTCGTGAACGTCTGATGAATATTGCAATCAGTAACCTTCAGGCTTACATTGCCGGAAAACCGGAGAATATAGTCAATAAATAAAAAGCGATATATCCGAAAGGATAGAAAAGGCTTATATATAAAAACTCCCCTCATTTAACTTCTCTACCATGACATAAAGAATTAAATAAGGGGAGTTTATTTGTTCCTACAAGAATCTCAATTCGAAATTCTATGTGGACAATTAATATGAGTGTCCTCCTTCATCCATTTCTTTCTCGGTAATTTTGTGACGATCGATACTACGCCAAGCATAGAAAATATATGCAATTACGAATGGAACAAGAATAGAGACATAGGCCATTGTCTTTAGTGTAAATTCGCTGGAACAGCTATTGGCTAAAGTTAATGAGCTTTGCAGGTCTGTATATGACGGATAATAAGCGGTATTGTTGTACCCTGCTACCAGCAATAAAGATAAAACAGTCAGTACCGTACCGATTCCCGTAAACCAGATTCCTTTATCAAACGTCTTTTTAAGCAATGTCTTTCCAATGCCGAAAAGAACCAGTACCACACCAATCAGGAATAAAGCCAACACTACCGGCATTTCGATAAAGTTAGTGAGATACTTATATGGCTGCATATAAATTTCCTGTGTATCCGGATTAACGGCAAAGCCATCAGATACCAATGTACGAATGACAAATGCCAAAAAGAATACAAGGAACAAAACTGTATTATTTCGTACTGCACGACGACATTTATCGGTCAGCTCTTTATCATCAATATTATTAATGAAATAGAGAGATCCCAACACACGGGCAAGGAAGAAGACAGCCAATCCAAGAATAACATTCCAAATGTTGGTCAGTGCATCCAATCCGTGCCAGCCATTTCCCCAATGACTGATTACCGGCATAATGGTATCTGTCATATTGGCCTTATTAATATAGAAATCAGAACCGGTAAAGAAAGTAGCCACTGCCCCACCAAGTAACACAGGACCTACCACTCCATTAATCACCAAAAAAGTCCGGTATGTCTTTTTACCTAACAGATTTCCGGCTTTACTCTGAAACTCATAACTGACAGCCTGCAATACAAAACTGAAAAGTATAATCATCCAAAGCCAATATGCACCGCCGAAACTGGTACTGTAAAACAAGGGGAAAGAAGCGAAGAAAGCTCCTCCAAATGTAACCAATGTAGTAAACGTAAACTCCCACTTACGTCCGGTAGAATTCACCATCATCTTACGATGTTCCTCGGTTTTACCCAAGCAGAACAACAAAGAATTACCTCCTTGTACAAACAATAAGAACACGAGTATGGCCCCTAACAAGGAAACGACAAGCCACCAATATTGTTGCAAAAATATATACATATAGCTAAAATATTAAGTAATGAGTAATAGGTAATTATCAATTCTCCGGTCCTTTTTTAATAGCCTTTACCATAATTCCGACACCTGCAATCAGCATCACTGTAAACAGGAGCAGGAAGATAAAGAAAGTCGTTTGTACAGAGCTTACATCCAGTTTGGAGATGGCAGCCATTGTCGGCAGCATATCACGGATAGCCCACGGTTGACGCCCACATTCGGCAACCACCCATCCGGCTTGTCCGGCGATGTATCCCAAAGGAATTGTCAGCAGAGCAATCCAGTGCATCCAACGCATCTGGCTTAAATCTTTCTTATAGATAAAGAAGAGAACGACAATAAAGAACAGGATGAAGTATCCGCCCAAGATTACCATTACACGGAATGCATAAAAGTTCAGAGGAACATTCGGAACCAGTTGGTTCACATCTTTGATATATCCGTAACCGAAATATGGAATATTTTCCTGTAATACTTTATATGCAATTTGAGCATCTTCCTCATGTCCTGCACTCTTTGCTGCACGATAGGCAGCCAATGCACCGATAGCCGTTTTTCCACGTTCTATCTTCTCGGCAGCAGAAAGAGCTGTCGATCCGTCTTTCTGTTGATAACCACCCTCGATGATATTTGTAATACCAGGAACGTAGCCGTCTACATTACGTTCTGCAAGGAAAGAAAGCATGCTGGGGATTTCAAAACGGAAGAGGAAAGGATCTTTCCCATCGTTGTAAGTCTTCTTTTCCGGGTTCAACACTCCTATTCCAACCAGACCTACATTAGTGCCGCCTTCATACAGACCTTCCACGGCAGCCAGTTTCATCGGTTGCGTCTGGGCAATCTGATAACCGGAACCATCACCCGTCCAAACAGAAAGCAACGATGCTACTAATCCAAAAATCGCCCCAATCTTAATGCTGGCAAGCGCAAACTCACGATTACGTTTCTTCAGCAGATACCAACAACTGATGCCGACTACAAAAATAGCACCCAGCACCCAGCCGGACAATACCGTATGGAAGAATTTATTGACCGCTACAGGTGACGTAGCCACTGCCCAGAAATCTACCATCTCATTACGAACTGTATCAGGATTGAATTCCATGCCTACCGGATGCTGCATCCATGCGTTGGCAACGAGAATCCACCAGGCGGAAATCGTAGCTCCCAAGCCTGTGAGCCAGGTAGAAGCCAAGTGGAAACGTTTACTTACTTTGCCCCACCCAAAGAACATGACGGCGATAAATGTGGCTTCCATAAAGAATGCCAAAATACCTTCAATAGCCAACGGAGCACCGAAGATGTCTCCTACAAACCACGAATAATTGCTCCAGTTTGTACCGAACTCAAACTCCAGAATCAAACCGGTTGCCACACCAATGGCAAAGTTTATACCGAAGAGTTTCATCCAAAACTGGGCAGTCTTTTTCCAAAATTCATTGCCTGTTTTATAATACAGCGTCTCCATGATTCCCATCACCACTGCCAGTCCGAGTGTGAGAGGAACAAAAATCCAGTGGTACATGGCTGTCATCGCAAATTGGGCTCTCGACCAATCGATCAGCGAGGTGTCAATACTTTCAATCATAATCCTATGTAGTTTAAGAGTTAAAAATCAGTAGATTTACCGGGGATGGCACGTTCTATCAGTTCGTTTCCCACGTATGTTCCCTTGTCGTCATCCGTAGGATGGTCACGGAGGAAATCAGGGAAAAAGAACATTTTAAGGATGAAGAACATAACGAATAATTTCAGCAGAATGATAACCCACAGGGTACGCCCCAAGGTCATACTACGGAAGCCCTCCAAATAGAAGTTCCAGATCGTAAGCAGTGTATTCTTCATATGTTGACGTTATAATTTGTAATGAGTACAAATATACATTTTTTATAATTAAAACAAACAACTAGTCAAAAAAGTTGTGTGATTTGTTGTGTTTTTCTTCAAAAACCTGCCTATCGACAGAAAAAAAACATTTAACGGCGAAATTACGTCATCCGTCTATCGTTTTTGCGGCATATATAATATGTACGTACCTTCGCTAACAGTAAATCAATAGAAGTATGAATATGATAAATGTAAGAAGATTGACAGTGATGACATTTCTTGGAGCAGGTATGCTGTCCGGCATATCTGCCCAAGTTTCTCCGCTGCAAGTCGATACGCTGAAAGAAACGAAAATTCCGGCTCAATGGGATTTGCAGTCATGCATCGACTACGCAAAAGAGCAGAACATCACGATTCGCAAGAACCGGATCACTGCGGCCAGCACGCAGATTGATGTAAAGACAGCTAAGGCTGCCTTGTTTCCCAGTCTTTCGTTCTCTACCAGCCAGCAGGTGGTGAATCGTCCGTATCAGGAGACGAGTAGTCGGGTAAGCGGCAGCGAAATTATCAGTAGCAATAGTAAAACGAGCTACAATGGTAATTATGGACTGAATGCGTCGTGGACTCTATATAATGGTAATAAAAGACTGAAAACCATCCAGCAGGAAAAGTTGAACAATCAGGTAGCCGAACTGGACGTAGCGACTTCCGAAAATAACATTCAGGAATCTATCGCCCAAGTGTATATCCAGATTCTTTATGCGGCCGAGTCTGTCAAAGTAAACGAAAGTACCCTGCAAGTTTCTATTGCGCAGCGTGACCGCGGACAGGAACTTCTGAACGCCGGAAGTATTGCTAAAAGCGACTTTGCCCAACTGGAAGCACAGGTGAGCACAGACCGATACCAACTTGTCACAGCGCAAGCCACTCTTGAAGATTACAAATTACAACTGAAACAATTGCTCGAACTGGATGGGGAGAATGAAATGAACATCTACCTCCCTGCCCTGTCCGACGAAAATGTACTGGCTCCGTTGCCTACCAAAAAAGATGTGTACATTCGTGCATTGAGTCTTCGCCCAGAGATTGAAGCTAGCAAACTTAATGTAGAGGCTTCCGAACTGGGTATCGGTATTGCCAAATCAAGTTATTTGCCCACAATCAGCCTTAGCGCAGGAATCGGAACCAACCACACCAGCGGCAGTGACTTCACTTTCGGAGAGCAAGTGAAAAACGGATGGAACAATTCGATCGGATTGTCTGTCAGTGTGCCGATCTTCAATAACCGTCAAACTAAAAGTGCCGTACAGAAAGCAAAATTGCAATACGAGACGAGCATGTTATCCTTGCTTGACGAACAAAAAACTCTGTACAAGACCATCGAAGGACTCTGGCTGGATGCTAACAGTGCACAGCAACGTTATGCAGCAGCAAACGAGAAGTTGAAGAGTACACAAATCAGCTATGAGTTAATTAGCGAACAGTTTAATCTGGGAATGAAGAATACCATAGAACTTCTTACTGAAAAGAACAACTTGCTACAAGCACAGCAGGAACAGCTTCAAGCCAAATATATGGCTATACTGAATATGCAGTTGCTGAAGTTCTATCAGGGAGATCAATTAGCAATCTAAATAAAAGCATAATAAACGAATGAAAACGAAAAAGATTATCTTAATCGCTGTGGCAGTCGTTGTGGTAGCAGGTGCAGGAATCTGGTTCTTTGCAGGTTCACCGGCCAAGCACAAAGTCACCTACGCCACTGCCAACGTGAGCAAAGGCGATATTTCAAATTCGGTAACTGCTACCGGAACCATCGAACCGGTGACGGAAGTAGAAGTCGGTACGCAGGTTTCCGGTATCATCGACAAGATTTACGTAGATTACAACTCGGTAGTAACCAAAGGACAGTTGATTGCCGAAATGGACCGTGCCACATTGCAAAGCGAACTGGCATCACAACAGGCAACGTACGATGGTGCAAAAGCCGAATATGAATATCAGAAGAAGAATTATGAACGTAGCAAAGGCTTACACGAAAAGTCACTGATTAGTGATACGGATTTCGAACAGGCCCTCTACAACTATCAGAAAGCGAAAAGTAGCTATGATAGCAGTAAGGCATCGCTCGCAAAAGCAGAACGTAACCTGGCTTATGCTACTATCACCTCACCGATTGACGGAGTAGTCATCAGCCGTGATGTGGAAGCAGGACAAACCGTTGCTTCCGGATTCGAAACTCCGACACTGTTCACCATTGCTGCCGACCTGACACAGATGCAGGTAGTAGCCGATGTGGATGAAGCTGATATAGGCGGTGTAGTAGAAGGCCAGCGTGCCAGCTTCACGGTAGATGCTTATCCGAATGATGTATTCGAAGGCGTAGTTACACAAATTCGTCTGGGAGATGCAAGCAGTACGAGCAGTACAAGCACCACCACTACAGTAGTTACTTATGAAGTTGTAATCTCTGCTCCCAACCCTGATTTGAAACTGAAACCTCGTTTGACAGCTAATGTCACGATCTATATTCTTGATAAAAAGGATGTGTTGTCTGTCCCGAACAAAGCACTGCGATTCACACCTGAAAAACCGTTAATCGGTAATAATGACATCGTAAAAGATTGCGAAGGCGAACATAAACTCTGGACTCGTGAAGGAACCACATTCACCGCTCATCCGGTAGAAGTAGGAATCAGCAACGGTATATCTACAGAAATTATCAGTGGCATTTCCGAAGGAACAAAAGTAGTGACCGAAGCTACCATAGGAGCAATGCCCGGTGAAAATGTGGCTGCTGAAGGAAATCAGGAAAGTGGCGGAGAAAGAAGTCCGTTCATGCCTGGCCCTCCGGGAAGTAAGAAGAAAAAATAATTATTCAATGTGCCAATCCGTTATTGGCACATTAACACATTATTTACGATGAAAAAAGTAATTGAAATACAAAATATCAAACGTAACTTTCAGGTAGGCGACGAAACCGTCCACGCATTGCGGGGCGTTTCGTTCAATATCAATGAAGGAGAGTTTGTTACCATCATGGGGACTTCCGGTTCGGGAAAATCCACGCTGCTTAATATATTAGGCTGCCTGGACACCCCGACCAGTGGAGAATATCTGCTCGACGATATTCCCGTACGTACGATGAGCAAGCCTCAACGTGCAGTACTAAGAAACCGGAAGATTGGCTTCGTGTTCCAAAGCTACAACTTGTTACCTAAAACGACGGCTGTAGAAAATGTGGAACTACCGCTTATGTACAACTCTGCCGTGAGCGCTTCCGAACGCCGTCGCCGCGCCATCGAGTCCCTACAGGCTGTAGGATTGGGAGACCGTCTGGAACATAAATCCAACCAGATGTCCGGTGGACAGATGCAACGCGTTGCCATCGCACGCGCATTGGTCAACAATCCGGCAGTGATTCTTGCCGACGAAGCGACCGGAAACCTCGATAGCCGTACCTCTTTCGAGATACTTGTACTGTTTCAAAAGCTTCATGCAGAGGGACGTACGATTATCTTTGTAACACATAATCCCGAACTTTCGCAATATAGCAGCCGGAATATCCGTCTGCGTGACGGTCAGGTTATAGAAGATACAACCAATCCGAAAATTCTGTCTGCTGCCGAAGCGCTGGCCGCATTGCCGAAAAACGACGAGGATTAATAATTATTCAATGTGCCGATATACTAATGTGCCGATTGCTGTACAATAAACAGGTTGGGTGACTATACCTTCAGGAAATTGCCCCATTAGTATATAGACAAATTAGCAAATTATTCATTATGAATGGAACTAATTTATTTAAGATAGCTCTCCGGGCATTGGCGAACAATAAGCTGCGTGCTTTTCTCACCATGCTCGGTATCATTATCGGTGTTGCTTCTGTCATCACGATGCTGGCTATCGGACAAGGTTCGAAGAAAAGCATCCAGCAGCAGATTTCCGAAATGGGATCGAACATGATTATGATTCATCCGGGAGCCGATATGCGTGGAGGTGTCCGCCAAGACCCGTCTGCTATGCAAACCTTGAAGCTTGCCGACTACGAAGCCTTGCGTGATGAGACAAGTTTCCTGTCCGCCATCAGTCCCAATGTTTCATCATCGGGGCAACTCATTGCCGGAAACAACAACTACCCAGCTTCCGTGAACGGTGTCGGAACAGAATACCTCGACATCCGCCAGCTGACTGTTGAAAACGGAGAGATGTTCACAGAGGCCGACATACAGAGTTCGGCGAAAGTATGTGTGATTGGAAAGACTATAGTAGACAATCTTTTTCCGGACGGAAGTGATCCGGTAGGTAAGATTATTCGTTTCAGTAAAATACCGCTTCGTGTGGTAGGTGTGCTTAAAGCCAAAGGCTACAACTCCATGGGACAAGACCAGGATGCAGTAGTGCTTGCACCATACACCACAGTGATGAAACGTCTGCTTGCCGTCACGTATTTGCAGGGAGTGTTTGCCTCCGCCCTTACCGAAGATATGACGGATTATGCTACTGACGAAATCAGTACGATCCTCCGTCGCAACCATAAACTGAAAGCTTCGGATGACGATGATTTTACTATCCGTACCCAACAGGAATTGAGTACAATGCTCAACTCAACCACCGATTTGATGACAACCCTGCTGGCTTGTATCGCAGGTATTTCATTGGTAGTAGGTGGTATCGGAATTATGAATATCATGTATGTATCCGTTACGGAACGTACCCGTGAAATCGGTCTGCGTATGTCTGTCGGTGCACGTGGAGTCGATATTCTAAGCCAATTCCTTATCGAGGCCATCATGATTAGTATCACAGGAGGTATCATCGGAGTGATTATCGGTTGCGGGGCTAGCTGGATTGTCAAGAGCGTAGCGCATTGGCCTATCTATATCCAGCCGTGGAGTGTATTCCTTTCCTTCGCAGTATGTACCGTTACGGGCGTCTTCTTCGGATGGTATCCGGCTAAGAAAGCAGCTGATTTAGACCCGATAGAAGCCATCAGATACGAATAATTGATTGACAACCGTCGGTTGTCAATTAAAAAAATTATCTTTGTCTTTATGAAACAAACCTTTACATCCGCACGTCGTCCCCTGGAGATACTGATACACATTATCAGCTGGGGGATTATGTTCGGTTTCCCGTTCTTCTTCGTTGAACGTGGAAACGGGAACATTAACTGGATGGCCTATATACGCCATCTTGCTGTACCACTCTCTTTTATGATTGCGTTCTACGTGAATTATTTCATTCTTGTTCCCCGTTATCTGTTTCAGAGTCAGGCCAAAAGATATATCGTCTACAACATTATCTTTTTATGTGTCATCGGCATTTTGTTACATCTCTGGCAAAGCCTGACATTCGATCCGTCATATGCACCCAAAGCCAAAAGACCGGGTATGCCTCCGGGATGGCTATTCTTCCTTAGAGATATGTTGAGCCTCGTATTTACTATCGGCCTAAGTGCCGCTATCCGTATGAGCGCGCGATGGACGCAAAATGAAGCTGCCCGCAAAGAAGCGGAACGAAACCGTGCGGAAGCGGAACTGAAAAATCTGCGAAACCAACTGAACCCTCACTTTCTGCTGAATACCCTGAATAATATCTATGCACTGATTGCATTTGATTCGGACAAAGCGCAACAAGCAGTTCAGGAGTTGAGCAAACTGCTTCGTTATGTGTTATATGATAACCAACAAACGTACGTTCCTCTCTGTAAAGAGGTTGATTTTATCCGAAATTACATTGAACTGATGCGCATCCGCCTGTCGGCCAATGTACAGATGATTACTAAATTTGATATTCAGCCCGACAGTCAGACGCTTATTGCTCCGCTTATCTTTATCTCATTGATAGAGAATGCTTTCAAGCATGGCATCTCCCCTACTGAATCGAGCTTCATCAGTATTCATCTTTCGGAGAATGATAAGGAGGTGATTTGCGAAATTCGCAACAGTAATCATCCAAAGACAGTGGAGGATAAAAGTGGCTCGGGTGTGGGACTGGAGCAAGTCAGTCGCCGGTTGGAGATTCTTTATCCCGGGGCTTATACCTGGTCGAAAGGTATCTCAAAAGATGAAAAAGTATATGAATCGAAATTAAGTATCAAGATCAGAGAGTAGATTTCAAAACATTGAATATAAAAACTTTAGATATAAAATAGTATGATGTTACGTTGTGCAATTGTTGACGATGAGCCGTTAGCTCTTAGCTTGTTAGAGAGTTACGTGAATAAAACCCCGTTCCTGCAACTCGTAGGAAAGTATTCCAGTGCGGTTCAGGCAATGAAAGAATTGCCTGGCGAAGAGGTCGATCTCCTGTTTCTGGACATCCAGATGCCAGAGCTTAATGGTTTGGAGTTTTCGAAGATGGTAGATCCGCACACCCGTATTGTGTTTACTACCGCTTTCGGACAGTATGCCATCGACGGTTATCGTGTCAATGCACTCGATTACCTGCTGAAACCAATCTCCTACGTCGATTTCCTGCAAGCTGCCAACAAGGCCCTTCAATGGTTCGAACTTGTACAGAAACCGGAAGAGATAGACAGTATTTTTGTGAAAAGTGACTACAAACTGGTGCAAGTGGACTTGAAGAAAATCATGTATATCGAAGGACTGAAAGATTATATTAAAATATATACGGAAGATGCTTCCAAACCTATTCTATCACTGATGAGTATGAAAGCAATGGAGGAACTTTTACCGTCCAGCCGTTTCATACGCGTGCACCGCTCATTCATTGTACAAAAAGATAAGATACGCGTGATCGACCGCGGCCGTATTGTTTTTGACAAGACATATATTCCTATCAGCGATAGTTACAAGCAAGTTTTTCAGACTTTTCTTGACGAAAGGAGCTAATTATTCATGAATTTATCGGTAAAAAAGTGAATTTTGTCGATTATAGTTTGTCAAAACCCGTTTTATATCTACCTTTGCAACGAACAGAAAGGGATTGTGAAATTCCAAGAATAGAATAGTTTAGTTAAGTCTAGTTTAGTTTTTGTGTTGATCGGAAGCCTGCGAGCGAGCATGAGCTTCCGATTTTTATTTTATTGATATACAACATATTAAAAGCACAATCGAACTATTTTTCCTATCAATTAGTAGTCTATATTAGAGAGCAAAAACGTCACTTTTGACGCTATAAAATGGTCGGATTATGGTCGGAAAATTCCCCGATTAGAATCTGATTATAAGTAAATTACAATAGGATGTTAAAAAAATAATGGTCGAAAACGCCATTTTTACCCTAAAAACACAAATTATGGCTACATTAACATTGGTAATAGTTCCCGCAAAGAAGTTATCAGACGGGACACACAAAATAAGAATTCGAGTCGCACACAACTCCGAAACGAGATTCATCACAACGGATATAGTGGTAAGGGAAAACGAGTTTAAGAACGGTAAAATAGTACACCGTCCAGACAAGGATTTTCTTAATACAAAATTACAGCAGCTATACAACCTTTATTTCAAGCGATACATGGAACTGGACTACCCTGATTCGCTCACGTGCACGCAATTAGTCAAAATGATAACTAACCCGTTAAACGGAGAAAAGCATCGTAAGTTCGAAGATGTCGTGGATGAATATCTGTCCCAAATAGATGAAGAAGAACGTACCAAGACATACAAGCTCTATCGGCTGGCCACAAACAAGTTTATGCAATTCATCGGGAACGGTTCTCTCATGGAACATATTACCCCTATCAGAATGAACCAGTACATATCATGGCTCAAAAAGACAAAGCTGTCAAGCACCACAATCAACATCTACATAACCCTGTTAAAGGTTATCATTAACTATGCTATAAAGATGAGATACGTCACCTACGATATCGACCCTTTCATCACAGCCAGAATTCCATCAGCCCAAAAGAGGGAAACGCAAATCACCGTCGAAGAACTCAAGACAATCAGGGACGCCAATTTAGAGCATTACAATCTCAACGTCACACGGGACATTTTCATGCTTACTTATTATCTTGCCGGCATGAACCTAGTAGACATACTAGCATACGATTTCCGGACGGATGAAATAAACTACATCCGAAAAAAGACCAAAAACACCAAAGAGGGGGACTCCCTGATTTCCTTTTCCATTCCCGAAGAAGCAAAGCCCATTATAAAAAAGTATATGAAAAAGAATACAGGGAAAATTATATTCGGGAAATACAAGAACTATACCTCCTGCTATAACCTGCTGGCTAGGAAAATCAGTCAATTAGGCAAGGTGGCAGGAATCAGGCATAAATTCACCCTATATTCAGCCCGCAAATCTTTCGTCCAACATGGATATGACCTGGGAATTCCTCTTAGTACACTGGAATACTGTATCGGGCAGTCAATGAAAGAAGATAGACCAATCTTCAACTATGTCACAATAATGAGAAAACACGCTGATAAAGCAATCAGGGAAATACTTGACAACTTGAAAAATGAATAATCACATATAAAATAAATCACTAAGAATTTGCATAATAACCAAATGCTTATTATCTTTGTAGTGTCAAATAAGAGTTCTTAATTTTAATGTTTAACTGATGAAAGATGAAGAAAAAAAAGAATTAGAACAAGAGTATGAGAATTTAAAACTTCTCGCTTCATTTCACGAGGCCTATGGGGTTCCTGAAAATGCCAAAGAACGGGAAGCGCTTATAAATGACATACTCGATCGGATGAACGAAATCCAAGAGAAATTAAAAAAGTTGTAATTAACATCCCTCCCTTCGGGGAGGGACAAACATTAAAAGCTATGATAGATTGGAATGATTGCCTGCCAACAAAAGAAATGCAGGCTGACTTTGAAAGATTCAAAGAACTAAAAACCACAGAAGAAAAAGAAGCTTTCAAAAAGGAAATGCAGGATAAATATAATAAACTACCGGAAGCCCAAAAGGAAGCCTACAAAAAAGCATCTGAAGCTGGGCTAAAAGCAACGGTAAATGCCTGCAATGATTATATAGAAAGAGCGGAAGAAGCCATATTACGTGATAAACTTGGAGAATTGCCCGAAGCAATCTCATTCAGTTATATTGCAAAGAAATATTTTGGTAAAAGTAGAAACTGGCTATATCAGCGTATTAACGGGAATATAGTCAACGGGAAAAAGGCTCGCTTTACTGACAATGAACTCAAAACGTTCCTGAACGCTTTGAACGATGTTAGCGAAATGATTCATCAGACATCATTAAAAATCAGTTAAGCTCTTATTTGACACCATCCCTGCATTGAGCCGATGCAGGGATTTTTATTGTCTAATCGAAAAATAATTGTATCTTTGCAACATCAAGATAATACGGACATAATTCGGATTATTTTGGTTTGACTTTGGTGAGGGGGTGGTTCCCCTCACTTTTTTTATATCCACGATCGAACTTTTCATTTATATATTAGTACTATCTTATGTAACCCTTCTTGAGAGTTTGTTGATTCGTGTGTTGTTGATAGGAAGGATTACAAAAAAGGCAGCCTAATAAGCTGCCTTTCATTTACCTTCAATCCAATTATTTACTTACATCCCAATCAAAAGAATAAACATAACCATTGATAGGTATATTTATAGTTAGAATCTTTCCCTTTTTTCTTTTAATGTTCATATATCCTATTATACCCTCATTGGGATGTACTGTTGTCTTCTTTAGATATCCTTGCCTTTTTATTTCCCTATCATTATCCATCATTTTACCCAATGTTTGTAGTTGATAAGATGATGCCATATTAGCTTGAAAAGCCGCATTTGCATCATAATGGTTGGTCACTGTTGTATAAGCGGTACCATTTGACGAATACGATGTGGAATAAGATGTAGAATATCCGGCACTTCCTGCACTAAGCCCAGAAGAAAAGCCATATAAGGCCATAGCCCAGTTTTGAGACTTTCTTATCTTTTTCTGAAAAGCTTCATTTGTGTATACCATTAATTGATAATTATCTCCTCTATTAGTCAGCAAATGAGAAGTAACATCGTCCGGCGTAAATATGACCGACGAATCACACTGATTCTTGATGAAAACATCAATCCGATAATATTTTCCATAATCATCCTTCGTTTCATAAGTCGTAAGGCCAACGATAAAACCATTCGCATTTCTATATGCCCAAAGATTCCCATCATTATATTCTGTCATAACCGTAGAATCATTTTCTGATAGAATTAAAGTTTGTGCTTTGGATATTATTGAAATACACGCAAAAAGAAATAAACATATATATTTCATACCTTCAATATAATTTATATAAGTTACATCATAAGATTAGATTAAAATGTAAATACGAAATTATAAATAATATGTGAAATATCCAAAAAGAATTTAGCAGTAAAAAAAATAATGGAGAAGTAATCTACGAATACTAGTGTATTGTATTTCCTTTTTCATTACCACATAATCAAATTACAGCTTATTCCCACCCCAACATACCAACCGCCCGGATAACTATATCCTGTCTGTAAGCCTAATCCCCAACGTTTTTTCTTCTGTAAAGGTGAAAGAGTAATAATTTCCTTGTCTCTGTACACCTCCATGAAATCAAGACTAGGCTTATATCCACTAACTATGGCCCGGTAATTATCAGTTTTATATTCCTTGCTTACAATAGGTACAAGTACCGGAATTGAATCACCTTCTACGGTTCTGTCAGTCGTAGTATCTATCAAGATAGGTAAATATACCGTATCGATACGCTTTGGAGTTCTCTTTGCCGGTTTGGGTATTGTGTCTCTTACTGTGTCCCGGACATGTACAGTATCTCCCTTAATGTACACAGTTGACAGATCGTGCAGATGACAACGCATCCACACGATCACGCCAAACAATAGACAGACTAATATCCACGGAAGAGACTTCATATGCCTAGATATTTACAAATGCCTTTCACATGAAGAGAAACAATAGTCCGTTTCCCCTCCTCTGACAGCAGGAAATCCACATCTTCTTTGTTATCCTGAAACAGATTCTCCGTCAGAACAGCCGGACACTTCGTATGTTTCAAGATATAAAAACTACTCTCCTTATCTGGATCACCGTCTGCCATATCCTTCCGTATTTTCATTCCAAACAAACATTCTTCAGCAGTAGCATACAGACAGTCAGCCAGCTTATCGGCTTTTGTCTGTCCCACACTGGTCCATGCTTCCCAACCACGTGCTTGCATCCAATTTGAACCATTACCGGCTGCATTGCAATGGATAGAAATAAGAATTGCTTCAGAAGTTTTATATTCATTCACTCGCCTACAACGTTCTGACAAAGGAACATCTATTTCCTCTTTCACGACCAGTTCCGCATCAATACCTAATTTACGCAATTCAAATACTACACGCCCAGCAATTTCACGGGTATAGGAGTATTCCCTTAACCTGCCATCTGGAGAACACTTACCCGGAGTATTACTACCGTGACCGTTATCAATCAATATTTTCATATCTTTCCTCTTTATCTAGTTCGTTTTCGATTCTATCAATAATTCCTTGTACATGTGTAGGCGTAGCCCGCTTAAATTCAAAACGTATTACATGGTAAATTATACGAAACCCTTTGTTTCTAGGATAAGCAATAATCAGATTCTTAAATGCGTTCTGAAGATATACATAAGAAAATACATACGTAATAGTCTTAATAACTAACAATGAGTTCTCACCATCTCCTATCAAGCTCATAAAGGAGAAGACTACTTCAATGATTATAAGATAGAGGAGAAGTTCGACCAAGGCATTTTTAAACTTATCCCACTTAAAGTTTTTACAACGTATAATTGAAACACCATCAGCCCTCATTCCGCACCAAATATTAAATCCAAACATTACAACTAATGCTATAAGAAAACCTTTAGTCGGCGTTAAATAAGCAAGAAGAGAACTGAACATCGAAACGAAAATAATTCGTATCTGGTCTACATTAAATAACTCATATAACCATCTCATAATATTAATCATAAAGTTACTACCAATATTGAAAACACAGTAATCAGCCCAGGAAGCAAAACAGTAGCTAATGCGTCAAGCCAATCAAAGATGAACCCGCACTTTTTCTGAATGTACTCAACCACTATTGCGGCAATGGCGGTTGTCGTTAAAGAAACAATAGCAGATTTACAGAAATCAATGTCTAATAGAAGGAAACAGAAAACAAGCATTACAACAAAGACGAACATCCCGGCTTTGACGTGTGCCGGTCGGTTAGATTGCAAAAGCCAATCATACAATACTTTTATACCCATACTCATAGCGTTTAATTATTAATAAAATATTCTGTATGGAACAAATGTATTGAGTATAATAACGAGTTTTACAAAAATGGAAAATCTTGGAAATCAATTCTATGATAAATATCTATAAAACAAGACATTATAATTTTCACTTTTTCCATAAATAAAAAAGGGATGCTTGATAAGCACCCCTAAACAACCAACAGATTGAACTATTAATCCGTAAACATATACACGGAAAGATCAACCTTTTCTATTTCGTCTGAAATTGTATCTCCATACATTGTAAGACACACCCGATAACGGTCAATACTTCTTTGAATCTGTTGCAAGGTAGGTTTCTCGGGATATTCCGAACTGGCAAAAGTTACCAGTTCTTCACCATTCTCACTGGTACCAACCACCCGGAAGTGATGACGTACAATCCAAGTTCCGTCCGGCTGTTGCTCGATAGGCTTAGCAATCCCACGCGGTAAGATATTTTTTTGATCCATGTTTTTTGATATGTTTAATTAGTTGTTTTCTATGGTTATATTTATTCTTCAATACAAACTTTTCAAAATGTCCTTCGATATAAACATATTCCCACCATTCAGGAAGCAACATCGCTGCAATTTTACGGCGGATATTGTACGTTGCAAAGTGTTTCATCAGGCCATAATAAGAGTTCATCGTACTCACAAACTTCTCAACATACGCTTCTGCAAATCCATTTTCAGCTATTCTATTAAATTTCCTGACAGCGTTATATGTGTTACCAACCACCCTGTTAGATACATAAATTCTACCAGGCAAAATGAACGCCCCTACAAACAAGACTCCTTTTTTATAATGCTGAAGATACAGTTTGCGTGGATGCAACCGTAAAAGGAGTTGTTCTTTCAGGAAACCATCAAGAAGATGGACTTTGGACAATATTTCTTCCGGTGATTTCACTACGATACAAAAGTCATCAACAAAGCGTACATAATATATGAATCCCAGTATTTCCATCACGAAATAATCATATACAGACGCCAGAAAGTTGGCTATGAGTTGCGACGGCAGGTTCCCGATAGCCACTCCCCTGTCAGGGTCATTATGAAACAGACTTTTATTACTGGGAAGTTTGTCCCACATGGAGACGGGAGAGCGTCTGATACACTTATTTTGTGGACAATGAAAGATAGTAACGGCTAGAAGGTAAAGCAGACATTCAATATCATCGCCTTTATAATTGTCCCTTACGAATATGTTCAGCATTTCCCATACCAACGATTTCGAGATAGACATGAAGAAACTGAACAGGTCATCTTTGAAAATGTACGCATCGGCAGTATAATTCTCACTGACCTCGACTATCATGTTATTCAGATAGTGCACGGCAGACAGACATCCCTCACCTTTCCGGCAGTTCTTCGAGACGTTCCCTTGTTCCCGAAAACGTTCCTCTAAAATCGGCTCGATGCGAAGAGCGATCCAGTGATGGACAACACGATCAATGAAAGCGGCGGCAAAAACCTCCCGATATACCGGGTAAGTCCGTATGAATACTTTTGAAAAGTCCGGTACATATTCACCGTAAATAATAGAATACCATAGCCGCACCAATGCAGACTGATAATCATTATAAAACTCAACACAATCCGTACTCGTTCTTTTCTGTCTGGCACAATCTTCGGATGCTTCGAAAATACTGCTAAGAAGTATGTCATAGATTATATTACCTGTTGCGGCGAGGGGACGAACCCGGTTCGCGTTCTGGCGGTTGTTCGTGTTGACGTTGCCGTTGTTGAAGTTCACGTTCCAACTGCTGGAAGCCGTTGCATCCGCTATCTTAGTCTTTCCCGGCTCATCACCGGGGGGATGCCCAATAAATAATTCTAATTGCTCACTCATAATCCCCTTGGCGATTATGACTCCGGCTTTGCGACTTGTTGCGATCCGTTAGCTTTTTGCCGTTGGAGATCTGCAACCGTTTTTTTGTACCAACCGGTACTTTGCTTACCGATGCTCTCTGCAAGCAGACAGATTTCGGCAGTTTGAGTCAGGCTGGTCAAATGTCGTTCTTCACACACTCTTAGCAGTAATTTCAATGCATCAAACTCACACAAAAACTTCATCAGATAATCTGCACGGTGCTCAAGGTTCATATCTGTATTTGCATAACGGATATATTCGCAACAATGGATGGCAAGCATCATCAACTCTGTACCAAATTCATACCGGAACGCCTTGGGGAATTGTTGCCGGGCATCAATGATAAGATTCAGAAGCTTATACATCGAATTTGATATAGGAAGGTCTTGTGTAAGTGCCATGTTAATTTTTTAATATTTTAATGTATGTATTAGAGGGCGCAAAGTTAATAACTGTAAAGTAATTAACACAATTTTAGCTCAAAAAAGTGAAACTAAAAAGCCCCTACCGGGGCTTTTATTTAGCTAACTCTCTAAGGGATAAAGAATTAAAGGGATAAAGTGTTTATTGCGGCGAGGGGACGAACCCGGTTCGCGTACTGGCGGTAGTTCGTGTAGACGTTGCCGCTGCCGAAGCTCACGCTCCAACTGCTGGAAGCGTCATATTCAGTACTAGACCAATACCAGTCGTTTGCAAATATATTTTGATTACCAAACATAGAAGTTATGAGCTCATTGATTTCGGTTTTATACTTGGCCATAAGCATAAGTTCGCCCAGTGCGGGCAGGTTCCACACGGTTGTATCTTCAATTCCGTCAGATTCAAGCGTACAGGCTTTATAGGCTCTGGCAACTTCGGCGGCAGGGGCGCCGACAGTTCCCTGGGTGTCCTTGACGCCTGCAAGGGTTTCTATTATAACATCGGTATTTTCCTTGCCGTCGAAGGTATCATAGAGTCCTTGGTTACCACTGCCGTAGTTTTTCAGGCCGCGTAGGTCGGTACCGTAGCCACCCCATTTGAACGTTTTATTGCCGCCTGCGTCAACGCAGTCGCTTTTGGCGATAATGAACTGGTGGCATTCGGCGCGAAGTCGGATGCCGATACGGATATACTTGGAGCGATTATTCGCGCTCATGGAGTTCCATTCGGAAGCCGTGAAAAAGACTTGTTCACCGTCTTCAATCCGGAGCGTAGCCAAAGAAAGGTCAAGAAGCGTACCTGACCATTGCATATATTTGGCGATGTCGCTTGCGGGGGTGTTTTCATTCACGGTTGTAAAACCTATTGATTTTAAGGCTTCTATCTGGTCTTGTTTATTCAGGCGCAGAAGCATGGCGTTGGCGATATTTTTATCCATTTTATTGTATAATATTAAGTTAATACTATTCGGAAGCAACAGCTCTCACATGAAGAAGGGCTGAATTTTTGTTTTGATTCGTAATACGCCCGGTATTCAGTTCGAACGCCCAGGCGGAGTTAGTATCCCAAATTGTTGATGACCAGTAGTATTTATCAGTCATCAGCATACTGTCACTACTCCAAAAGGTACGCATCATCTCATTGATTTTATCGCGGTAGCGGTACATCAGAAGCATTTGGCCGGATGAAGGAAGGAACCAGTTGGATTCATCCTCGATACCGTCACTTTCCAAAGTGTAGGCACGGTATGCACGGGCGGCTTCGGCAGCCGGCGCACCGATTACACCGCTATTGTTTTGGTCTTTCAGGCCGGTGATAATCAGGTCGGTATCTTCCTCACCCGTGAAGCAGCCGTACATGGCACCCAATCCTTTTTGGTTCAGGCCGTCTATGGCTTTACCCTGACCGCCCCAATAGAAGGTAGTAGTCATATCGGCATTATAGCACTCCTGGGCGGCGATTACGAAGGAGTGTCCATGGGCACGGATACGAAGCCCGCGTTTGATATACAGTTGCTTATTAGCGAGCGTAAGGGAGTTCCATTCGGCAGCAGTAAAGTATGCCTTGGAGTTATCCGAAATACGATTACAGGCAAGATGCAGATCAAGCAGACCGGCGGCCCACTTGATACGTTGTCCAAATTCAGATGCGCGGGAATTCTCGGTGACATCCGAGAAGCCCACGGCGTTCAGTGCTGCCACTTGTGCCTGTTTATTCAAGCGAAGCAGCGTTGCGCTTTGTTCATTCGTCATAGTTACTTGTTGATTAAATCATTAATATCCATATTGTCTTCAGCGAAGCGTTCGAGATATTCTTCGTAGGTTTCGCCGTTATAATATTCAAGGACTTCATTGATGTTGTCCAGCGTTACGTTATCGTAGTACGGTTCTCCGCCATAAGACTCATTATTGAACCAGTTGATCAGGTCGATGTAGGCATCTATGACGGTAAGGATGACAAGGCCGTCGATACCGGATTCAAGGGATTCGATTTCATCCGTTTCACGGATAACTGTCAGTTCATACGTGCCGTTGACTACCGGTTTATCCTGTCTGTTGCCGTCCTCATCCATTCCGGCAACTCCATATTCGAGAATGGCAAGAAGCTCGGAGCCGTCAGCCTTTAGTGTCATGTTCGAGATACGGAGCATGGAAAGTTTACGGGATGCCGTTTGTGAAGCGAGGACGTCACGGAGCATCTGAATGGCGTCAAGTTTAGGCGACGTTTCAAGACGCAGGCGTTGGACGTTCGGCATGGATTCTATTTGCAGGCCGGACGGGGCGGAAAGACCTGTATAGGTCAGTTCAGGAAGACCGACAAAACGGAGGCTTGTCATTGTTGGTGGAAGAGAGATGTCATTAATCGGAGAAGTCTCTGCAAGAGTGATGTTCTCCAGTTTGCTACCGGACGCATTGATATGGGCGATACGTGGGCATTTGTCGGTAACGAGCGTAGCGATTTGTGTGTTCCGGATATCGAGTGATACGAGGAAGGGCATTTCGCCGCAGTTCAGCGAGGTAAGCGGTGCGTAAGAACCGATGGATTGTTCTGTATGGGTGTCAGAGCCCAAGATAAGGGTTTCCACAAGTTGCATGGCGGAGAAGCTCACCGTACTTGACAGGGAGATTTCAGACAGGTCGAGCAGCTTCATGCGGTCAGCCTGATAGATATACAGCAAGGCGCCTTCCTCATGTGAGAAGTTGGTGAATACATATTCTTCGCCCGCTTCAAGGAAGCAGCTTTCGGAAAGGTTGCCGCTAGCGTCATTGCCGACACCGAAGTAACCGTTTTTAGCAGCGACAATCCGGATGGTGGCGTTTGATTTGGAAGATACGCGCCCGGAAATTACACCGCTGAAGAAATCACCGGTTTGGAAATAGCCGTCACGAATACGCCAACGTCTTTCGATGAAAGACGGAAGGGCGGTAAGTCCAAGACCTTGCAGGGCATAGAAGTAAATAGCATCAGAGGTGGCGGTATAGGAGATGTATTTCCGTTCACCGTCGTAAGAACTAACCAGTTTCTGCCATTTTTTGAGCCGTTTGTCAATGAAGAAATGCGTAGCTCCTTCGGGTGAGAACGGGTGCAGGGTGACGCCGTCAATGGTCGCCTGAACGTTACGCATGGCGGCGGCAACGGTACGCAGGGAGAGTTCCGTACCGGATGAGTCAGTCCACACTACTTGCTGGAGATAGATGTTATTAAACAGAACGGAGCCGTAGCCAGCATAAGGGTTAGTGAATGTTTCATCGCTCGTCCGGTTGGGGTCCACCTCGGCATCAACCGTGCAACCACCGTCGTTGTCCTTGCTATTGAGCGTATCGCAGTCATAGATTTTATTCAGGTACATGCGCATGGCATCCTCGGAGCTGTACACACCGTCTGTTACGGAAGCATACTCTTCCAAGAACCACATCGGCTGCATATTCTTGGCGCGTTGGTCAGTGGCGGCAAGGTAGTCGGTGAAGATGTCATAACTCAAGACACTTTCTGGGCAGGCGTATTTATACAGGTTTTCCTTCCATGTTCTTTGCCAGTTCCCGCCTTTGGAGTAATCGCAGGAATCACAGAAACGCAACCATCGGTAGAGGTTATAGGGCACTTTCTTACCCAAAGCGTAATCAATGGCGAGCTGGTCATCATCGACAAGCGATTCAAAGTAGTAAGTCCATGCCGGGAAGGTATCAGCAGAGATAGTTCCGTTATCCACGAGTTTTTGAACCCATGAGGACTTGTCCGTTTTCATGACCATCATGTCCTGAACAGAACCGACGCCCTGAAACCAGTCCATACCTTGGTAGTTAAGAAGTTCGAAACCTTCAACCGGATTCAGGACGTCACCGGTGACATTCCATTTGCCGTTTTCATACTTCATGGAACCGGACTGCTTTTTCCATGAGCTGTCCTGATACCTCATTATCCGGTACGAACTACCGCAATACAGGGAAAGCAGGTACACGCTGTCCGTATCGAGTCCGTCAGTCTGTTTGAAGCGTATCTCAATTGCGTCTAAAGTTTCGTCAGGAGTACCAAAGAACTCTATGAAGTCACCATAATTCAGGCAACCTTTGTTATAGCCGGGGGTATCTTTGAAGCCGAGGGCGAACTGTTCCCCTTTGTCTTCTTTCCAGTTGCCTTTGGCATGGAAATAGACGTTTTGCAGGCTGTCATCCTTACACCGATAGGTGGCTACCGGGTGATTGGCGGTAGAGTGGTTCATCTGCAAGTCTTCGATATGCAAGTCACCGCTGTCAAATGTTCCGTCAAATGCACGTTGGACAGGTGTCATATAGTTACCACCCAAGGCACGGTATGTAACGTTCATCATTTCACAGGCGCCGCAGTCGTTCGCATTGCCGGAATCGGAGTAATCGACTTTTACGGTAATGACATCAACCGGGATTGTATTATCACCGACCTGTACTTTGTTGATGGCGGCCAAGGCTATTGCACGGCGTCCTTCCTCCGTCGTATCGTCCGGATTAAGTAGTATGATTCGAGTGTCCTTGTTTTTGCCTTTGCTCTTGGCGAGGTAGTAGCGTTTATTCTTTACCGGGCGTTTGGCAGAGGTGGTTCCCTGGTTGCGGGTTTGGACACTCACGGCCTTGAAGTTACGCCACGGGCGTTCGGGGTCAAAGTAATAGAGCGTGATGTATATCTTCGTACTGGTGGAAGTGGTGCCGTCCAGTGCTTCTATATCGGAGCCTTCATAGGGGCATTCGACAATGTAAGGCATACCGCGTGAATAGATTTCGGCAGCCGACGGGCGGCTTTGGGTACTACCCTCGGCTGTCTGGCTTTTAAGGATGTCCTCAAAGGCGTACTCCTTCACCATTACCTCTGTATCGGTCAGACGGACAAGGTAGTTCTTGAACGCCTGTGCCCATTCCATATAGGAGTTCCAGGCCATCATGTAATAAAGATACAAATCACCCAGTTTGCCGTCCATCGTTATATACTTGGTCTGAATCAGGGAGCCGCCGCCCGGAACATAACCAAGGCAGGCGACTTCCTCACCGTTGAGGAAGAGTTTCATCATGGAATACCGTGTGCCGTCACGTTCAACGTAGTTGCTTGCAGGTTCAACAACCACGGCTACGGTTATCTTTTCACCCTGTCGATAGGCGCGTTCTTCACGACGGGAAACGCCATTGTTACAGAAGATGCCGACCACCCGGCCGGTGACATAGAAGCCGGCACCGGACGTTTCGTCATAGCAGCTAAGGAGCAGGGCATCATCATCGGTCACGTTCTTGGAAGCGAAAGCGAACTGGATGGCGGCACCGTTGGATTCGATGGACGAGCCGGCAAACGGGGCATGGTTTAATGACACGCCCACATTCTCGGCTACGCGAAGGCAGTTCTCACCCAAGAATGTGCCAAAACCGTTGGTAGTCCAGTTGGCACCGTCCACTTTCATTTCATAATTACCGCTGACAATGCTATGGTCAGTTTCCTGATTGGTACGGGATGAGAAGTCAAAGTTATAGATGGCACCTTCTTTTATGGCGGCGTCAATGGCGGAACCGCTAACTGTCACCCGGACAGGTTCGCTAGTCACGTCCTTGCATACGGCAGTATAGTTGACCGTATCGGTGCCGTCAGCCTTGTAGCCCTGCAGTTGTTGTTTGACCTGATAGGTTTTGTTACGACTGGCAGCAATTTGTGTTACCTGCACGTTATTGGCTTTCACGCTGACGGGTGAAGTCATTTCCAACGGGTCATAACAGGCAACATCAAGTTCTACGGTTTCGTACAGTCGGACTACTCCACCGTTTTTATCATCGTATCTCAAGGCGACAAGAGGTGTGGAACTATTCGGGTCAATTACCATGACAGCCGTGTAGATGACATTTCCTTTCACTCCGGATGCGACATCCGTTCCTTGGATGCGCAAGGGATAGGTACCGTGTTCTAGGCCGAGGGAAGCAGGACGGATTACGACAGAGTGCGAGTAGTTGTCATTGACAACAGCGGTAGACAGGGATTGCCATTCACCATTAATCTTGATGTCAACCTGGGCACTGATACCTTTATCAGAGGTGTTGTTTCCGAACTTATAGAGTGGAAGGCTGAAACTTTCAGTTGTCGGAGTAAGCAGAGTTTCAGGGGTATAGTTGAGCACCTGCACACAGGTACAGGTAATATCAACAGCTGTTACATTGACATTCTTGGAACCGGTGTTGCCGCTTTCGTCAGTGGCTATCAGCTTGAATTTCCGAGTACCAGCAGCCGTAAAGTATGTGGTGAAGTCCAGTTCAAAGGAGAAGTCCTTCATGTCACCGGAAGATGCTTTGTTGACGGTTTCAGTCCAGACGGTAAGCCCGCTTTCACGGTCTACGAGTTCCAGTTTCTCAATCAGGTTGTCAGAGGATTCGACACCGTTCGAGGTCACGGAACGAATGGCGGCAAAGGTTCGTAGCGTGGAGCCGTAAGAGCCATAGACAGGTGTCGACTGGAAAGCAATGGCAACAATGGTACCACCAGTTTGACCGCCGCCACCCGTGCCGATAGCGAACTGCACTTCATCGCCAAGGGTTTCACCGGCAGCGTTCTTCATCTGAAGTTTTACAATGCCTTCTGTTTCCACGTTTACGTCGAGGTTGGCCGGAACATAGGCATAGGCGCCACCAGTTGAAAAGGCGTCCTTTCCCCCTTCCGCCGGTTCATCGGAAGTTTCAAAAACGGAACTGCCACCACCATTCCCGAAGGGTTTCCAAAGAGAAGGGGTCGCAAAATCGGACACAGCACCCTGGAACTGCCGGGTTTCCATTTCATACTCGCCTGTTTTGTAAGTAATGATGAGACCCGTTCGCTCATATTTGACGCCAGATTCCTGTTGATAGGAGACAATGGCGGCAATAGCGGTTTCAAGGGTATAGTAGCCGTCTTTCAATGGGCGGATCTCATCAACAATGACGATGGGGTGTGTTACATCGTCAGCGGGCGTGCCGCTCTTCATATCCTCAAGGGCTTGCTTATCCTCGGCGGACAAAAGGCCGGCTTGTTCAAGGGTAGCAGAAGGCAAACGGAAGCTGTCATCCGTTTCTTTACCGGTTGTTTTGGACACTTTCTTAAAATACACATTGAGATAGGAAGCGTCAGACAGGACGGAGAAAGAACCCGGTTTGATTATATCGGAAGGGATATTTTTCATTGTATCTTCCAAAGACTTTCCACGGTTGCCGGGGAAAGCTTCTTCTTCACCTTCCCCAAGAGACAACGGTTCAGGCAGACATTCAGAAGGAACTTTACTTTCTTCGTTCAAAGGAGCGATACCGTTCGCTTTTCCTATCCTTTCCTCAAAGTCATTTATTACAGAGGTCCATTTGCCCCATGTAACACTCTCATTGGAAACAATACCTATTCGTGAGATTGTACAAACTGTACCTAAATATACACCTTCGGCATTGTCTGACATGGTAGCCAGTTGTATACACGAAGTGAATGATTGACAAACCTTATTAAGCTCCAACCGTTCAATTTGTATATTTACAGGAATCTTAGACGAATCAACAGACAAAATACACCGATAATTCCCAATAGAAGAATCCCCGGAATACATTGTTTTTAATTTATCTTTAAAGCTACCAATAGTAGTAAAAGAGCCAATACTTTTAAATGGGTCAGTCAAAGGATTGGATTTATCAGACACTCCTGTTATACGTTTCAATAACTCGGCGTCTCCATCCGATAAATCTTTTGCAATCTTATTGACATTCTCCACTAATGCATCAAAATCACCATTCACCATTTTAGCAATGGTACTTGAAAGTAAATCAATAGATATTTTCCGACCGCCACTAACTTCAACGTACATATCTTTGGATAGCTCTGTTGTATCAGTCAGTTGCTCTATTGTAAGACTGTTTGTCTTCAACGCTTGTAACACAAGGCTAATAATCTGTTGTTTTTCTGTTTCTGTCATAATTCTCTTTTTTAATCATTTTCATATACCCATACAAGCTCAATGGTCATACCAAGATTATCTATGTCGCAATCATAGACATTATCAAGATAAAGTTGGAACTCCTTCAGAGCACCAATATCTCCACCGTTAATACCTTTCAAGACACATACACCATCCCTACTGATTACATTCCCTTCAATGAGGTTAGTATACGAATCTCCTTTATATAGTACAGCACGCAAATTTATCGAACCGTTGTCCAAATCGTTCTTTAGTCTATCCAGTCCATTAACTGTAAGTTTACCGTAACCTCTTCTACCAATATACTTGTTATCTATGTCAGTCGTCTTGATTGCAATCAAATCCCAATATGAATTTTCATCAACACCTGGGTGATGAATACTGTTGACAGTAACCATAGTATCACTATTAATAGAAACTCCAGTATTAGGAATAGCCTTAGTCATATTGATATATGCTCCGACCTCTGCAACCTCACTTTCTGAACCATACTTGATACTACGCATTCCTTCATCATCTGCTATCCTATAAGCACCGCTTTGTACACACCTCATAGCAAGCTGGTTATTCCACTCCAAAACTGGATTCATCGTTCTTACCTTCTGTAACATTTGATTGAACACAAAACTCTTCAATCCCTCTATTTGCTGGTTAAGTTCCGGAACATTACTTTCCTTTCTGGTATATCGAACACCATCAAAGTAGACGTAATTACAGCATAAGACACGATTCAATAATTCAGCAAACCACACAGGGCATCCCATCCCATTTCCAAGCGTGAATAATACTGTTGTATATTCGTGGCTGAATAGCTCAACAATATCCTCATCAGAGGTCACGAACTGCTCATTATCCACACCGAACGTCCATCCGTTATCTTTGAAACCACCAGGAACGCGAAAATCAAAAAAGTATTGCATCCCATCTATCCACCAGACAGCATCAAGACGCTGCTTATTATCTTTCATTGAATACTGAATAAGGCTGGTTTCTGATAACTCACATTCATCGTCCGTAACTTTAAAAATCTCACTCGTATTCCCATTAACTGTTACAGTATAGTATCCACATGGAAGCAATGAAATGTTATAGAAATAAAGAATCTTATCATCATTCATCTTCCATGAGCTTAATGATACAGGTGTAGATATATTACTTAAAAGATTATTAATGTAAACTATAGGCTCCTGCTCTTTGGCTGTCAAAATCAATTCAACAAAAATCCTGTCTGTACGTGCGAATAATTGCACATATTTACTCTTCGCTCCAAATTTATCGGTAGACGGAGAAAAAAACAGTGGGGTAAACGGGCTTATAATCATATTTCTAGGCTTTTGTTATTGAACGGACAAATAAATCATACTTCACTCCCTCGTTTCTCTCAACTGTACTACTCACCTCTTTGATGTAGCCCTCGTAAACTAGATCATCTTTTAAGATTTTAATCGTTTCATCATCTGTTGGTGGAATATCTTCATTATAAGTTGTGAATGAAACATCTCCACAAGTTATAATACCACTTTCAACGTTAAAATCATCTTTCATTCCTATACCATTGACAACAACATCACTATTACCGTCAGAAGAAGAATAAGATAGTTTTTTAGTGAACATACCAATATAGCCGGCATTTGCTTGCAATATGCCTCCTTGCCAATACATGGTATTAAACATCGTTTCAGGATCAAGTACACCACTTATTTCCCAACCGCTCCTTATAAGCCTATACTCTTTATATGTTTGTACTCCGCCATTATCATGTAATGTAGTACTGGCACAAACAAAAAACACATCATTGTCACTTTCACTATCCGTTGTATCTTGGCCTCTCTTTTGCGATAAGAATTCAATCCCATAAACATCAGCACGGTAAGGGCTAATCAACTCTAATACATTATCAGTTATATCAATGCCAGTAGTATATTCAGTAGTAAATCGGAATTCGTCACGACCATTCATACTTTCATAGTCCTGTTTATCATATCCTACCCTAACCAAAGAATATATTCTTGATGAATCAACCTTATACTCAAAACTAGAAAAGCTGCTATTTAAATCCTTTACATTGTTATCACTAAACAATTTGTCCCGGTGTTTAAAAAAAACAGTGACACCATTGATCACAGGCACAAAGCCAAAAACTGTTTCCATCCAGTTTTTAAACTTTGTATAAGAAGTATATAGCTTAGCTTGGGGGATTCCACGGATACTTTCAGCAGCTAATATCACGCAATTATCTAACCTTTCATCAACACCTGAAGCTATTTCACCATAGATACCTTCATTTCCACCATTCATGCTTTTAAGCAATCGGTTTAACACATCAATAGGTCTTATTGCATCCACATAGATAGGGTTAGCTCGAGAAGTAAAGCGTGTCTCAAATTTGAAATTACGAAAATAAATATTGCCAGTAGAAGCATTAACTCTGTTAAATGTTACCATCAAATCAAAAAATAAAGCCTGCCCTTTAGTCAGATGAATCTTGATGGATTCATTCAGATTACTTGGGGTAACATCCCCCTTATTATACCCCCATCTTTTCAACTCGACTAAACGACCATCTTCGTAACGCCCGCCTAGAACTATTTCAGCTTTAGTTGTATACGCATCACTATAACTGATATAGTATTCAAAACTAAAATTCAATACTATATCAATGTCGGACAAGGCTTTAACAAATACATTTGGATCATCTTTCGATTCCTGTGGTACATCATAAAACTCAAGAGGTGAATCCCGTGACGGAAGTTCACCACCAGAAATATATAAGGGAAGCGAATATGTTATAGCTTCTACATATATTCCTTTGTCAATTACAATATATTGCAAAGAAGCATCATTTTCTACAATATTACCACCTAATGTATGCGGTTGACTATAATTCATACTTACAGAATCATAATAAAGCTGATATACATCTTTTATCTCATCTACCGAATATTCGTACTGCGTTCCCTTGTTAGCCTTTATGATATTAGCGACACTATCATCTATCGAATTAATAGAAACAGTATTTCCATCATAGGTCAATGAACCGAAATCCAATCGGCAACTGAAGAATTCTTCATAAGTATGAGAATTAGTTATAGTATAAACAGTGATACTAGCATTAGAAGCCAGGTATTTGCTCAAATACTCCTCCAATATGAGATCATAGGCTTCTCCCACAAACTGGAATTTTGAAGTAAAGGTTCTAGTTATTCCTTCAAGTCCGGAGCGTTTACGGGAAAACTTTATTTCATCCCAATTCTGAATACAAGATTTGGGAATATCATAGGAAATACTATCAACGGTAAGTACATATTTACAAAGCATTTTAACTCCTTTTGAACGTTCATGAGCAAATATATAGAAAAAGCCAACCGGTTTTCCGATTGGCTAAATTCTTGAAACTCCCCCCTTATCAAATCATCATATAATCATCTATTTATCAAAGGAATACATTATAAGAGAAGAAATTCTCATTTTAAAACTCCCTATATATAGTTATTTACTTTCAAAAGAAATATCGCCATTCGCATCACAGCTTCCTTTTTAGACCGATATCTATATTAAAAAATTATCATAGCTTTCAAAAGTGAGAATATTTCATATTAGCATTCTTGTTTTCAATTTAATATTTATATCTTTGAAAAAAACAAATACAATAATCAAAATGGAACAGAAATTATCAAATGTCGATTTAATGAAGATTGCAATAGAAGAACAATCAAAATGTACTTCATTTCCTAAAGTTGGAGCTGTAATAGCAAAAGACGGAATCATATTGGCAAAAGCTTTTAAGGGTGAAGAGTCCTCAAAACATGCTGAAAGAATAGCGATAGAGAAACTTGATAAATCTACTCTTAATGGAGCAACTTTAGTGACAACTCTAGAACCGTGCATAAATATAGCAAATAATCAGCCACTGCAATCCTGCACAGATTTAATCATAGAGAGTGGTATCAAAGATGTAATTATAGGAATATTAGACCCCAATGGGGCAATTTATTGCCAAGGTTATGAAAAACTACTTGAAAATAATATTAATGTTAGCTTTTTCACACCTAAACTAAGGAATAAAATTGAATCATCGACTTTTATTTATGGTGACTGTAATATTGGATATGGATCAGGTATAAGACGAGTAGCGGTAATTGGCAGTGGTAAAAATTTTGAAATAAAATTTTCTGAAAAAGATAATCGTTCCATCAAATTCAGATGGTGTACATTGCAATATGTACATGGGATCGTAGATTTAATGGGACCAAATGAATCAATTCGCAGTGCTAAAGGAGCCCAAAAATTTGAAGATATTACAGACCCTTTTGTGTTTAGAGAGCCTTCTCATTTTGCCAGAATGAAAGTTGGAGATATTGCAATTATTTCTCCAACGGATAGTACCTTTGTTATATTAATAAAGTTATTAGAGATGACTGAAACTGATATAACTTTTCAATGGCAAGTTAGAAACAGATAATAATTTAATAAATTACTGACAATCGGAAAAAATTATATAATATTTCTTTTCGATTGCCAGTAATCACTACAATAACATATAAAATTAATATTTAAGTTCTTGACATAATTGTTTTCGTCCAGAAGAAATACGACTTCTTACAGTTCCGACAGGAATGTTCAGGATTTCACTTATCTCATCATAAGAATACCCACTAGCATAATATATCACACTATCAATACAACGGGATTTTTTAGCACACCGTTGTATTGTGGAAACCAAATCATCAAACAGTATTGAATGAGCTGTACAGTTAGAAATGGCACTTCCGTCTACCATATCAAGCCCTGTAAAATGTATAAGGGAATTTCTATTGTATCTTATTATATAAGTATTCCTCATTATAATAAGGCACCACGGTTGAAGTGGTTTAGAACAATCAAATTTATCACGATTCACAAGTAGCTTATAAACTGTATCACCGGCTAAGTCTTCAGCATCTTGCATGGAACAGCAGAATTTTCTTGCCACCTTTAATATCCAAGGATATATTTCTGATAATTCCTTTTCAAAGTCCATTGTCAGCCCTCCTTATTAGGTGTATCTTCGGTTCGCCATTAATGCACCTTTCCACATATTTCCGGTGCATGATACTTTGTTCGTGCATTTCCTTAGCAGAACGCTCGATTGAACTAATAAGAGTGCCTATATCGGGGGGCAATAAGGCAATCATTTTTTTTACCTCGGACACTTCTGCTGTTATCCGATTACACTTCGTCTCTAATGTACGTAATTCTGACAATAAAACATTGTATAAATGCCTATTTATACAATGGATGCTGTTTTTTCTATTCATAAAAAAGTCGTTTGTGATTCTAAAGGAGATGTACAAACGACTGTATGAAATAATTCGCTTTAATTAAAAATTAATCGAATTACAGCATATATGTAGTACCAATATTATCATGTACTTCTTTTTCTGATCGATATTTCAACATCAGCTTGATGAACGATATTCGCATAAACAGCAGCATTAATTACGCGGGAATCAATACTCATTTTAAAGAATGTCATTAGAAAAGCAATCTCTGCATCAAAAGAAGAACGAATTTGTTCAGGAGTAGCCTTACTTCCTTTATGTTCCTCACTGCGTCTCTCCTCATTCCGTTTTTGCTCAAAAATTGCAGAATGAAGTAAATAATCAAGCTTCGATATAACTTGCTCATCACTCATATTTCGGGTATCTACATTTAGTTGACCCAATACCTGACGAACATCATCATAAAAGCCAAGAGAAACAAGAGCCTGACAAATACGAAGACTCAATAGTTTGGCACGTTCTTTCAGCATATCCTCTTTGTCCATTACCATAGCCTTCATATTTGAAGGGTTAACAATACTTCTGTATTCGACAAGTAATTTAGACGCTATTTCTTTAAGCGTGCTTTCGGACATAGATTTGCAGTCCGAAAGCAAACAAGCATAGTTTCCGCATGAAAGTTCAATGAAATCACTCAATGTTATCTGATTTAATCTTTCAATCATAGTTATTTCAGTTTAGATAACTTATACAGTTCAAATTCACGGTTAGAAGCATCTTGGCGTTGCATTTTTAGACTCTTCATCAAAAGGAAATTTGTTCTATCAACCCTTTTTTCTAATCGGGAATAATCATTGAAAACAATGGTGTCACCGGAAGAAGATGCAAAATATGTCGGTGAAAATGTGGGAAAGTCCCAATCCGGTATATCAAAATTAGAGATATCTACCTTATCAACATCAGGAAAGACTTGCGCACCTTTAGGAATATCAACTAAAGTTGGAGTATCAGGAGTAATCCATGCTTTTCCAGAATACATGATAACTTCATGTTTACCGGCATCACCAACTAAAGCGGCACCGCCGGGATGCCTATCATTACCTTGAGTACCGTCTGCATAGGAAGGAATAGGAGTTGCAAGAATAGTTGCAACCTGAATTGCTCCCATGGCACCAATAACAATAGATAAAGGAATATTCGGTAAAGCTTCAGTTATTGCCAGTGCAGTGGCTATTCCAGCTTGAGCGACACTAGTCGCCTTTTCCCAAATGGCTTGTTTACGTGCCATTTCTTGTTTTTGTTTTTCAAGTTCAGCATTCTTAGCTTCAGTTCTTTCCTTGGCCGCACGCTTACGAGCTTCTGCTTCTTCTTCGGAGATTGCTCCCGAATCAGCTAGATTCTGTATTCGTTCTACATCCTTATCATATTTCTCATCATTAGCTTCCTGCTCTTCTTCTATTTTCTGAATCTGACCATCATAAATAGTAGAGACTAGATCACCAATAGCACCCACTGCTTGAGATGCAGTTTGAAGCCATTTTTTCAGATTCCTCTGACGTTCTTTCTGTGCTTTCTCATCCGCTTTAGTAACTTTATTGATAGCATCTATTTCCGCTTCTGCTTCTTGCTGGGAAAGGTCCGCTTTCAATTTCTGTAACTGCTCTGCAATCTTTGCCCTATCCTCTGCGCTCAAATTTTCGTTTCGAAGCTCCAACTCCAACGCATCAATTGCAGCTTCGGTTGTTTTACGTACATAATCTAATTTTAACTGATACTCAAGTTCTGCATACTCTTGCTGGGTTATTTCCTTAGAAGCTAACTGTTTTTTAAGAGCAAGCGTATCCATAACATATGCAGCATCCCGGATTTCCTGCTCATGCGCTGCATTCTCTGCTATTAATTGCACCTGATCGGATGCATGTCTTTCGTAAAGTTCTTGTTTCTTTTTTGCATATTTGTCGTCAATGAGAAAAACATCTTCACCTGTTTTCTCTGCTGCATCAATTTCTGCTTCACGTTGCAACTCCAACTGGTGCAATTTCAAATCAAGTTCTTCCTGGGACCCCTTTTTTACAACAGCAAGAGCGTTCTCAACATCTTTCTTTTCACGGTCAGAATTATACTTAATAGAGAATTCATCTAATTTATCCTGCATTTCTTTCGCCAAATTCTGACGAGTAGCAATTTCCTCTTTGCTATTACCCTTGACGGCAGCAATCTTCTTTGAGTAAGCAACACCAATTTTAGCAAGTTCTTTCTCCAGTCCCTCATCCATAAGAGCTAGTTCTGATTCCTGATAAGTTTCATGAATTTTCAGCTTCTCTTTGAGAGCTTTTTCCTGTTCACGTTTTTCTTTATCAGTAAGGACTGTTATACCTGAACCATTTTTGTCGTTACCCTTTGGACGGAACTTTTCTGCAATCACATCAAGTCCACGATTAAACTCATCGCTAGATGCTATTTTAAATAAGTTTTTAGAAAATTCCAACTGAGCCTTATCCGCTTTTTCTGCTTCCGATGTGTAATAGCCAAACATTTTAGCAGCACCATTCTTTATCCAAGACATATCTTCAAACTCTGATGTTGCATATTGAGCACGAGTTTTCATCCGTTTTAAAGCTTCTCTCTCTTGGGCCGTTACTTCAATACGTTTATTTTTCATTTGAATAACAGCTTTTGTGTATGCTTGTTCCTCTGTATCACCAGCATCAATAAGCCTCTTATATTCTGCCTGAAAATCTTTTTCTACTTCCAATAACTTTTTGTTCGCATCTTTTTTTGCAAGTGTTCTAAAATTATAATCTATCTTTTCTATTTTTTCTTCAGGAGATTTCAAATCATTGGCGATACCTCTTATTTTATCAGCCATCCAATTAAGAAACTCCTTAGCAGGTCCCGTTGACTCGGAGAAAGAAAGCATAAACGCTTCCCATGCTGAAGATAAGTTAGCAAGAGCTCCATGAACATTATCTCCCATCGTGTGAGCCATATCGCCCAATTCACGTTCTACACCAGTAATCTGTTCTCTAAGTGGTAATATTTTATCAACAGCGGTGAGAAAGGCATTAAAAGCGGCAACACTACGCTTATCAGTTAATTCAAGAGTAGTATTCAAGTCTACCCCTTTTTCTTTTAGCGATTTCAATCCTTCAACTAACTCAGGCAATGTTTTAACGGGCTTACCTAACGCCTTTGCCAGCTTTCCATTACTATCAGCTAAATTTAGAAAAACATTACGAGTAGCAGTAGCAGCCATTGAAGCATCAAAGCCGGCATCCGATAATTTACCCAACAAAGCCAAAGTATCTTCAATACTGAAATTAAAGGCTTTTGCAACCGGTCCAACAATTGGTAATGCAGTAGCGAGATATGAAAACGACAATGCGCTTTTGGTTGTTGCGACAGCCATCGCAGACACATATCTTTCAGTTTCTCTTGTATCAGCATTAAACATACGAAGAGAAGCACCTGCCAATGAAGCCGCATCTGCTAATTCTGCCCCGGTAGCTTGTGCAAATTTTAGAACGTGCTCTGTTGCATCTAATATTTCTTTTCGAGTAAAACCTAGTTTAGCAAGTTCTATTTGCAAATCCGTAGCTTCGGATGCAGTGTATTTCGTTGTAGCACCCAAACGTTGAGCATCCGCAGTTAACTCCTTCACTTTATCAGAAGTGGTTCCTAATATTGCA
>NZ_JBDFVF010000041.1:0-55264 GCF_040913205.1 Bacteroides sp. MSSM.1001136sp1_RTP21357st2_D2_RTP21359_211015 | reverse complement strand
AGGACGCGGTACGGCAATTTTCACCGCATTGGGATTATTACTGATCTATGGAATGGGATTTTGGGAGGCTACTATGCAAACCCTGGCTCTCGTTTTTTCATCTACCTGTCTGGCTCTGATTGTTGGTGTACCTTTAGGAGTGTGGACGGCAAACAGTCCGCGTGCAGAGAAAATACTTCGTCCTGTTCTCGACTTGATGCAGACGATGCCTGCTTTTGTTTATCTGATTCCTGCTGTTTTGTTTTTCGGATTGGGAGCAGTGCCAGGAGTGTTTGCCACCATTATCTTTGCTATGCCTCCTGTGGTCCGCCTTACCGGATTGGGAATCCGGCAAGTTCCTAAAAATGTAGTGGAAGCTTCCCGTTCGTTCGGAGCTACCCGTTGGCAGTTATTGTATAAAGTGCAGCTTCCTTTGGCGTTGCCCACCATTCTGACTGGTGTCAACCAGACAATAATGATGTCGCTTTCTATGGTTGTCATTGCTGCCATGATTGCTGCCGGTGGTCTGGGAGAAATTGTATTGAAAGGTATTACCCAAATGAAAATCGGACTTGGGTTTGAAGGTGGTATAGCAGTTGTTATTTTAGCTATCATCTTAGACCGTATCACGCAAGGAATGGCAGGACGAAAAAATAAGAACTAAACGGAAAGGATAAAATACGTATGAGAATATATAAAATAGTAGGAATAGTATTGTCAGCTATGCTTTTGCTAGCTTCCTGTACTAATTCAGACTTAGAGAAAAAGAAAGTAAAAATAGCCTATGCCAATTGGCTGGAAGGTATTGCCATGAGTCATTTGGCTAAGGTGGTATTGGAAGAGCATGGATATGAGGTTGAACTGCAAAATGCTGACCTTGCCCCCATCTTTGTATCTATGTCAGGAAAGAAATCTGATGTGTTTCTGGATGCCTGGTTACCAATAACGATGAAAGATTATATGGATCAGTATGGAGACAGCATCGAATTTTTTGGGGAGGTATACGGAGAAGCTCGCGTCGGACTGGTTGTTCCTCAATATGTTACGATCCACTCTATTAATGAGCTGGAAGCTAATAAAGACCGTTTTTCTTCTGAAATAGTAGGAATTGATGCGGGAGCAGGGATAATGAAGACGACCGATAAGGCCATTGCTGCTTACGGACTTGATGGGTATACCCTCATGACTTCAAGTAGTTCCACCATGCTGGCTTCTTTGAAAAAAGCGATGGACAAAGGAGAATGGATTGTCATTACGGGGTGGACACCGCATTGGATGTTCGACCAGTTTGACTTGAAATTCTTGGATGATCCGAAGAAAGTATATGGAGACTTGGAAGAAATACATGCTATTGCATGGAAAGGATTCAGTGAGAAAGATCCGTTTGCTGCCGAATTCTTTGGCAACATCAAACTAACGACAGAAGAACTTAGCTCTTTTATGACAGCTATGAAGGATGCCAGGATGGATGAAGAAGAAATAGCCCGTAAATGGAGGGATGAGCATCGGCTGTTGGTGGATAGTTGGATTCCGAAGTCAGAGAATAAATAGATTGGAGCATTGTTATTCTTAATTTTAAATATAAAATAGACATGAACTCTAGTGGGAAAAAGGGAGTACTGTTTATGTTGGACAGAGTTCATACAATAAAAAACGGTAATCTTCTACAAGATTACCGTTTTTTATTTATAGGGTATTACTATTATTCAGCACCCCAGTTTTCTCTAGCCAAACGTTTGTAGCTGTTGTAACGCCATTTAGCGTTTTCTTCGGCAGCTTTGAATAGTTCTTCAGCTTCAGCAGGATATTGTTTCATTACAGAAGCGTAACGAACTTCACCTTTCAAGAAACCTTGGAAATCTTCCCAGTTCGGTTCTTTGCTATCCAATTGGAATGGATTCTTGCCTTCTTCTTCCAGAGCCGGGTTGTAACGCCACAAGTGCCAGTAACCGCACTTAACAGCCTTTTCTTCTTCTTCCTGGCTCTTACCCATACCTGCTTTCAGACCGTGGTTGATACATGGAGCGTAAGCGATAATCAAAGATGGTCCTGGATATGCTTCAGCTTCACGGATAGCTTTCAGAGTTTGAGCTTGGTCAGCACCCATAGCGATCTGTGCAACATATACATAACCGTAAGTAGTAGCCATCAGACCGAGGTCTTTCTTACGTACGCGCTTACCAGCAGCAGCGAACTTAGCGATAGCACCTACCGGAGTAGCCTTAGAAGACTGACCACCTGTGTTAGAGTAAACTTCAGTATCCAGAACGAGGATGTTAACGTCCTTACCGGAAGCGATTACATGGTCAAGACCACCATAACCGATATCGTAAGAAGCACCGTCACCACCAATGATCCACTGGCTGCGTTTTACAAGATATTGAGTCAGTCCTTTCAGTTCTTTGCAAATAGGACATCCGTGAGAAAGACCTTCTTCAATCACTGCTTTCACTTGAGGAGCCAATTCTTTAGTCTTGTCAGCATCGTACATGTTTTCAATCCATGCTTTCAGCACTTCTTTTGCTTCAGGTGAAGCGTTGTCGGCAGCAAGGATTTCGTTGAATAACTTCACGATACGAGCACGCATCTTTTCATTAGCCAATTCCATACCCAAACCGAATTCACAGAAGTCTTCGAACAGTGAGTTAGCCCAAGCAGGACCGTGACCGTTTTCGTTCGTAGTATACGGAGTAGAAGGAACTGAACCAGAGTAGATAGAAGAACATCCGGTAGCGTTAGCAACCATTTCACGGTCACCGAACAATTGAGAAATCAATTTCACATACGGAGTTTCACCACAACCAGAGCAAGCACCAGAGAACTCAAACAACGGAGTAGCGAACTGTGAGTTCTTCACGTTAGACTTGATATCAACAAGATGTTGTTTAGTCTTCACGTTTTCAGCACAGTAAGTCCAGTTGTCAGCTTCAGCCAATTGGCTTTCGAGGTGTTTCATTGTCAATGCTTTGCCACCCTTCTTCGGATTACCCGGACAGATGTCAGCACAGTTACCGCAACCCAGACAGTCGAGAACGTCAACCTGGATACGGAATGTCATACCGTCGAATACTTTACCTACTGCTTTCAATTGTTCGAACTTAGCACCCTTCTGCTCTTCAGCATCGAGTACGAACGGACGGATAGAAGCGTGAGGACAAACGTATGCACACTTGTTACACTGGATACAGTTTTCTGGATTCCATTCAGGAACGAATGCGGCTACACCACGTTTTTCGTATTTAGAAGTACCTTGATACCAAGTACCGTCTTCGATACCCTTGAATGCAGATACAGGCAGCAAGTCACCATCTTGTGCATTGATCGGACGAACTACTTCGTTGATGAATGCAGGATCGTTGTTTTCAGCTTTTGCATCATCCGGCAGGTTAGCCCAAGCAGGATCAACAGCTAAAGTCTTGTATTCACCACCACGGTCAACGGCAGCATAGTTCTTGTTAACAACGTCTTCACCCTTCTTACCGTAAGACTTAACGATGAATTTCTTCATCTGTTCAACAGCCTGGTCTACAGGAATAACACCTGTGATACGGAAGAATGCAGATTGAAGGATAGTGTTGGTACGATTACCCAAACCAATTTCCAATGCAATCTGTGTTGCGTTGATATAGTATACGGAAATGTTGTTCTGTGCAAAATATTTCTTAACCTTGTTAGGCAGGTTCTTAGCCAGTTCTTCACCTTCCCAGATAGTGTTCAGCAAGAAAGAACCGTTCTTACGCAAACCACGAGTTACATCGTACATGTGCAGGTAAGCCTGAACGTGACAAGCAACGAAGTTCGGAGTATTTACCAAATAAGTGGAACGGATCGGAGTATCACCGAAACGCAAGTGAGAACAAGTGAAACCACCTGACTTCTTAGAGTCATAAGAGAAGTAAGCCTGGCAGTGTTTGTCAGTGTTGTCACCGATAATCTTTACAGAGTTCTTGTTAGCACCTACTGTACCGTCAGCACCCAAACCGTAGAATTTAGCTTCGAACATTCCTTCACCGCCTAAAGCGATTTCTTCTTTTTGAGGAAGAGAAGTGAAAGTAACGTCGTCTACGATACCGATAGTGAAGTGATTCTTCGGCATTGGCATGGCCAAGTTCTCGAATACTGAAAGAATTTGAGCAGGAGTAGTATCTTTTGAACCCAAACCGTAGCGACCGCCAACGATAACCGGAGCATTTTCTGCGCCGTAGAAGCAGTCTTTAACGTCAAGGTAAAGAGGTTCGCCGTTAGCGCCTGGTTCTTTAGTACGGTCAAGAACTGCGATAGTCTTGGCAGTCTTAGGTACAGCAGCCAGGAAGTGTTTAGCAGAGAACGGACGATACAGGTGTACGGCAACCATACCCACTTTTTCGCCATTTGCTACCAAGTGGTCGATAGCTTCGCGGGCAGCTTCTGTTACAGAACCCATAGCGATAATTACGCGTTCTGCATCTTCTGCACCATAATAATCGAACAAACCGTATTTACGACCTGTAATCTTAGAAATTTCATTCATGTATTCTTCTACGATAGCAGGAACTGCTTCATAGTAGTTGTTACATGATTCACGATGTTGGAAGAAGTGGTCGGGGTTTTCAGCCATACCACGAGCAACCGGATTCATCGGATTCAGTGCGCGGGCACGGAATTCAGCCAAAGCTTCCTGATCGATCAGCGGAGCAAGATCATCATTTTCCAACATTTCAATCTTCTGGATTTCGTGAGATGTACGGAAACCATCGAAGAAGTTCATGAACGGAACGCGAGATTTGATGGTAGCCAAGTGGGCAACACCAGCCAAATCCATAACTTCCTGTACAGAGCCTTCAGCCAACATAGCAAAGCCAGTCTGACGAGCTGACATTACGTCTTGGTGGTCACCGAAGATACACAATGCGTGAGAAGCCAATGTACGAGCAGACACATGGAATACGCAAGGCAAGAACTCACCGGCAATTTTGTACATATTAGGGATCATCAGGAGAAGCCCCTGAGAAGCAGTGTAAGTAGTAGTCAACGCACCAGCCTGAAGAGAACCGTGAACTGCACCGGCAGCACCACCTTCAGATTGCATTTCCTGTACCAATACTGTTTCGCCGAAGATGTTCTTACGTCCTGCGGCAGCCCATTCGTCTACGTACTCAGCCATAGTCGAAGAAGGAGTGATGGGGTAGATAGCAGCTACTTCAGAAAACATATACGAGATATGCGCTGCAGCCTGGTTACCATCACAAGTGATGAATTTCTTCTGTTTAGTCATAACTAAATTAAATATTTAAGTAAATAAATCTTTTAATATAAAAAGCCGAACATCCAGAGAGGTATCTGGTTGCCCCGACCTATTTCAGCCTTATGTAACGCGTACGTCACATTCGGATTGTTCTTGATCTTTGCTCCTTCCTGGCAAATTTTGAACGGCATTACTTCGTCCACCATAAAAGAGACGTTTTTATCTCCTTTATGTACCTTATGGTCTTTCCATAAAGAATTCACAAAGAAAGTGTCGAGCACATCCTGCTCCTCCACTTTCACCGGGTAGATGGAATACATCAGGTTGGAGTTGTGCATCATTATCTTCGAAGGTTTTTTAGGGAATTCTTCCCCCTTCGGATAAACCAGATTAATCAGTCGTGCATCTGCCAGATACTTGATATAGTTCATCACCGTGGCGCGAGATGTCTGTATGTCGCTTGCCAGTTGGCTCACATTGGGAGCCTTCGGTCCGTCGACAGCGAGCAAATATAGTAATTTTTTTATCTTTGAAAGATATTTCAGTTCAATTTGTTTGATGAGCAGGATATCTACTTCCACCATCATGTTCATCGTTTTCAGCAAATTCTCCGAGAAGTTACGCTTCTCGAGGAAGAACGGATAGAACCCATGATGCAGGTAATCCTGGAAGTAATCCAGCGGACGAACTTTAGAGAGTACTCCTTTGGCAATCTGTTCGTGAGTGCTAAGAATTTCTTCGAGGCTGTATGCCCTGAATTTCATGCCTGTCTGTAAGTTCAGGTATTCGCGAAAAGAAAATCCGCGCAGGTTATAGCTCTTTGCAATATCACGCAGTTCAAGGTTTTCCTCTTTCAGTCGCATCACGGATGAGCCGGTAAAGACAATCTTCAGATTAGGAAAACGATCGTAACACATGCGCAACTCTCTGCTCCATTCCGGATGTTTGAACACTTGGTCAATCAACAATACTTTTCCGCCACGTTTCTGGAATTCGTAGGCAAAGTCTACAATGCTGTGTCCCGAGAAATAGAAATTGTTCATGTTGATGAACAGACAGGAACGGTCGTTTCCGAATTTCTCTTTGGCGTATTGGAGAAGGAAAGTGGTTTTTCCTACGCCACGTGTCCCTTTGATACCAATCAGGCGGTCGCTCCAATCGATCTCGTCCATAAGATCGCGGCGAACGGGGGCATTGGTGTGCTCAACGAGGTAGGCGTGTGTGCGATAGAATGATTCCATTTCAGTTCTTTGTTTTTCGGGTGGCAAATATACTGCTTTTTTTAGGATTTGCAAAGTAGAGATGGCAAAATTGTGAGTTTAATTAGAACTTTCTGTTTATTGTAGCCATTCCTGGCTATTTCCTGTATATATTTGCAGAATAATGTATTGAATTCGTTTAAAATGACAAAAAAGGCTCTTTATATATTCAATCCGGAACATGATTTGGCGTTAGCCAGCGGTGAAACAAACTATATGGCACCGGCTTCCGCCCGGCAGATGGCATCCGAATTGGCTTTGTTGCCGATGTGGTATGCAGAAGAGGGAAGTGTTGTATTGGCTCCTTCCGCTTATAATCTCGACTATGTGAAGAAGATACAGGAATTATTAGGACTTTCGGTTGATTTGATGACAGAACCTGAACTTGCTTCGGAGCGGAATTTGGATATTCGTCCTTGGGGCTGGGATATAGCAATAAGAAAACGACTGTTGGATTTGGGAGTGGAAGAAAGCGAGCTTCCTTCTATTGAGCAATTGGATAAACTGCGTTTCTGTTCCCATCGTTCCTGCGCTGTGGGATTATTACCACAGCTACAACTGGGAGCCTGTTTTTGTGGAGAGTCTTTTTACCTGACGTTTCCCGAAGAATGGAAGTCATTTGTAGAATCACATGATACTTGTTTACTGAAAGCTCCTTTATCCGGTAGCGGAAAAGGGTTGAATTGGTGCAAAGGTGTATATACTCCTTCCATTTCCGGTTGGTGCTCACGCATTGGCAACCAGCAAGGAGGTGTTATTGGCGAACCTCTATATAATAAGGTGGAAGATTTTGCTATGGAATTTCGTTCTTCGGGTAATGGTCGATTTGGCTTTGCCGGATACTCTCAATTCCGTACGGGTGGAAGTGGGGCGTACGAAGGTAATCTGCTGATTTCAGATGCAGCCATCGAACGGAATCTTTCGGAATATATCCCTGTCGAAGAAATTTATAAATTGCGCGACCGCCTTGAACAAGAATTATCCCTCCGTTTCGGAACCATTTATAATGGTTATTTGGGAGTGGATATGATGATCTGTCGCTTTCCAGAATCTCCTGTTTATCGGATTCATCCTTGCGTGGAAATCAACTTGAGGATGAATATGGGAGTAGTAGCGCGTCATATTTATGACCATTATATCTATCCTACTTCAACAGGAGCTTTTCAAATAAGCTATTACCCTACGGAAGGAACAGCCTGGAGAGCACACAAAGAAATGGAGGAGGCTTATCCTTTGGAAATAGAACAAGGAAGAATAAAATCAGGCTATTTGTCATTGGTGCCGGCTCATAAAAAGAGTAGTTATCGGGCGTGGGTGTTTATCTCAAAAAGCGTGTTTTTGTGATATTATATCGAAGTTATGGTTTCTCGGTGTGAAACTGATAGTTTCATGCAGTGAAACCATTGGTTCCACACCGAGAAACAAAAAGTTTCATTGCATGAAACAAGTAATCACATGCCATGTGACTATCGTTCGCCTTACTTGTTATTGTTAATCATTCCATTCCGGAAAACTGGAATGAAGTAGAACTAGATTATTTTGCTGGGAAGTTCATACCAGTATAGGCATGTTTATTTTACTTCTGTACCGCCGCACTTTCGTTTCCGCAACGGTCAATAGCCGTAACTGCGAAATGTTTCTTAGCATTCCAGGGTAGGATAGGAGCATAGATATAACTTGTCTCCCGAACGCCTTGTGCAACAATGTTCTCCGGGCGATTAGTATCTACTGGAAATTCATTTGATGCATAAATGACATACATCGGATTATTACGCGAATCATTGTCGGTAGCAGCCTGCCACTTTAATTCCGTATATCCATTGTTGATATCAGTAACCTTTAGTTCGGACGGAGCCGTAGGCGGAACATTGTCCAGCCAAGGCATAGGAGGCTGTAAAGCTGGATATGCATAGAAATTCTCAGCCAATTCATCGTAGATACCTTGTGTATTTTCCATAAGATATTTCACCCGGTAATGTCCTTCACCTGCCATTTTCTGACTGCGGATGAAGTTCATCTGACGATCAATTTCGTCACGTGTCCATTTACCCTCATCAGGATGAAGAAAATAAATGCCAAGTCCCGGAACCACCTGTCGTCCGTTACTTTGTTCCTGCCAGTCGAGAGCAAAAGGATAGAAATTGTTTCCCTGGAAATACATCATCGGATAAATCTGGTCCATAATCCCTTCTCCCATCCAGCCTTGTGGGTCCTGATAAACGGTAAAGAAAGCATTCCATCCACGGGAAGGATAACGTGATGTATCCCGGTATTTTCCTACCGGACAGGTACTTACCTTTACCCAAGGCTTCATCGCTTTTACACCTTTATATATATAACGTACAATCTCGGAGATATTATCCCGGCGCCACTGATCCAGCGTACGTCCTTTATTATATCGGCGGAAATCATATTTATCGGGGAAAAGGGGAGCATTCTCCGGATAACGCAGATAGTCAAAATGTACTCCGTCCACATCATAACCGCTTACGACTTCCCGTACCAGTTTCATCAAATACTCTTTCGTAGCCGGATGCCCTGGGTTGAGGAAATATTCACTTTTGTAAGGGACACAGATATCTTTCATCCGCTTGGTGACGGACTGACTTCCGAGCGAAGCAACATGTTTCTTATTCCCCAGCGGAATAGTTACCATCCAGGCGTGACATTCCATTCCCCGTTTATGACATTCCTCAACGGCGAAAGCCAGTGGATCATAGCCGGGGTTTCCTCCTGTCTTTCCAGTTAAGATTGAATTGAATGGTTCGATTGCTGAAGGATATAATACATCTCCACGTGTACGGGTTTGAAATAGGACAGTGTTGAAGTTGGCAGCCTTCAACTTATCAAGAATATCTATTAACTCTTCTTTCTGTTTGCGAATTGTTTGGGGAGTTGTTGCACGTGTACGAGGCCAATCCAGTCCGTACACCGCTGTGACCCATGCGGCACGAACTTCATGTTTGGGTTGCGCAACCATTGAGAGGAAAGGAAACAAAAGTGAAAGAATGAAAATATATCGACGCATATTCTTTATTTTTTGTTTTAAATCCCTGCAAAGTTAGTAAAAGTGTCGGTATTGTTGGGCTGTTTCGTGAGATTATGTTACATTTGCCAAGCTAAAAAACGACACGCTATGATTACATTTACTCTATGCCTGCTGGCACTGGTAGTAGGCTATTTTACGTACGGACGCCTGATGGAACGTGTCTTTGGTCCTGATGACCGTAAAACACCGGCTCTTACAAAGGCTGATGGAGTGGACTATATTCCATTGCCCACTTGGAAGATTTTCATGATTCAATTTCTTAATATTGCCGGATTAGGTCCTATTTTCGGAGCAATCATGGGAGCGAAATTTGGTAGCTCTTCATACTTGTGGATTGTGTTGGGAAGTATTTTTGCGGGTGCAGTGCATGATTATTTTGCCGGAATGCTTTCTTTGCGTAATGGAGGTGAAAGTCTGCCGGAAATAATAGGACGTTATTTGGGACTGACTACCAAGCAGGTGATGAGAGGATTCACTGTCATTTTAATGATTCTGGTGGGGGCGGTTTTCGTTGCGGGGCCTGCCGGACTGTTGGCAAAACTCACTCCGGAAAGTTTGGATGCTACGTTTTGGATTGTGGTTGTATTCCTCTATTATATTTTGGCGACCCTACTTCCTGTTGATAAAATAATAGGTAAAATATATCCTATATTTGCGGTTGCCTTGTTGTTTATGGCAGTAGGCATTTTGGTGATGCTCTACGTTAACCATCCGGCTTTGCCTGAACTTTGGGATGGTTTGCAAAATACAAATCCCGAAGCAAGTGAGCTTCCTATTTTTCCGATTATGTTTGTGAGTATTGCATGTGGTGCCATTTCGGGTTTTCATGCTACGCAAAGCCCGTTGATGGCACGTTGTATGACCTCGGAACGGCATGGACGTCCGGTGTTTTACGGTGCAATGATTACCGAGGGCATTGTTGCTCTTATTTGGGCTGCTGCCGCTACTTACTTTTTCCATGAAAACGGAATGGAAGAAAGCAATGCTTCCGTTATTGTAGATTCTATAACGAAGGAGTGGCTGGGAGCTGTCGGAGGCGTACTTGCCATTTTGGGAGTGATTGCCGCTCCGATTACTTCGGGTGATACGGCTTTTCGTTCGGCACGTCTGATTGTGGCAGACTTCCTGGGTATGGAACAAAAAAGTATGCGCCGTCGTTTATATATTTGCATTCCGATGTTTGTCCTTGCTATCGGTCTGCTTTTGTATAGCTTGCGTGACGCAAACGGATTTAATATGATATGGCGTTATTTTGCCTGGGCGAATCAGACGCTGGCTGTGTTTACCTTGTGGGCTATAACGGTTTTTCTGGCGGTATCTAAGAAAACTTATATCATCACTTTGATACCGGCACTGTTTATGACATGTGTATGTTCTACTTATATATGTATTGCTCCTGAAGGATTGGGGCTTTCGCATGCAGCTTCCTATGGCGTTGGTATAGCGTGTGTAGTAGTTGCGGCAGTTTGGTTCTATATCTGGATAAGCAAGCAAAAAACAAGAAAATTATCAGAATGAAGAAAATAAGAAAATCGACAGGAGTTGCGCTTGCATTCCTTATTTATGTATCCGTAACAGCGGCTTATTTGTTGCCTCGTAATACGGAAGTCAGCCTGACAGAAAAAATAATTACGGTGGTGGTTTCTTATGTCATCGTCCTCCTTCTTTGGCTGGTGCTTCGAAAAAAGGAACAAATGCGTGAACGCCGCAAAAAAGACGAACAATTTATTCACTTAAAAAAATAAGTTTATGAAGAAATTAGCTTTGGTTCTTTGCTTATTAGCAGTCTCTTTTACTGCGCAGGCACAATTTGAGAAAGGAACGATGATTCTCAACCCTTCTGTGACAGGACTGGATTTTTCTTACAGTAAAAATGATGATGCCAAGTTTGGTATTGGTGCGCAAGCCGGTACATTTTTGGCAGATGGTTTTGCATTGATGGTAAATATTGGAGCAGACTGGTCGCAACCGAAGGATACATATACACTAGGTACAGGAATGCGTTGTTATTTCAATACAACGGGGATTTATCTTGGGGGTGGTTTTGACTGGGAACGGGTCCGTTACAAGGGTGGTAGCCATAACAACGATTGGGGATTGGGCATTGAAGCCGGATATGCGTACTTTCTCTCCAAAACTGTAACGATCGAACCGGCAGTTTATTATAAATGGCGTTTTGATGATTCTGATAATTCACGTTTCGGTGTGAAGATAGGATTCGGATTCTACTTTTAATTAGCTGTAAATAGGAATTTATATTTCACCACAGAGGACACGGAGGACACAGAGGTTTACTATTTTTTATTCACTATAGAATAACACAGAGTCTCACGTATTTATCATCGTATTTATCGCTCTGTTTTACTTACGGAAAAAAGAGAGAAGAACTCTGTGTCCTCCGTGGCCTCTGTGGTGAACCCTAAAATTATCATTTATTAGCGGAGTTTTTCTTTTAAGAATTGTCCTGTATAACTTGCTCCGCAGGCGGCAACTTCTTCCGGAGTGCCCACTGCTACAATGTTTCCACCCTTATCTCCACCTTCCGGTCCGAGATCGATTACATAATCGGCACATTTGATGACATCCATATTATGTTCAATGATAACGATACTGTGTCCCCGGCGAATCAGTGCGTCGAAAGCATCCAGAAGTTTGCGAATATCATGGAAATGAAGTCCGGTAGTCGGCTCGTCAAAGATAAACATCGTCGGGTCGGCTTTCTCCTGGCTCAAATAGAATGCTAGTTTGACACGTTGGTTTTCACCACCGGAAAGAGTGGAAGACGACTGTCCTAATTTTATATATCCCAGTCCTACGTCCTGCAAAGGAAGTAACTTCTTCACAATTTTCTTTTGTCCATGTTCGTTAAAGAACTCAACCGCCTGATTAACGGTCATCTCTAACACATCGTAGATACTTTTATCGTTGAATTTCACTTCCAGCGTATCAGACTTGAACCGTTTTCCGTGACAAGATTCACACTCCAACACTAAGTCTGCCATAAATTGCATTTCTACGGTGATGGTTCCTTCCCCCTTACATTCTTCGCAACGTCCGCCTTCACTGTTGAAACTGAAGAATCCGGGGGTATATCCCATTTGTTTCGCCAAAGGCTGTTCGGACCATAGTTTGCGGATTTCGTCGTAAGCCTTGATGTAAGTCACCGGATTTGAGCGTGATGATTTGCCAATCGGGTTCTGGTCTACAAATTCTACATTCCGCAGGTCACGCAAACTTCCTCCGATTGAAGAGAATTCTCCCGGTCGGTCACTACATTCGTCTAATTCACGTTTCAATGCCCGGAAGAAAATATCTCTCACCAATGTACTTTTCCCGGAACCGGAAACACCCGTAACAACTGTCATTACATTGAGAGGGATACGTACGTTTACTCCTTTCAGATTATTCTCACGTGCGCCTTTCAATTCTATATAATTATTCCACGGGCGGCGATGCTCCGGAACAGGTATTTCATCTTCTCCTAAAAGATAACGTACCGTATAGCTGTTGCTTCCCTTCTTTAAATCCTTCATATCTCCCTGGTAAACAACTTCTCCACCCAGACGTCCGGCATTGGGACCTATGTCGATAATGTAATCCGCTGCACGGATAATCTCTTCATCGTGCTCTACCACTACTACCGTATTTCCTAATTGTTGCAGTTGACGCAACACATGGAGCAGGCGGTCTGTATCACGGCTATGCAGTCCGATGCTTGGCTCGTCGAGAATATAAAGACTGCCCACAAGGCTACTTCCCAGCGAGGTTGCCAGATTGATACGCTGGCTTTCTCCACCCGATAAGGAATTACTAAGTCGGTTCAACGTCAGATAGCCCAAACCTACATCGATTAAAAAGCGAATCCGGCTATTTATTTCAATCAGAATACGTCGGGACACATTGCTGTCGTGCTCATCCAGTTCCAGATGGTCGAAGAATTGCTTCAGTTCTGTGATGGGCAAATCCACCAGTTCGGAAATATTCTTTCCGCCCACCCGTACATATCCGGCTTCCGGTTTCAGGCGGGTGCCGTGGCATTTCGGGCAAAGCGTCTTTCCCCGGTAACGCGCCAGCATCACCCGGTATTGTATCTTATATTGATTTTCTTCCAGCATCTTGAAAAAATCATTGATGCCGTGGAAATATTGGTTGCCTTCCCAAAGTAACCTGCGTTGCGCGTCTGTCAACTCATAATAAGGAGTGAAAATGGGGAAGTCGAATTTCTCCGCATTATGAATTAATTCTTCTTTCCATTCACCCATCTTTTCGCCACGCCAGCATACGATAGCTCCTTCATATACCGATAATGAACGATCCGGAACGACTAAGTGCTCGTCAATGCCGATTACTTTGCCGAATCCTTCGCACGCCGGACAAGCGCCGATAGGCGAGTTGAATGAAAACATCTGGTCGTTCGGTTCTTCAAAGATGATGCCGTCCGCTTCGAATTTAGTGCTGAAAGTATGAAGTTTCGTAGTTCCATCCGATAGAAAAAAACGCAGCATACAGGTTCCGTCGCCTTCATACATGGCTGTTTCGGCAGAATCTGTCAGTCGGCTGATGGCGTCTTTGCTGGTGGCAACCGCCATACGGTCGACCAGCAGATAGACTTCATCACCTGCCACAGGCGTATATTCATCGATTCGTTTCATTTCACCGTTCACTTCGATACGGTTGAATCCTTGTTTCAGGTCTATCTCCAATTGCTGTTGTAATGTGCGGTCTTCACGCAGGCGGATAGGCGTCAGTACCGTATATCTTGTGCCTTCCGGATAGGAAAGCATACAGTTGACGATGTCCTCTGTGGAGTGCTTCTTCACTTCCTGCCCGCTGATGGGACTATACGTTTTTCCCACCCGTGAATATAACAGGCGTAGATATTCGTAAATTTCAGTCGAGGTGCCCACGGTGGAACGGGGATTACGGCTGTTTACTTTTTGTTCGATGGCAATGGCGGGAGGAATTCCTTTGATAAAGTCACACTCCGGTTTGCTCATTCTCCCCAGGAACTGACGCGCGTAGCTGCTTAAGCTTTCTACGTAGCGGCGTTGTCCCTCTGCATAAAGGGTATCAAAAGCAAGTGATGATTTTCCCGAACCCGACAATCCGGTGATAACAACAAGTTTGTTGCGGGGAATATCTACATCGATGTTTTTTAGGTTGTTGACTCGTGCGCCTTTGATCGAAATATAGTTGTTTTCTGACATAAAATACTCCTTTTTTATGGTAGTCGGCAAAGTTAGCGAATTTATCGGGAGTTTGTATTATCTTTGCGTCACATTATTACGATTTAAGAATATTATGAAGCTGAAAAACTATCTTTTACTTTTAGCTCTTCTTCTGGTGGTAGGAGTGAGGGCACAGGTGCCATCAGGCAATAAATATCCTAAACGTGAATTCCGTGGAGCATGGATACAGGCTGTCAATGGCCAGTTTCGTGGCATTCCTACAGAGCGACTGAAGCAAATATTGATTAGCCAGTTGAATTCTCTTCAGGAAGCCGGAATTAATGCGATCATCTTTCAGGTGCGCCCTGAAGCGGATGCATTATACGCTTCCCAATATGAACCGTGGAGCCGTTTCCTGACAGGAACGCAAGGGCAGACGCCTTCTCCTATGTGGGACCCGATGCAGTTTATGATTGAAGAATGTCAGAAACGTAATATGGAGTTTCATGCCTGGATCAATCCTTACCGTGTGAAGACTTCATTAAAGAATAAGTTGGCACCGGAACATATTTATCACCAGCATCCGGAATGGTTTGTTACTTATGGCGATCAGCTATACTTCGACCCGGCACTTCCTGAAAGTCGGGAGTATATCTGCAAAATTGTGACCGACATTGTGTCCCGTTATGACGTGGACGCTATCCACATGGATGATTATTTCTATCCTTATCCGGTTAATGGATTAGATTTCCCGGATAATGCAAGCTTCGCCCGTTATGGTGGAGGTTTCACGAACAAGGCAGATTGGCGTCGTAGTAATGTGAATGTGTTGATAAAGAAACTTCACGAGACGATTCGTGGCATCAAGCCATGGGTGAAGTTCGGTATAAGCCCGTTTGGTATCTATCGTAATCAGAAGAGTGATCCGTTGGGAAGTAACACCAATGGCTTGCAAAACTATGATGATCTTTATGCTGATGTACTGCTTTGGGCACGTGAAGGATGGATTGATTATAATATTCCGCAGGTTTACTGGGAAATCGGTCATAAAGCGGCTGACTATGAGACATTGGTGAAATGGTGGGCTACTCATTCGGAAAACCGGCCGTTGTTTATCGGTCAGTCCGTGCCGAAGACTGTTCAGTTTGCCGATCCGCAGAATCCTTCTATCAATCAGCTTCCCCGCAAGATGGCTTTGCAACGTGCTTACCAGACAATTGGAGGTAGTTGTCAATGGTATGCGGCAGCCGTTGTTGAGAATCAGGGTAGATATCGTGATGCTTTAATCAGTGAATATCATAAGTATCCGGCTTTGGTTCCAGTCTTTGATTTTATGGATGATAAAGCTCCGGACAAGGTGCGTAAAATGAAAAAGGTATGGACGGAAGATGGTTATATCCTTTTCTGGACTGCTCCGAAAGCCGATACGGAGATGGATAAGGCTGTTCGATATGTAGTCTATCGCTTTGGCAGCAAAGAGAAGGTGGATTTGGACGATCCTTCACATATTGTAGCTATCACCCGCAATCCGTTCTACAAACTTCCTTATGAAACAGGAAAAACAAAATACCGTTATGTAGTGACTGCCTTAGACCGTTTACATAATGAATCGAAATCTGTAAGTAAGAAGTTGAAACTGTAAAGGTATAGAATAAACAACGATAAAACGGTGGACACTCTGCAGAATGATAACGCAGTTTGTTCACCGTTTTTTGTTTATCGTTTTTTTGTTTACTGTTCAGCCGCTCGTTATTAATAGAGCAGCAACCCTGCAATACCACAGGCGATAATCATTAATATCGGATTGGCTTTATATTTTCTTGTTCCGATGAAAGCAATCAGGAAGATAATGATACTGATAACGAATGAGTAAGTGTCTTCAGTAGGCGAACCGAAGTTTTCTACATTCATTAGTACCAACGCGGCGGAAGCGAGTAATCCGACTACTGCCGGGCGTAATCCATTGAAAATAGATTCTACTACGGGGTGTTTCTGGTATTTCAGGAAGAACTTACTGATGGTCAGCATCAAGATAAAAGAGGGAAGGACCACTGCGAATGTCGCAATGACGGAACCCCAAACGCTCCCCGTAGAAGTAAACCCTACATAAGTAGCTGCATTAATACCAATAGGTCCTGGTGTCATCTGACTAATTGCGACAATATCAGTAAACTCCTGCGAACTTACCCATCCGTAGCGAGTCACGACCTCGCCCTGAATCATAGAAAGCATGGCATAACCGCCACCGAAGCCAAAGAGCCCGATCTTGAAAAATGTATAGAATAACTGTAGGTAAATCATGTGATTAATAATTTATTATATAATAATTTTAGGCACGGATTCCACGGATTTCACGGTTTTTAGAATTATGAATCTGTAAAACAACAGCGTTAATCCGTGCCTTCTCAACTCTCCATTCTCAACTCTCAACTTTTCTAAATTTCCCCCATAGGAAACCTCCTACACCGGCCGCAATAATAATCCAGATAGGGGAGAAGCCCAACAGCCAGATTAATAATGCCGAAACAACCGGAATCCACAGATTATAGCGGTTGATTTTGGCCGATCGCCCCATAGTAAAAGTCGGTGCGGCAATGAGTGCTACCACTGCCGGGCGGATTCCCTTAAAGATGCGTTCCACGATCGGATTGTCTTTGAAACTATGAAAGAACAGGGCGATAGCCAATATAATAATGAAAGACGGCAAAATTGTTCCCAATGCTGTGATAATACTTCCCCGGATTCCACGCAGCTTATATCCTATGAAGATAGAAATATTGACTGCCAAAATTCCCGGTGCGGATTGGGAGATAGCCAACAGATCGATAAAATCTTCCTGCGCAATCCATTTCCGTTTGGTGACAATTTCATTTTCAATCAGTGGCACCATTGCATACCCTCCTCCAATGGTAAAGGCGCCTATTTTAAAAAAGATTCCAAATGCTTCGAGATAAATGTTCATTCTTTCTTTTCTCCTCCTTCCTTACTAGCTGTTTTTTTCTCTTTGCCATACTGACTGGGGCTCACATTAAAATGCTTCTTAAACACTTCGCGGAAGTACTTGGCGTCACTGAATCCCGTCATTTCTGCAATTTCTGTTATGCTATGTGTGTCTTCTTTTAGTAATTGTACGGCACGTTTCAGACGAATCAGCCGGATATAATCTCCCGGTGCCTGATCGGTTAATGCCCTTAATTTATTGTAAAAACTTGTGCGACTCATTCCCATCAGGCTGCATAATACATCTACCGTGAGAGCAGGATTGTCAATGTTATCTTCCACGTTCTTTTTGACGTTTGCTATGAATTTCCAGTCAATGTCTTGCGAACAGTTGATGCAGTCTTCATCATTTTCCTCATCATTCAGATCTAAATTTGCGAATTTGCTGCGCAATAGTGCACGGTTAGCCAGCAGATTGGCAACATTAGCTTTCAATATACCAATATTGAATGGCTTCACAACGTATTCATCCGCACCAATCTGAAGTCCCGAGAGAATATCTTTCTCATTATTCAAAGCAGTCAGCAGGATAACAGGAATGTGGGAGGTTTCGATATTATTCTTGATAGCTTGGCATAATTCATCCCCCCGCATTTCAGGCATCATAATGTCTGAAATAACCAGCTCTGGTTTGTACTCGGGAATAATCGTCAATGCTTCTTTTCCATTGGAGCAAACCTGTACGAAATACTCCTCGGATAACGTTTGCGACAGATAGTTGCGCAACTCATCATTATCTTCCACAATCAAGATGCGACGATGATTAATGTTCTCTTTCTTTTGTGCATTTTCGTAAATTTCAGGTGATGGAGGCGGAACGTTATCAATCGTATTTTCTATACGCTGTTTGCTCGGAGTTGCCAGATGTGCTTTCCGGAAGCGCTTGCTGTCTTTAGGGAATGTTATTTTGATAACCGATCCCTGGTTTTCGATGCTTGACAGATTAATCTTTCCTTTATGCAGGCGGACTAGCTTCCATACAAGCATCAGTCCGATACCACTTCCTGTTACTTTGGAATTAATAGCATTGCTGCCACGGAAATGAAGTTTGAACAATTTCTTTTGTTCATTGGCCGGGATGCCGATTCCTGTGTCTCTGACTTCCACGCTCCATGAGTCAGATGTTTCTGAAACGAAAACCTGTACATTTCCATTTTCCGGAGTATATTTCAGTGCGTTCGAAATGATGTTCTTAAAGATAGATTCCATCTTTTCTTTATCAAACCATACGTTCATATACCTGAAATTACTTTCATAAGTGAAGTTGATATGTTTGATGTTGGCGTACTGCTGGAACGCGTTGAATATTTCATTCATAAACGTGTTTAGCTCATGCTCTGAAATATATAATTCGGAAGAATATACGTCCGCTCTTTCAAAGTTGATAAGATTGGTGGTAAGACGTAATAGGGCATTTACGTTTCGTAATGCCGTATTCATGTTCGAAATACCTTCTTTACTCAACTCCTCTTTCTCGCGTAGTTCTTCCAAAGGTGCTTTGATAAGCGTCAATGGGGTACGGATATCATGTGCCGTATTGATAAAGAAGTGTATTTTCTCATCGGAGACTTTACGCTGCTTTCTTAAAATCAAGTTACGTAATAGAATGATGGCAATGAGACAAAGGAAAGCCGCATAAAGCAGCATAGCCCAGATTGTCAGCCAAAAAGGTTGGGCGATAACAATGTCCATACTTCTTTCTTCAAGTACGATGCGTTTGTCTTCGTTGGAGATGGCGCGTACTCTTAACGTATATTTGCCCGGCGCAAGATTGGTGTAACGAATCGTATTTTCGGTTCCGGGTTTGCTCCATTCATCATAAAAACCTTCTAGCCTCCAAGAATAAATGATGTTGGAAGGATAGTCATAATTGATGGAAGAAACCTGCAAAGAGAAAATATTCTGATTGTATTTTAACTTCAGTTCCTTTGTTTCATTGATGCTTGTTCTTAACGGAGAATCTTCATCATCCGGATAGATTGTCTGATAGAAAAGCTTGAAATCGCTGAAAATCATTTTAGAGGAATAACCTCTGGGTAATTTCATGTCCTTGTCAAACTCTACGGCTCCGTCCGAACTACCAAAAATGAATTTTTTATTTTTTCGTAACACACCCGACAGCGCATTGAAATGGGTGGTCATTAGTCCCATATCTTTGGTCCAGTTATGGAATTTCTTTTCTTCGGGATAGAAACTTGTCAGTCCGCTTTCTGTACTCATTATGATGTCTTTGTCCGCATCCGATAATATAGTGTAGATATTATTGGATATTAAAGCACAGTTTTCAGAGTGGTAATGAGTGAACAGTTTTTTGTTGACATCGTAAATCAATAGTCCCGACCTGCTGGTACCTATATATAATGAACCATTTTTTGCTTGATATAAAGAGTAAATATAGCTCGATTCTACCGGAAGTTTGATACGTTCAAATTTCCCGGATTCTTTATCTAAAAGGCACAGGCCGGCAGCACTACCGATCCACATGCTTTTTTCATCCTTCTCAACAATGGCGGTAATGGAATTTAATCCGTCATAAAACCGTACGTCCTGCGTTTTTAGATTGATGCGCTTGAGGTTATAGAACCCTCCGGACCAGATATAGCCCTGCATATCTGTACGGATATCACGTATATATTTATCCGGCCGCTTGTTACTGTGAGTGTACAAGGGCGGCATGAAATAGCTGACACTGAACGTCTTTTTATCTATCTGGTAAGCACCGGAAGAGTACCCACCTGCCCAGATTATTCCGGGAGCTACTTCGCATACGGTAAGAAAGATATGGCTTTTATTACCTTGCGATTCTTCAAAAGAGCTAAGCACCGAACGCCATTGTCCGGTCTTTGAATTGAGGAAACTGATACCATTGTTCGTTGCGAACCATAAATCTCCGTCTCTGTCTTCGATAATGGCGTTCACCTGATCGTTGATTAAAGACTGTTTATTGCCAATGGAGTGTTTGATCCATTTGTAGCCGGTATAACGGTTGTTTTGTATGGTGATTCCGATGGGATAATTAGCCAGCCATACCCGTTCTTCATCATCTACAAAGATGTCATTGATACTGTTACCGTTCATGCCATTGTTACTGTTGTAATCAGCCACAATTTCAGGTGTTATCTGATAAGTGTCTACATCTATTTTGTGTACTCCTCCACCGTCGGTTGCTATCAGTAATTCCTTATCATTTAATGGTCTGAATCGTGTGATACTAATATCTTTCAAATTCTGTTCCGGACGTATAACAGATTTGGTATTCATATCGTAAATCATGATTCCCCGTAGAAAAGTTCCGATGAATAGTTTACGAATCTTTTTGTCGAAATATAAATCGATAATCTGGGCTTTCAGGCTCTCCAGCTTATCGCAATTGATAAGTTCCAATGCGTTATTTTCCAACTTGGCGTAATGAATACCCATTTCTGTGCCGATGAAGAAATGCGACTCGTCTATCTGTTCAATATCTGTGATCTCTTCACTGATATCGTTCCTTATATGGGTAACCAGTTGGGTCTCCGTGTTGTAGAGGAAGATTGTATCCTTATTACATAGCCAGATATGTTTGTTTTCGTCAAGCCAGGCATAGGTGATCGGATCCGGTTGTTCACTGAAGCTTTCCATCGGTAACTTATATACAAGATTGAAACAGTCGTGAATCTGGTCATACCGGAATACTTTACCTTTCTTTCCGATTTCCCATAAAACTCCTTCTTGGTCGATATAAAGCCAATTCAGATTTAACAGAGAGTTCACTTCTACGTCACCATCCATTAACTTATATCGTTTAAAGTCTTTTCCGTTGTATCGATCAATACCTTCGTGTGTAAGGAACCACATGTAGCCGGTTTTATCTTTTTGAATGCAGTAAACCCGCCGGTTACTTAACCCATCCTCCACTCCAATATATCGATACGTCTGTGCGACACAAGTTAGAGGAAACAATAAGATTAGAAAAAGCCATTTTTTCATACAAATAGGACTTTTAAGGGTTATTGAATCTTTAATGAGGGGGAAAGTTTGACAAAATTAAGAAGATTTTCCGATATTACAAAATTTTGAAGAAAGATAACAGCGTTCTTAAAATGAAAGAAAACAGACTATTTTATAGGTATTTATACATATTGTTTGTTTTCGGAATTTTGGTATCTGTAAAGGGGCTTTCAGTAGAGCGAAAAGTTGTGTGAAACAAGAGGCTGGCACTTTAAAATGTACCAGCCTCTGTAAATATAGAAATGATTTATTTCATTTTTGCTTCCACCCATTTGCGAGCGTTGACAAACGCTTCTATCCATGGAGTAACCTGATCGTTGTTCTTGCGGTCTGCCGGATAACAACCGTTTTGCCATGGGAAGATAGAACGTTCCAAGTGAGGCATGATAGCCAGATGGCGTCCGTCTGCACTAGCCAATGCTGCGATAGAATAATCGGAACCGTTCGGGTTGCCCGGATATTCATCATAGCTATACTTCGCTACTACATTGTATTTGTCTTCGTCATACGGCAAAGAGAATTTTCCTTCTCCGTGAGCTACCCAGATACCCAGTTTGCTTCCGCTCAAAGAGCCGAACATCACACTGCGGTTGGTCGGGATAGTAAGGCCGAGGAAGCGTGATTCGAACTTGTGCGAATTGTTATGCAACATCTTGCCTTTCTTCTTCAGTTCCGGGTTGATAAGGTCGAGTTCCATCATCAACTGGCAACCGTTGCAGACACCTAATGACAATGTATCTTCGCGTGCATAATATTTATCCAATGCTTCCTTAGCTTTCGGGTTGAACAAGAATGCGCCTGCCCATCCTTTAGCAGAACCCAAAACATCGGAATTAGAGAAACCACCGCAGTAAACAATCATGTTTACGTCTTCCAGTGTTTCGCGTCCGCTGATGAGGTCGGTCATTGTAACGTCTTTTACGTCGAAACCTGCCAAATAGAGTGAGTAAGCCATTTCGCGCTCACCGTTTGTACCCTTCTCACGGATGATAGCCGCGCGGATACCGCTTGGGGTACGACGATCCGGAGTGATACCGTATTGAGAAAGCTTACCTTTGAATTCCGGCATGAAAGCGAATTCAACAGGTTGCATCTTATAGTTTTCGAAACGTGCTTTTGCGCAACCGTTCATAGATTGTTTGCGGTCGAGCAGGTAAGAAGAAGAATACCATACGTCACGCATATAATCGATACCAAACTGGTAAGTAGCACCGTCTTTAGATACCAAAATGTGGCGTTCGTCAGTCGGTTTACCCAGCTTTATATAGCCTACGCCTGCATCTTCCAGAATCTTCTTCACTTCATCCTTATGCTTGTCGCTGATCTGGATAACAATACCCGGGTTTTCTGCAAACAGAATCTTGACGATATCCTCTTCCTTCATCTTGTCGAGGCTGATTTCCAAACCGCCTTCTATATTAGAGAAGCACATTTCGAGCAATGTCGTGATTAAACCACCGGCAGATATATCGTGTCCTGCAAGGATCAATCCTTTGTTTACAAGTTCCTGTACGGCAAGGAAAGCGTCACGGAAATATTCGGCATCCTGTACGCAAGGTACTTCGTCGCCCACTTTACCCAAAGATTGTGCGAAAGCCGAACCACCTAATTTCAGTTCGTCGAAGCTGAAGTCAATATGATAAAGCGTAGTCTTTTCATTGTTAACCAATACTGGAGATACTACTTTCTTCACGTCGGAAACTTCACCGCCGGCAGAAACAATCACAGTTCCCGGAGAAATCACTTTCTCACCGTTCGGATACTTCTGTGTCATAGACAAAGAGTCTTTTCCGGTAGGAACATTGATTTGCAATGCGCAGCAGAAGTCGCTCAATGCTTTTACAGCCGTGTACAGACGGGCATCTTCACCTTCTTGAGAACGGCAAGGCCACATCCAGTTTGCAGACAACGAAATACTGTCCATACCTTCCGCCATCGGAGCCCAAACAAGATTAGTCAGTGCTTCGGATACAGAAAGAATAGAGCCGGCAGCCGGATCGGCCAGTGCTGCTTGCGGAGCATGTCCAATAGAGGTAGCGATACCTTTTTCGCCACGGTAATCAAGTGCTACGACACCACAGTCACTCAACGGTAACTGAAGTTCACCCTGGCATTGCTGACGAGCCACTTTACCTGTTACTGAACGGTCTACCTTATTCGTCAACCAGTCTTTGCAGGCTACAGCTTCAAGCTGCAATACATTCGTCAGATATTCATGTAATTTAGACAATTCGTATTTCGGCATTTCGTAATGACGTTCCACGGTTTTGTCTACCATATATGTCTTGGGAGAAGAACCGAACATCTGCTCTACAGCAAGATCAAACGGACGTACACCGTCAGCCTGTTGGAAGGCGAAACGATGATCGCTGGTTGTTTCACCGACTACGTACATCGGAGCGCGTTCGCGTTCGGCAATCTTACGTACATGTTCGATGGCTTCTTCTTTAATCAATAGCCCCATACGTTCCTGGCTCTCGTTGGCGATGATTTCTTTTGCCGACAAAGTCTTATCGCCGATAGGCAATTTGCTCATATCGATTAAACCACCACATTCTTCCACTAGTTCGGACAGACAGTTTACGTGTCCGGCAGAGCCGTGATCGTGGATAGAAACCACCGGATTCACCTCTTCTTCACAAAGAGCACGTACTACGTTGTTGGCACGTTTCTGCATTTCAGCATTAGCACGTTGTACGGCATTCAACTCGATACCACTGCTGTAACGACCGGTATCTACAGAAGATACAGAACCGCCACCTAGTCCGATACGATAGTTGTCACCACCGATTACCACCACTTTGTTTCCTGCTTCCGGTGTGCCTTTCAGACAGTCACGTTGTGTGCCGTAACCCACACCGCCGGCAAGCATGATTACTTTGTCGTAACCATAAACTTCTTTGTTTTCTGTATGTTCGAAAGTCAGTACCGAACCGCAGATCAGCGGCTGGCCGAACTTGTTACCGAAGTCGGAAGCACCGTTGGATGCTTTGATAAGAATCTGTTCCGGAGTCTGGTACAACCATTTGCGTACCGGAAGTATTTCTTCCCATTCACGTCCTTCATCGGTGCGCGGATAAGAAGTCATGTAGACTGCAGTACCTGCAATCGGCCATGAACCTTTACCACCACCCATACGGTCGCGGATTTCACCGCCGGTACCGGTAGAAGCACCATTGAATGGCTCAACAGTAGTAGGGAAGTTATGAGTTTCCGCTTTCAGTGAGATAACACTCTTGATGTCCTTTACTTGGAAGAAATCAGGTTTTGAATGATCTGCCGGAGCAAATTGTTCCACAACCGGACCTTCAGCGAAGGCTACGTTATCTTTATAAGCAGAGATTATTTTATTCGGATTTTCCTGTGTAGTCTTTTTAATCATCTGGAACAGGGAAGATTCCTGCTCTACACCGTCGATGATAAACGTTCCGCCGAAAATTTTGTGGCGGCAGTGTTCGGAGTTGATTTGTGCGAAACCGAATACTTCAGAGTCGGTCAGCTTCCGTCCGAGGTCCTTTTCTACTTTCTTCAGGTAGTCCATTTCTTCTTTGGAAAGAGCCAAACCTTCTTTTTCGTTGTACACTTCGAGATCTTCAATGTAGATGATTGGTTCCGGCTGACGGTTTGTCGTGAATACGTTTTGGTCGAGTCCTTTGTACATGCGTTGGAGCATCGGGTCGTAATCGGCATTTTCGTCCTTAACAGGGAAGTACTCCTCGATGCGGCTTATGTCTTCGAGCCCCATGTTTTGGGTGATTTCTACTGCGTTTGTACTCCAGGGAGTGATCATTTCGCGGCGTGGGCCAACGAAACAGCCTTTCAGGTTTTCTTCACTTTCCATCACGGCTTCGCCAAAAAGCCAGCAGAGTTTATTACTTTCGTCAGGGGTGAGCTGATGGTTGCTCTCTACGGCAATCACGCTCTTGGAAGGGGTTCTGAAAAAAAGAATCATGTTGTATATTTACGATTTTACGATTTACGATTTTACGATTGAAGTTCCTGCAGGAGAAACTCTTCTCTTTTTCTGTGGCGCAAAGATAATCAATTTCGTTGGTGGTAGGAAAAAAATAGAGAATAAATTCCTATACCTTATTTAATATGTTTATTTTTGATGTACGTTTTACTTATTATCGCTATATATAGTGATTCTTGTGTGGAAAAAACGTTAATATACTATCCCCATATCACAAAAAAGTGCGATATTTGCGACATGATTCAGATAGAGACCATATTCGATATATTAGTGAAAGGCTTTATTATTGGCGTTGTTGTGTCCGCACCCCTCGGTCCGGTGGGCGTATTATGCATCCAGAGGACTCTGAATAAAGGGCGTTGGTACGGATTCGTAACGGGGCTGGGAGCCTCGTTGAGCGATATAGCATACGCTTTGCTCACCGGTTATGGGATGAGTTTTGTGTTCGATTATATCAATAAGAATATTTTCTATCTGCAGTTATTGGGGAGTGTCATGCTACTCCTTTTTGGTATATATACCTTTCGTAGCAATCCGGTGCAATCCATTCGTCCGGCTTCATCCAGCAAAGGTTCTTATTTCCATAATTTTATTACCGCCTTTTTCGTCACTCTATCCAACCCCTTGATAATCTTCCTGTTTATCGGACTTTTTGCCCGTTTTGCCTTTGTGCAGCCGGGAGTGCTGGTCTTTGAAGAGATCACGGGATATCTTGCAATTGCTATAGGAGCATTGACTTGGTGGTTGGGTATCACTTATTTTGTGAATAAGGTGCGCACTAAATTCAATTTACGTGGTATCTGGATACTGAATCGTGTTGTAGGAAGTATCGTAATGCTGGTATCTGTTGCCGGATTGATTTATACTTTGTTGGGAGAGTCACTTTATTAAGAGATAACATAATGAATCAGATAGCACAACAACTGAAAGAGAAGAATATTGCCGAATACCTTATATATATGTGGCAAGAGGAAGACTTGATCCGTGCCAATCATTGTGAACCGGAAGAGATGGAGGCAAATGTAATTGCCCGCTATCCGGAAGAACAGCGGCCTGCCATGCGAGAATGGTATACCAACCTGATTACGATGATGGGCGAGGAAGGAGTACGGGAAAAGGGTCATCTGCAGATTAATAAAAACGTGATTATCAATCTGACAGAGTTGCACAACGCATTGTCCTCTTCTCCTAAATTTCCTTTTTACAGTGCTGCTTATTTCAAGGCATTACCGTTTATCGTAGAATTACGGAATAAAAACGGCAAGAAAGATGAACCCGAACTGGAAACCTGTTTTGAAGCGTTGTATGGAGTACTCCTGCTTCGTCTTCAAAAGAAGTCTATCAGCGAAGGAACTGCCAAGGCAGTGGAAGCTATCACTAGTTTCCTTTCTATGTTGGCAAATTATTATGATAAAGACCGTAAAGGTGAATTAAAACTGGATGAATAAATGAGAATTTTAGTAACGGGTGCCAACGGTCAGCTTGGCAATGAGATGCAGGTGCTTGCGAAAGAGAACCCGCAACATACGTATTATTTCACAGATGTGCAGGAACTCGACATCTGCGACAAGCAAGCTGTGTGGACTTATATGGCAGAGAAGCAGATTGAGCTTGTTGTTAATTGTGCTGCTTATACAGCTGTAGATACAGCTGAAGATAATCAAGAATTAGCATACAAATTGAATTGTGAAGCACCGAAACAACTGGCAAGTGCAGCACAAGCCAATGGTGCTGCCATGATACAAGTATCTACTGACTATGTATTTGACGGTACTGCGCATACTCCATACACGGAAGACTGCAATCCTTGCCCGGATTCTGTATACGGCACCACTAAACTGGAAGGAGAAAAGGAGGTAATGAATCACTGCGAGCAAGCAGTCGTTATCCGTACCGCATGGCTCTATTCTATTTTTGGCAATAATTTCGTAAAGACGATGCTTCGTCTTGGAAAAGAGCGTGACAGCCTGGGAGTTGTTTTCGACCAGATCGGGACTCCGACGTATGCCAATGACCTGGCACGGGCCATCTATGCTATTATTAATAAAGGTATTGTTCGCGGTATCTACCATTTCAGCAATGAGGGAGTTTGTTCCTGGTATGATTTCACGGTAGCTATTCATCGTCTGGCAGGAATAACCACCTGCAAAGTGAAACCTTTGCATACAGCCGAATATCCCGCGAAAGCAAACCGCCCGGCATATTCCGTGCTTGATAAAACAAAAATAAAAACAACGTTCGATATAGAGATTCCTCATTGGGAGGAGAGCCTCAAACAATGCATTGATAAAATTATGAAAGATGAATAATGAATCTAGGCTATGTTATTCCAGCATAGCTTATTCATATTTTATAATTCATAATTCTAACTAAAAAACTATGGCAGATAATACAGAAATTTTGAGACGGCGGACGTTCGCCATTATTGCACATCCGGATGCTGGTAAGACATCTTTGACGGAAAAGTTATTGCTTTTCGGAGGTCAGATACAGGTAGCTGGCGCAGTAAAGAGTAATAAGATTAAAAAGACGGCTACGTCCGACTGGATGGAAATCGAGAAACAACGTGGTATTTCGGTAACGACTTCCGTGATGGAATTCGACTATCGGGACTATAAGATTAACATTCTCGATACTCCCGGTCACCAGGACTTTGCCGAAGATACATACCGCACACTGACAGCTGTAGACAGTGTTATCATCGTTGTAGACGGTGCGAAGGGTGTGGAAACACAGACGCGTAAACTGATGGAGGTGTGCCGTATGAGAAAGACTCCGGTAATTATCTTCGTCAACAAAATGGACCGTGAAGGAAAAGACCCGTTCGATTTGCTTGATGAACTTGAAGAAGAACTGATGATTCAGGTTCGTCCCTTGTCCTGGCCGATAGAGCAGGGAGCACGTTTTAAAGGGGTATACAATATCTATGAACAGAAACTGGACTTGTATCAGCCATCCAAACAGATGGTAACAGAGAAAGTGGCAGTCGATATTCATTCGGAAGAATTGGATCAGCAGATTGGCAAGTCGTTAGCAGACAAGCTGCGTGGCGATTTGGAACTGATTGAGGGTGTTTATCCGGAATTTGCTTCTGAATCCTATTTGGCAGGAGACTGTGCGCCTGTATTCTTTGGATCAGCGCTGAACAACTTCGGTGTGCAAGAGTTGCTGAACTGTTTCGTAGAGATAGCTCCCAGCCCTCGTCCTGTACAGGCAGAAGAGCGTGAAGTGAAACCTGACGAACCGAAATTTACCGGATTCATCTTTAAGATAACCGCCAACATTGATCCCAACCATCGTTCTTGTGTGGCATTCTGTAAGATTTGTTCCGGTAAGTTTGTTCGCAATGCTCCATATACACACGTCCGTCATGGAAAGACCATGCGTTTTTCGTCGCCTACCCAGTTTATGGCACAGCGTAAAACAACGATTGACGAAGCTTATGCAGGAGATATTATTGGTTTACCGGATAATGGTACTTTTAAGATTGGCGATACGCTGACAGAAGGTGAAATGCTCCATTTCCGTGGATTGCCGAGTTTCTCACCGGAGATGTTCAAGTATATTGAGAATGCCGACCCGATGAAACAGAAACAGTTGGCAAAAGGCATTGACCAGTTGATGGATGAAGGTGTGGCACAGCTGTTTGTCAATCAGTTCAATGGTCGTAAGATTATCGGTACGGTGGGGCAGTTGCAATTTGAGGTCATTCAGTATCGTTTGTTGAATGAATACAATGCGTCCTGTCGTTGGGAACCAGTAAGCCTTTATAAGGCTTGTTGGGTAGAAAGCGATGATCCCGCAGAACTGGAAGCTTTCAAGAAACGTAAATACCAGTATATGGCGAAGGATAGAGAAGGGCGCGATGTGTTCCTGGCAGACTCCGGTTATGTACTTCAGATGGCGCAGATGGACTTTAAACACATCAAATTCCACTTTACAAGTGAGTTTTAAAACATATTCCGTTGATTTTAACTAAAAAATCAGGTAAAAAAAGGAAAAACATATCTCATATAAATGAGTGAATATAAATGAAGACACTATCCTGGGATAAAATTCAGCAAGGGGATGAAGAGGCATTCCGGCAGCTTTATGAGCAATATGCAGATTTACTGTATGGATATGGCATGAAGATAGCCGGTGATGAGACTTTGGTAACCGAGGCGATACAGTCGTTGTTTGTTTACATCTTTGAGAAAAGAGAAACTTGCGCGGCCCCTCAATCCATACCCGCTTACTTATGTGTTTCGTTGAGACACATGATAGTGAACGAACTGAAAAAAGAGAATAGTGGCTCATTAAAATCACTGGATGAAGTAGGCACAAGCGAATATCAGTTTGATTTGGAGATCGATATTGAAACTGCTATTATCCGTTCAGAGTTAGAAAAAGAACAGCTGGAAGTTTTACAGAAAGAGCTGAACAATTTGACAAAGCAACAGCGGGAGGTATTGTATCTTAAGTACTATAAGAAGATGAGTCCGGAAGAAATAGCCCAGGTGATGGGACTCACTTCACGTACGGTTTACAATACTACTCATATGGCTATCTCCAGTTTGCGGGAGCGTATGAGCAAATCTTTCTTGTTGTTGGTAGCAGCTAATTTGTGGATTTTTAATTGAGGTGTGAGATATGGAAAAGTGGACAGAATCTTTAGATAAATACTTAGAAGAAGGAAAACTTCCTCTGGTTGGCGAAATCTTTTCTCGTAAAAAAGAAATAGGTGATAAGCTGAAGTTGCAACGTGAGGAGAGCCATAAGATCGCCTTAAGCCGGAGAAGAAAGCAAGGTGCGGGGAGAAGTTTCTCTTTCTCATGGGGAGTGGCAGCGGCAGTTGTCCTTCTTTTGGGGATAGGCGGTTACTTCCTGGCAGAAGAAAAGGTGGTGACTGATAACACTGCTATGAACTATGAATTGCCGGATGGCAGTACTGTGCAGGTGATGGAAAATTCCCGCCTGACTTACAATCATATCACATGGCTTTGGGAGCGCAAATTGCAACTATTGGGTAAAGCCTCTTTTAACGTAACCAAAGGCAAGACATTCACGGTCCGTACAGAAGCCGGCGACGTAACCGTACTGGGAACGAAATTCCTCATCGATCAGCAAGGAAAGAAGATGACCGTCAACTGTGAGGAAGGAAGTGTGCAAGTCGAGACTGCTGTAGGTAAGCGTACATTGCTTGCCGGGGAAAGCGTTCATTGCGATGAGAACAAGATTGTGCCGGTAGAGAAAAAGGCAGAAGAATCGGAGTTCCCCGAGGTGTTGGGGTATGAAGACGATCCGCTAATAAATGTAGTGGCAGATATTGAGCATATATTTGAAGTAACAGTCGTCGGACATGAGAAATGCGAGGGGCTGACCTACAACGGGACGGTCTTAACGAAAGACCTGAACGCCACACTGGAAAAAGTCTTTGGATCGTGTGGAATCAGTTATCAAATTCGAGGGAAAGAAATTATTTTGCAATAAAAAAAGCCTCTTCTGGATAGTCAGAAGAGGCTTTTTTGTTTTTCTTCAAATTTTCTTCATTTTTTCTTGGTAAAAAAACAACAGATGCTTCTCTTTCTAATAGATGAGCTATTTAATGATATTTGAAGAAAACGGTAGAATTGATTAGAAGATTAAATGTTGTAGTAGAAGAAATTAGAAATTATCCGGCAGAAATAAGGCCGGGATTCAGAACAAACAATAGATGTTTTATAGAGAATTACAAGCTAAACTCAAAACAAACAATAGATGCTTTTTATAAAATTTAAATTTAACCCAAAACAAACAATGTTTTAAAAGAAATGCAAACTAGGGCTCAAAGCAAACAATAGACAGCGGCAGATGAATTATTCCTGCCACAAACGTAAGCCGGAAAGATTCCCTCATCGGACGTGATATGAGCTTTAGAGGCTTGTTTTTCCGATTAAACAGACTTAGTTGGCTTAAAAAAGGGTTTTTCAACTAGACTGCTACGCTAATTAAAAGAATGAAAGCCGTGATGGCCCATGAGAGGTTTAACAAGACCGGTTTTATCTGGTAGTTTAATAGTAGGTTAAGAGAGTATGAAACCAGAAAAGGGCTGAACCGGTCTATCATTGAGTATTTTTATTTAATAATTGTTTTATCAGAATGTGAGAGAAAGTTGAGGGGCTTTCTCTCACATTTTTTTGTAGAAACGATAGATAGGACGATTTACTATTGGACTATTTACCATTTACTATTTGGGTTGTGCAATAGAAGCAGATAGTAAATAAGATAAATGGGAATTTAGTTTAGATGTGGATGGCACGCTAAATCATAAATCATAAATCATAAATTATAAATCATAAACTTCCCCAGTTTTCCAATCAGAGAAATGACGTTTTTATACATTATATTCCTTTCTTAATTTATTTTATAATAAAAATTTGGTATTTTCGGACGCTTTTTAGACGAACAACTTAAAATACTAATAGTTTATTATATGGAAAATATCGAAACAGCGATCCTGCTGATGGTGGTCGGAATGGCTACCGTGTTTGTTATTCTGCTGATTGTGATTTATTTAGGTAAGTTGTTGATTACATTAGTCAACAAGTATGCTCCTGAAGAAGTGGTTCCTGTGAAGCGGGAAGCATCGCAAGGTCCTGCCCCTGTTCCGGGAAACATCTTAGCCGCCATTACAGCTGCTGTAAATGTGGTGACACAAGGTAAAGGAAAAATCACTAAAGTAGAAAAATTATAAATCTATAAAGAATATCACTGAAAGACATGAAAAGAGAAGTAAAGTTTAGTTTGGTTTTCCGAGATATGTGGCAATCTGCCGGAAAATACGTACCTCGTGTAGACCAACTCGTAAAGGTAGCTCCTGCCATCATTGAAATGGGCTGTTTTGCCCGCGTAGAAACAAACGGCGGAGGTTTTGAACAGGTAAATTTATTGTTTGGTGAAAACCCGAATAAAGCGGTACGCGAATGGACAAAACCGTTCCACGAAGCCGGTATTCAAACCCACATGCTCGACCGCGCACTGAACGGACTCCGTATGAGCCCCGTTCCGGCAGACGTCCGCAAATTATTCTACAAAGTAAAGAAAGCACAAGGAACAGACATTACCCGTACGTTCTGCGGATTGAACGACGTGCGTAACATTGCTCCTTCCATCACATACGCAAAGGAAGCAGGCATGATTTCGCAATGCTCGCTTTGCATCACTCATTCGCCTATCCATACCGTAGAGTACTACACCAATATGGCGCTGGAACTCATCAAACTGGGAGCAGACGAAATCTGTATCAAAGACATGGCAGGTATCGGTCGTCCCGTATCGTTAGGTAAGATCGTAGCAAATATCAAGGCGGCACATCCCGAAATCCCCGTTCAGTATCACAGTCATGCAGGTCCCGGATTCAATATGGCAAGCATCCTCGAAGTATGCGAAGCCGGTTGCGACTACATCGACGTAGGCATGGAACCACTATCATGGGGAACAGGCCATGCTGACTTGCTTAGTGTGCAGGCGATGCTGAAAGACGCCGGATATCAAGTGCCCGAAATCAATATGGAAGCCTACATGAAAGTGCGCGGCATGATTCAGGAATTTATGGACGACTTCCTCGGCTTGTATATCAGCCCGAAAAACCGCCTGATGAACTCCTTGCTGATTGCTCCCGGACTTCCCGGCGGTATGATGGGTAGTTTGATGGCCGACCTTGAATCCAATCTGGAATCAATCAATAAATATAAGGCAAAACATAATCTGCCGTTTATGACGCAAGACCAGTTGCTCATCAAGCTCTTTGATGAAGTAGCTTACGTATGGCCTCGTGTCGGTTATCCTCCATTGGTGACTCCGTTCAGCCAATACGTGAAGAACCTCGCCATGATGAATGTGATGGCCATGGAAAAAGGAAAAGAACGTTGGGGAATGATTGCCGATGATATTTGGGATATGATTCTGGGTAAAGCCGGACGTCTGCCGGGCAAACTTGCTCCCGAAATCATTGAAAAGGCAGAGCGTGAAGGCCGTAAGTTCTTTGAAGGTGATCCGCAGAATAACTATCCCGATGCCCTCGACAAATATCGCAAACTGATGAAAGAGAACAAATGGGAAGTGGGACAGGACGACGAAGAACTCTTCGAATATGCTATGCACCCGGCTCAATATGAGGCTTACAAGAGTGGCAAAGCAAAAGAAGACTTCCTGGAAGACGTAGCCAAACGTCGTGCCGAAAAAGATAAATCTCCGGAAGAAGATGCCAAACCGAAGACACTGACCGTACAAGTGGACGGACAGGCTTATCGTGTGACGGTAGCATACGGTGATGCCGAACTACCTGTTGCTCCTGCGGGTGCTGCCGCTGCTCCGGCAGGAGAGGGTAAAGAAGTACTTTCTCCGTTGGAAGGCAAGTTCTTCTTAGTGAAAGGTGCGCAGGAAACTCCTTTGCAAGTAGGTGACACTGTGAAAGAAGGTGATGTAATCTGCTATGTAGAAGCGATGAAGACCTACAATGCCATCCGTGCAGAGTTTGGCGGTACAGTGACTGCTATCTGTGTCAACCCGGGAGATGCTGTTTCAGAAGATGACGTATTAATGAAGATAGGATAATGAACGAAATATTTGAGAACTTATATGACATGACTGCGTTCAGCAATATCATTGCCGAACCGCAGTTCCTGATAATGTATGCCATCGCGTTCGTTCTGCTCTATTTGGGTATTAAGAAACAGTACGAGCCGTTGCTGCTTGTCCCCATCGCTTTCGGTGTGTTGCTAGCCAACTTCCCCGGAGGAGATATGGGCGTGATTCAGGCCGACGAAAATGGTATGGTGATGGTAAACGGAGTGTTGAAGAACATCTGGGAAATGCCTTTGCATGACATTGCCCACGAACTGGGAATCATGAACTTCATCTACTATATGTTGATTAAAACAGGTTTCCTGCCTCCGATCATCTTTATGGGTGTCGGTGCGCTGACGGACTTCGGGCCGATGTTGCGTAACCTGCATCTTTCTATATTCGGTGCAGCTGCACAGTTGGGTATCTTTACCGTATTGCTGGTAGCCATCCTGATGGGATTCACTCCACAGGAAGCCGCTTCTCTGGGCATTATCGGTGGCGCGGATGGTCCGACAGCCATCTTTACCACCATCAAACTGGCGCCGCATTTGCTGGGCCCGATTGCCATTGCCGCTTATTCGTACATGGCGCTCGTTCCGGTGATTATTCCGCTGGTAGTGAAGCTGTTCTGTACGAAGAAAGAGTTGAGCATCAACATGAAAGAACAGGAAAAGAAGTACCCTTCGAAGACTGAAATCAAGAACCTGCGTGTATTGAAGATTATCTTTCCGATCGTGGTAACTACTATTGTTGCCCTCTTTGTGCCAAGTGCAGTGCCTTTGGTGGGGATGTTGATGTTTGGTAACCTGGTGAAAGAAATCGGAACCAACACATTCCGCTTGTTCGATGCCGCTTCCAATAGCATAATGAATGCTGCCACCATCTTCCTCGGACTGTCCGTAGGAGCAACGATGACAGCCGAAGCATTCCTCAACTGGACAACAATCGGTATTGTGATCGGTGGATTCCTTGCATTTGCACTTTCTATAACCGGTGGTATTTTCTTTGTGAAACTGGTAAATCTCTTCTCGAAGAAGAAAATCAATCCGCTTATCGGCGCCACTGGTTTGAGTGCCGTTCCGATGGCGAGCCGTGTAGCCAATGAGATTGCTTTGAAATACGATCCGAAGAATCACGTATTGCAGTATTGCATGGCAAGCAACATCTCCGGAGTAATCGGTTCTGCCGTAGCTGCGGGTGTGTTGATCTCCTTCCTTGCGTAAGGTAATTCCTGCCTGAAAAAGACTTTTTATACATTCACACTTGGAAGATTCGTTTGATAGCGTTATCTTTGTGTGAATGTATAACAGTAAAAATAGCAAGCGTATGAGTGCAATGTCATTGGAAGCCGAAAAGAACGAACTGATTCGGCGGATTCTGGATGTGGATGATGTCGCTATTCTGCGGAGAGTGAAATCGATGTTGAGTTGTGAAGAAGAGCAAACGAATGTTGTCGCAGAGGAAGCAGCTCCCTACCAGACAAAGGCGGAGATTCTGGCAAGCTTAGATCAGGCGTGTAAGGAACTGAAACTGAATCTGGAGGGTAAGTTGGAGTTTAAGTCATTAGATGATGCCCTTAATGAAATATAGAATAAGCGTTACCCTCGAATTTTTAAGGGAAATGAAGCATTTGTCAAAACGGTATAAATCGTTGAAAGAAGATCTTAGGAATTTTGGAAATGATTTGTTATTAAATCCTGAACAAGGAGTCAGTTTGGGCAATAATCTTCGTAAAATACGTATAGCGATAACTTCGAAAAATAAAGGTAAAAGTGGAGGTGCACGGGTGATAACCTATACGATAATCTGGACAGAAATAGATACAGAGATAAAATTGCTCACTATTTATGATAAGTCAGAACGTGCAAATATCACAGATAAGGAAATAGAAGATATCCTGAAGCAAAACGGTATTTTGTAGTCCTTATGATATAAAAAGAAATCGTCCTGTTTCACGGTTGCGTGATGGCAGGACGATTTTCTTTTATAAGACTAAGACTTTGTGAACAAGTTTCTTTTGTTTCTAAATTTATTCACTGATAACCTTTCTGTATTCCGCTACCGCCATCTTTTCCGACAGATACGCATTAATCAGATTGGTGTGCGCCTGCGTCCATGACAATTGCGCGGAGAGCACATCCACCATGTTTGCCTTTCCTTCATTATACGAGAAAGAAACCAAATCAAGATTTTCATTAGCCAGATTCATAGTCTCTTTGGCGGTTTTCACTTGATATTCCGTTTCCGTCAGTTTGGTTAGGGCGGCAGAAAGTTCCTCGTTGATATTATCCGTCACATAACTTTGTTGCAGTTTCTGTATGCTGATATACGCTTTCTGCTGACGGTTTGTTTTGAACCGGGCTCCCCAACGGAAGATCGGTATATTCAGGTTAATGCCGACGATGGGATTGAAAGAAACATCATAACCGAGGTTAGGTGTAGCTGTAGCCCATCCACCGCTGAAATACATATTCAATTGCGGGTTGAACTGGCTAAGAGCCGCTTTGCGTTGCGCCTGACTTTTCATGATGTTTACTTCCGTACTTTCGTAATCCGCGCGACGTTGCAGTACATTCTCCAGAGAAAGTATCTGCACCGGAGCGGAAGCCGTGTCAATCGTGTACAGACTGTCTACGGGATTGTTCGGCTCTTCTCCCATCAGGATATTCAGCTTTTGCAGCGCCAGCGTATAGTTCTGACGCGCCTTGATATATTGCAATTCCGCTTCTTTCAACCGGGTGGAAATCATTAATAAGTCCGTTCGACTAATCATCCCGTCGTTGAAACGATCCTGAATGATGTCATACTGTTGCTTCACAATACTTTGATACTTGTCCGCCGCCTGCAACATAGCCTGTGAAGCGGAAGCATTCCAATAAACTGCATCGCTCTGATAATGAATCTGGTCGATGGTAAGCTCCTCATTTAGTTGATTTAGCCTTTCATCCGCTTTGGCAATCTTGTGCTGGGCGTTGAGTGCCCCGCCCGTGTACAACGGTTGCGAGACGATAAATACACCTTGATAGGTGTGGTTGCGGTATTCGCCTACCGGTTCGTTCCAGGCATTAAGGTCGCTCATGTTGAGGGTCCCGTCCGCATTGATATCAATTTTGGGCAAGAATCCTGTGTGAGCAATCTTCCGTGCTTCCGTACTTGCCATCGTCTTTAGTTTCTGTTGCTTCAGAATTTGACTGTAAGCTTCCACTTTATCCCGGTAAGCTTCCCGGCTAAGATAGGGCTGCTGTGCCCTGGCAGTGAGACCGAGGAACAGCAGAGACAGAGTTATAAGTTGAGTTTTCATTTTATTCAATCTAAACAATAAATTCAAGTTTCATGTAAGAGAAGGCAATTAGCCTTTGATTCTCTGAATGGCACAATAAGCTACCGGAAGAACAAACAATGTCAGTGCCGAAGCCACCAACAAACCTCCCATAATCGTAGCCGCCATGCCGCCGAACATCGCGTCGAACAACAATGGCAACATACCCAGAATGGTAGTGCCGGACGCCATTGCTACGGGGACAATACGACTCGTTGTAGCACTGACAACAGCATCCAACGGCTTTTTGCCCGTTTTAGCCTCCAGATCAATCTGTTCCACCAGTACAATCGCATTTTTGATATTCATCCCAATCAGTCCGAGCAAACCAAGGATGGAGAAGAAGTCGAACGACTTGCCTAGCAACACCAATCCCAAAACGATACCGATAAAAATAAGCGGTAACATCAACAAGATCACTGTCGGCTTACGATACGTCCTGAACAGGAACAACAGCGTGACGAACATCAGGAAGAACGTCAACGGTAAGTTCTTGGCCAACGCCTCGTTAGACTCCACCTGACTTTCCTGTTCCCCGAAATACTTCATCGTATACCCCTCCGGCACTTTAATCTCTTTCTGCACCAGCGGCCAAACCTCATTGAAAGCAGCAATCGCATTCACTCCGCGACGCGGATCGCATTGCGCCATCATCACCATTTGCCGGTTGTAATCCTTCACATTCGAGAAACGATATTGGAAATCAAATTCCGATACCACCTGTTCCAGACTGGTCGTTTCATTCCCCGTGCCGAATACGGGCAACGTGCGCAGGTCATTGATGCGGAACGAATCCACCGTGTTATCCTTCAATAAGATAGGAAGCACCTGATCGCCCTGCCGGTACTCTCCAAGCGTCATGCCTGTGGTTCCGATCTGGATACTTTGTGCCATTCCCTGACGCGATACCCCTAACGGTTGCGCCCGTTCGGGACTATATACAGGCTTCCATACAGGAACTTTATTTCCCCACGAATTGCGTACATTGATTAAATCCGGATTCCGGTGCATAATCTCCAAAGCCTGGTTGGTGAGCGCCACAAGCGTGTCTACATTCGGACCGATAAACCCGATTTCGATAGCGGCATCCACCGCAGGCGACAGTTTGAACAGACTGGTACGGGTAATCGCATTCGGATAATTCGCCTTCATGTACGCGTCGAAATCTTCTTCATACTCTTTTGTATATTTACTGTCCGTCAATTCAACCAATACATTGGCAAAATTCGGTTTCGGACCTACCGAAGTAGAAGCCAGGTAATACCTTAGCGGTGTGCTGCCGAAGGTGATCGACACTTTCTTCACTTCCGGCTGCTTTGCCAGATGCTCTTCCACGGATTTCATCTCTTTCACTACATCATTGATGCTGTACCCGTCGGGATAGAACACGTCCGCCCGGAAATAAGGCTTATCGAGAGAAGGGAAGAAGTTTTGCGGCATCATTCCCATGATAACCAGCGAAGCAACAAAGAGCACTACCATCGAACCCAGTGTCAATGTTTTCCTACGAATCAGCGTGCGGAGGATGGAGGCGAATTTGTGATAGAACGGTTTGTCATACGGGTCTTTCGTGCCGTCCTTTGCTTTCGCTTTCAGGATGAAATTACCGAAAACAGTGGTCTGCGTCAGCGCGAGCACCCAGCTCAATCCTAGCGAGATGGCAAGCACCACAAAAAGCGGTTTCACGATTTCTGCCACGGCAGAAGGAGCAAGGTAGAGTGGGAGGAACGAACAGATAGCGATGAACGTAGCCCCAAGCAATCCCCATTGCGGACCGGTTGCGCCGTCTATCAGCGCTTTCCGCCGGTCTACTCCGCGGGCGATGGCAATCTGTGCGTTGTCCGTTACCACGATGGCGTTATCCACCAGCATCCCCATGGCGATGATAAATCCCGCCAATGATGTACGGTTCAGTCCGACACCGAAGAAAGACATGATAAGTAATGTGCCGCCAATAGAGAAAATCAGTGACGAGCCGATCAGCACACCTGCGCGCAAACCCATCACCAACATGATAATCACAATTACAATCAGAATCGATTCGATCAGATTGATGATAAATCCGTTGTTGGCTTCGTTGGCAATTTCGTTCTCCAGATACAGGCTTTGCAGTTCCAGTCCCACAGGCATCAGTGGCAACAATTCGTCCAGTTTGGCTTTCACGTTCTTGCCCGTCTGCACCACGTCCCGTTGCGGGTCGGTGGAGACGCCGATGCCGATGGCACGTTTGCCGTTCACGTGCATGATGTTGGATGGAGGGTCCATGTATCCTTTTTCGATGACGGCGATATCGCCCAGTTTCACCTGTCCGGCTTTGGTGGTAATCACCTGGTTGCGGATATCGTCTACGGTGGTATACATACCGTTGGCAGTCACTCGTAGCTGTTGTTCGCCGGCACGGATTTCTCCGGTATTGATAATCTGGTTCTGCGATTGCAACAGACTGGCAAGCTGTTTCGGGTCGATGCCCATACCTACGAGCTTATTGGTGGAAATAAAAATATTGACCACCTCCGTCTGCGTCCCGAATAGGGCGACTTTCATCACCCCGTCCGCCGTCACTACCTGTGTCTTGATTCGTTCCGCCCAGTTGCGCATCTCTTCGTATGTGTAACCGTCGTCCGCCGTCAGACCGTAATAGATGCCGAACACGTCGCCGAAATCATCGGAAACCGTCGGTGCGGAAGCACCGCTCGGCAATTGTGGCTGTATATTTAGCACCTTCCGTCGCAACTCATCCCACTTCTGCGGAATGGAGCTTGCCGACAAGGAAGGTTGCAACTCGAATGTGATTTTTGAGAGCCCGTACATCGATTCCGATTTTATCTTGTACACACCGCTCATACTTTGAATTTCACGAGAGATAGGCTCGGTAATCAACCGCTCCACTTCTGCCGGTTCGGCACCCGGATAGCGGGTCATAATAACCGCCGACTTTATGACGAAAGGAGCATCCTCTTTCTTACCCAGCTTGCCGAAGGAAGTGATTCCCCCAATCAGCAATACAGCAAGAAAGAAATAGATGATTTTCGTATTATCTAATGAATATTTGGCTAAACTCATAATAAATGATCGTTGATAATTGATGAATGACAGCGGATAAATGATACTTAATCATTTATCAACTATCACCTGTCAACAGTTGTGATAGATTCTCCTTCTACTAGTTGGTATACGCCTGCTATGACGATTTTTTCACCGGGTTTCAAACCTTCCGAGATGAGCGCCTGTGCTTCTCCGGTCGGGGCGTTGACGGTTACTTCCCGTTTGTGGACTTTATTGTCTTCTACCACCCAGACATACATTTTATTCCCTTCGCTTTCGCCGAATACGGCACTAAGCGGTACAATCGTCCAGCTATCCTGCACCAACGGACCTACATCTGCCGTGAAACGGATGCTGCACGTGAAACCGGGTTTCACAGCATACAGATCGCGGTCGAATGACGGATCGTCAATCGTGATGCTGACCGGAATTCCTGTGCCATCCGTAGAAATATCAAGATATTCTTCCAGTTTCGCTTGAAACACGTGTCTTTTAAATGTGTCGAACTCTACAAGGAAACGCGGGTCTTTGGCGCGTAACAAATAAAGATACGCATCCGGAATGGTGAATTTGATACGCAGATTGTGTGTATTGACAAGCTGCACGATACCCTCACCGGAGTTGACACGCTGATAGTTTTCCACCAGTCGTTTTTCGATAGAACCGTCGAAAGGAGCTGTCAGCTTGGTGTCGCGCATATTGTTGGCAGATAGTTCGTATTCAGACTTCGCCTTCTGGAAGTTGGCGAGGCTGATTTCATATTCCTGTACGGAGATCGCTTGCCGGGAGAGGAGCCGTTTGTTACGTTCCACTTGTGCCGAAGCCGTTTCGTATGCCGATTTCGTAGCGGCATATTGCAACGCAATGTCTCTGGGGTCGATAGCTGCGATGAGCTGTCCTTTTTTCACTTTCTGTCCTTCGATGACAGGAAGCTGGATGATTTGTCCGTTGACTCGGAAAGCCAGCTTCACATATTCCACCGCTTCCACGATTCCCGAGAAATCTTTTCTGATAATCGATCTTGACTCGACAATCGTAGTCTTTACGGGACGTGCAGTTGTCGTTGTCGTTTCTTTTTTCTGTCCGCAGCCAGCAAGCAAGATTGCAGCCGCCAGGACGAATCCAAAATTCTTTTTCATATACCACGTTGATGTTTAGAGGTTTTGCGTTGATAAATAGCGAATAATATACTAAAACAACTCCTGTTTATTTATGTTCAACATTCCTGTCTTTTCATATCCTGCCTCTTAACCTTTATATGGAACACAAAAAAAACGGGAACTTTACGAGTTCACCACAGAGGACACAGAGTTCTTCTCTCTCTTTCCGTAAGCAAAACAGAGCGATAAATACGATTACTCTGTATTACTCTATAGTGAATAAAAAATAGTTAACCTCTGTGTCCTCCGTGTCCTCTGTAGTGAAATATAAATTCCCATTTAGCAAAGAAGTGTGCAGAAATAAACTAAAATCGCACTATTTTGCTCATTTCAGTGCAAAAATGAATGAAACGGTGCAGAAATGAATGAAATTTTTTCCTACTATAAAGTTGAAAAACATAAAAACATCTGCCACCTGCAACGAAAAGCGTGTAATACACTAGTTAATAAATAGTTGGAACGTTGCAGATACCTGTGGCAGATAGGTTGCAGATAAAGTATCTGCAACACGTTATATAATCAAAGAAAAAGCCTTGATTCCTTTGTGCAAAGCTATGGGATAATTGGGGTGACTCTATGGAGAAATGGTGGTGTCTCTACGGGGAAACGACAGTATCCTTACGTGGAAACTGTAGTGTCCCGTCTTAGAAACTTTCGTTTCCTGCCGTGGAAATTGTAATTTCTAATGCCGGAAACGACAGTTCCCCGCCTGGAAACGGGAAGTTTATGTATACAATAAACTTTTGCCCTCCTGGAGAATTAGCTTATGTAAGGTTTATACTGTGTTGCAGATACTTTATCTGCAACCTATCTGCCGCAGGTATCTGCAACGCTCTAACTATTTATCAACTAGTGCATTACACGCGTTTGGTTGCAGGTGGCAGATGTTTTCATGTTTTTTCAACTTTATAGAGGAGGATTACGCATCAAAATTAGGGTCACAAGCGTAAGTCATAAACCAAATTCACCTCTGTGTCCTCTGTGGTAAAAACCGTGCAATAATGTGCCAATATGCTAATTGTTTACGTTGTGTCCCACATGGTAATTGGTACGCTGATAATTATTCACCATTGAAACCTTTTGCGCAGCCTTTTTATCCAACTGTCACTACGTATAACGTTGTTATTCTCTCCAATCGCTTTTTTCAAATCCCGGATCCGTTCATTTTGTCTCTTCATTGCTGCCTGTATTTCGTTTATCAACGTATTTATTTCCTTCTGCAGCTGAATTTCCTTTTCTTTCAATTGAATAATGTGGGCGTATTTCTCGCAGACCATTGTTTTATCTATGCACAGTTGTTCCAGTGTATCAATATATTCTGCTGTAATGCCGGCTTTACTTCGGCGAAAGAGTTCCAGAATACATTCTTCGTCAACGTTCGGAACATTGTCTATGTATAACATAGGAAATTGTCCCATTTCCACCCAAAGCAGGATCGCTTCTTTTTCGATGTGATACTTAATCACTGCTTTTTCTACACTAATCCATTTTGGCATATTGCTTTTGTTTTAATGTGTTATAAAAAAAGGAGTAAATAATGTATTGTCCGGAGAGGTGCAACGAACACCCACGATTTTTATGATTTCGGTCGGGTGGGGAATTGGTTGGGGTATAAGGATTGTTGAAACCGACCGGATACAATAAAAGCGTGAGTGCTGTTGTACCATTATCTAAACTTAAGGCTTAGCAATACCCTTCACCAGATAATGATAAACAACAGACACCCACGCCAAACGTTTATATATAACAAATCTCTAATCGATATGTTGATATACGACTATCTACGTGGAGTATCTGTTGTATCATCTCTCGGTGTGAAAAAACTGCTAATTTTTAAGTTTGAGAGACAATACGTTATTTACTCCATTAAGGAATAAAAACCGCTTTTGCCTGTTTCATCACGCTGATGGGCAGAAAGCGTGTGACAAAGATATATGTTTTTTTCGGAATAGGATGGAAAAGAGGAAATAAATGCAGGAAATATGGTATGAGAATAGAGAGTATGGTATAAAGATGGTAAATATGCTATACGGGTGGCAAATATAATGTGATGATAAAAAGGAGGGAGCCAAAAGTGAAACCATCTATTAGATTGATATTATTTAGGTACGGATTACACGGATTTCGCGGCTTTTAGTCTAATGGAACCGTGAAATCCGTGTAATCCGTGCCTAAATGAAAGCCATAAAAGTCTTTTGACCTCGCATTGTCTTTCCGTGCAATTCTTTTTTTTAGCTGCGATTTCTTTTGGGCTTTCCGGAGAAGATAGTCAGTTCAAGAATTGCAAAGATGATTTCCGTTGTGGTATATCCGGTAAATGTATATTCCAAATTTTCATTTTCGGAGAAATATTTGAGATAAACGGTTGGAGTGCCATTGTGGAAGTCGAGAAAAAGGTAAGAAGTATAATCATAGATGCCAAGATCGGCAAACTCGTTCAGAATCGCTGTGTTGAAAATCGTGCATTGGCCTGTCTTTGATTCATTTCCGGACATTTCGAATCTGCGATGTTCTTTTGCGAGATCGTCTTTATTCACATGTCTGAATTGTTCTTGCAGTTCTTTACTGAAAGAAAGGCGTTGTCTGATGAAATTAAAAACTTCTTCCTTTGTCATTTGTTTTAAATCGGTTATTTCCATTTTTTATTAATTATTGGGGTAAAGGTACTTTCTTTATTTGGTAATAAATCGGATTCAGTCATATTTCTTTTATTTATTTTTCGGCTTATAACCCTAAAAGAATCTGAATTTATGGATTTATTTATGCTTATAACCCTAAAAACTTTCCGAAAATAGTATATCTTTGTGCTTATAACCCTAAAAACTTTTGAATATGATTAATCGTGAACAGTATATGGAACAAATTGTTCCTTTTATAGATAAGCCGTTTGTAAAAGTGATAACGGGTATTCGTCGCAGTGGAAAGTCGGTAGTGCTGCGTCTGATTCGTGACGAACTGTTGAGGAGAGGAGTTCGTGAAGAACGTATCATCTATCTGAATTTTGAAAGTTTTCAGTGGATAGATCTGAAAGAGGCGAAGGCTTTGTATGCTTATATTCGGGGGCAGGCAGGAGATGCGGGTAAATATTATATTCTCTTGGATGAAATTCAGGAAGTGGACGGTTGGGAAAAAGTGGTCAACTCACTTCTGGTAGATTTGGATACGGATATTTATGTGACCGGCTCCAACTCACGTATGTTATCGTCCGAACTGGCAACTTATTTAACGGGACGGTATGTCGCTTTCCATGTCATGACCTTGTCTTTTAGAGAATATCTGACTTTCCATGACTTGCAGGCCAATGATCCGACGCTCAACCGGAAGGAGGAATTTCAGAAATATCTCCGTATGGGAGGATTTCCGGCCATACATACTGCCGATTATGGATATGAGGCTATCTATAAAATTGTCTACGACATCTATTCTTCTGTCATTCTTCGTGACACGGTGCAGCGTCACAATATCCGGAATGTGGAACTGCTCGAACGGGTAGTGAAGTTTGTTTTCGATAATATAGGCAATAAGCTGAACGCTAAAAATATAGCCGATTACTTCAAAAGTCAGCAACGGAAGGTGGATATGAATACCATCTATAATTATCTGAATGCATTGGAAAGTGCTTTTATCATTCAACGTATTTCCCGGTATGATATTAAAGGAAAGGAAATTCTGCAGACGAATGAGAAGTATTTTGTAAGCGACCTTTCTTTGATTTATTCCGTGATGGGCTATCGTGACCGGTTGATTGCAGGTATGTTGGAGAATCTGGTCTGTCTGGAGTTGAAAAGAAGGGGTTATGAAGTGTATGTAGGCAAACAGGATGATAAAGAAGTGGATTTTGTAGCCATCCGTCGGGAAGAAAAGATTTATGTGCAAGTAACGTATCAGTTAGCTTCACAGGCAACTGTTGAGAGGGAGTTTGCTCCTTTGCTCGCCATTAACGACCATTATCCTAAATATGTAGTTAGCATGGACAGCTTGTGGCAGGATAATGTGGAGGGTGTCAGGCATCGTCATATAGCCGATTTCTTGTTGGATGATGCTTGACGTTAAGGAATATAGAAAACGAAAAAGAGGAAATTCTCTGCGAGAATCTCCTCTTTTTTCATCTTTCACGAAAGATCGAATTATTTCTTCTTACGGTCACCGTAACGGCTCATGAACTTGTCAACACGACCTGCAGTATCTACCAATGTAGATTTACCTGTATAGAACGGGTGAGAAGTGTTTGAGATTTCAATCTTCAGCAACGGATAAGTTTCACCTTCGAATTCGATGGTTTCTTTAGTTGCTACAGTTGATCTAGACAAAAACATGTCACCATTTGACATATCTTTAAATACTACCGGACGGTATGATTCTGGATGAAGGCCTTTTTTCATTTCAGTATCTGTTTTTTTAATTTATATTCTGTTACTATTTTGGTAAGAAATAGTGTAATGGTCATTTTCAGAGCGCAAAGATAATGCTTTTCTGTGAAATAGAAAAAGGTTTTCTAAAATTTCTGATTTATAATTTCTGATTTCTGATTGGCTATGCAGATTTTGGTGATCAAATGAATGAAAAATAAGGTATAAATAAGGAGATATAAATCCGAAGGCATCAATCAGAATTCAGAAATCATAAATCCCAAAGTTTGCAAGGTGGACATTACAATCTAATGTCACACTCGTATTCCTGCTAAATTTTGCAGTCTGATTTAAACCTTTTTCTACTATATTTTTCTTTCCGATGTTCGTTATTCGATGGATAATGCTTACTTTTGCGTAGAATTTTTATTCACTAACAATAAACTTTAAACAAAATGGTAAATTACAAAGATTTAGGATTGGTAAACACAAGAGAAATGTTTGCTAAGGCTATCAAAGGTGGATATGCTATCCCAGCATTCAACTTCAACAATATGGAACAAATGCAGGCTATCATCAAGGCTGCTGTTGAAACTAAATCTCCTGTGATTCTTCAGGTTTCTAAAGGTGCTCGTCAGTATGCTAACGCTACTTTGTTGCGTTACATGGCACAGGGTGCTGTAGAATATGCTAAAGAATTAGGCTGCGCACATCCGGAAATCGTTCTTCATCTTGACCACGGAGATACATTCGAAACTTGCAAATCTTGTATCGATTCAGGTTTCTCTTCAGTGATGATTGACGGTTCTCATCTTCCTTACGAAGAAAACGTAGCATTGACTAAGAAAGTTGTTGAATACGCTCACCAGTTTGACGTAACTGTAGAAGGTGAACTTGGCGTATTGGCTGGTGTAGAAGATGAAGTTTCTTCCGACCATCACACATATACTGACCCTGAAGAAGTAATCGACTTCGCTACTCGCACTGGTTGCGACTCTTTGGCTATCTCAATCGGTACTTCTCACGGTGCTTACAAATTTACTCCGGAACAATGCCACATCGACCCGAAGACTGGCCGTATGGTTCCTCCTCCATTGGCTTTCGAAGTATTGGACGCTGTAATGGAAAAACTTCCGGGATTCCCTATCGTTCTTCACGGATCATCTTCAGTTCCGGAAGAAGAAGTGGAAACTATCAACAAATATGGTGGTGCACTGAAAGCTGCTATCGGCATTCCGGAAGAAGAATTGCGTAAAGCTGCTAAGTCTGCTGTTTGCAAAATCAACATCGACTCTGACTCTCGTCTGGCTATGACTGCTGCTATACGTAAGGTATTCGCTGAAAAACCGGCTGAATTCGACCCACGTAAGTATCTTGGCCCGGCTCGTGACAATATGGAAAAACTGTACAAGCACAAAATTCTGAATGTGCTCGGTTCTGACAACAAATTGGCACAGTAATAATCTCCGGATTATTCCATAAATAAAAGAAAGGCTGCTACCGATAAACCGGTAGCAGCCTTTTAGTTGCTTTATAGTTCTTATCTATTTATCTTTCTTTGGGAGAGGAAGTTGTGGAGAGGAATTTTGAAAGAAGTCTTCTATTTTTTGTTTACTTTGAATATCTTTCAGCCAGTTGGCGGCGGCATTATAATAATTGGATTTTCCTAAAACAAGTTCGCCTCTCTCGTTCATTTCCGCTTCTTCTTTAGTGTCTTTAGGACGTGTTTTTAGGAATGCTTCCAAATAGCGTTCCGCATTTTTCTTATCTTTCAAGTCATAGAAGTATATATAGGCCATGTCATACAATAGTTTGTGGTTTTGTTTGTCATACCGCTGGTAGCGTTCTTTGATGGATGCAATCTGTTCTTTGTACATTTGTGCCATCTTGTAACAGTCGGTCATCCCGATGTAAAGTCGAGTCATACTGCTATCTTTGGGAATGGATAGATCAATGGCTTTTTCCAGATAGTCTACGCCCTCTTTTTTCCAGGAAGTTTTGGAACAGGCGCGACCGAGGTAATAAAGGAGATTGATATTGTTGGGATCATATTTACGGGCGACTTCCAAAAAATCATGAGCTTCGTAGTACTTCTCTGCTGCATAGTAACTGATGCCTAAATAATAACAAGTATGAAAAGAACTGTCTCCTTGGCTGACAAGATATTCATAACGTTGGATGGCAGTGGGGTAGTCTTGTTTCAAGCAGTATGCTAAAGCGTTCTGCCGGTTGACGGAAATGTTGGTACTGTCAATTTGCCGGTATTTTTCTGTAGCTTCGATGGCTTCGTCGAAATAGGAACCGGATATATTTAGAGCGCCTAGTTTGCTGGCAGCCAGATAATCGTCGGGATATTTAGCCTGGATATTGTAATAGCAACCTGCAGCGGGAAGAAGTTCGCCCATTCCTTCAAAGCTTTGAGCTTGTAGATGCAGGACAATGGCGGAACTGTCTTTTTCTGTCATCAGACTACTTTCACCAAGCGCCTCGCTAAACTTCTGTTGGGAGAGAAGCAAGCTGATATATTGAATACGTACATATTTGTTTTCCGGATTCAGATCAAGTGCATGTTCATAATATTTTAGTGCTTGATTGTATTTAGCTAGTGCTCGGCAACATTCGGCCGCTTCAATGAAAGCACGAGTATTTGTAGTATCATTACAGATAATTTCTTGATAGGTAGCAAGTGCCTCTGTGGTGAGTCCTAGTCCACGCAACGCTTTGCCTTTCTGTAATAGCAGGGGAGGGGTAGTCTTTTTTTGAGCTATAAGAGAAAGGGCCGTCTCATAATCGTAGTTTGCCATAGCTTCTTGAATAGGGTCTGTGTGTTGCGCTATTAGAGGAATGGTACAACAAAGAAAGAACAGAATGATAATCCGTTTCATAATATTTTATTTTAGTTGTTTGACTTATCTGCTGCAAGTTACTAAAAATATTATATTTACGAATTATTCGTAGATTATTTTGGATAGATTAACGGAATGATAAGAGAAGGTAACACAACAGTGCGCAATACAATACATGGGGCATGGTAGCTACAGTCTTTTTTACAGCAAGTCCTTATAATGAAAAATCACCTTTACTACTATAATGTAGCAAAGGTGATTTTTATAAATTCAAGGCTTTTAGGATAGTCTTATTTTTTATTTTAAGAACTGTTCAAACAGCCTCCTTATATCTTACATCAAGAATCCGAGCAGGATACCGGCAGCAACAGCTGAACCGATCACTCCGGCAACGTTCGGACCCATAGCGTGCATCAACAAATAGTTGGTCGAATCGTATTCCAAACCAATCACTTGTGAGATACGTGCAGAGTCGGGGACAGCAGAAACCCCTGCATTACCGATCAATGGATTGATCTTGTTGCCCTTCTTCAAGAAGATATTGAATATCTTAACGAAGATTACACCGGATGCAGTTGCAATGATGAATGACAATGCACCGAGGGCGAAAATCTTGATAGAATCGAGCGTCAGGAATTCGGAAGCTTGCGTAGAAGCACCTACTGTCAGACCCAACAGGATAGTGATAGTATCAATCAACGGACCGCTAGCTGTATTGGCAAGACGACGGGTTACACCACTTTCTTTCAACAGGTTACCGAAGAACAGCATACCCAACAAAGGTAGACCGGAAGGAACCAGGAAGCAGGTCAGCAACAAGCCGATAATCGGGAAAATAACCTTCTCCGTGTGAGAAACGGCACGCGGCGGTTTCATGCGGATGACACGTTCGTTCTTGGTGGTGAGCAGACGCATGATAGGCGGCTGTATCACCGGAACCAACGCCATATAGGAGTAGGCGGACACCGCAATGGCTCCCATCAGGTTAGGTGCTAGCTTGGAAGAAAGGAAGATGGCCGTCGGGCCATCTGCTCCACCAATGATACCGATAGCGCCGGCTTGCATCGGGTCGAAGCCCATTTCCAATGCGATCATGTAAGCACCGAAGATACCGAATTGTGCAGCAGCACCGATCAACATCAATTTCGGATTAGAGATAAGTGCCGAGAAGTCCGTCATGGCGCCGATGCCCAAAAAGATGAGCGGCGGATACCAGCCGGAAGTTACTCCCTGATACAATATATTCAATACGGAACCTTCTTCATAAATACCGACTTTCAGTCCGGCATCCATATTAAAAGGTATATTACCGATCAGCATACCGAAGCCGATAGGAATCAGCAGCATCGGTTCGAACTCTTTGGCTACCGCCAGATAGATGAACCCCAAACCCACAAGAATCATAACGACATGCCCTACAGTAGCATTTGCAAAGCCCGTGTATGTCCAGAAGTCGGCGAGGTTATTTCCTAAAAAGTTTATAAAATCTCCCATATTATTCAATAATTACGAGGTCATTACCTTCAAGAACAGAGTCTCCCTTGTTGACGTTGATGGCAGTAATCTTACCGTCCTTATCCGCATTGATATTGTTTTCCATCTTCATGGCTTCCAATATGATAATGGTCTGTCCTTTCTTTACAGTATCGCCTACATTCACTTTGATGTCGAGGATAACACCCGGCAGCGGAGATTTCACTCCTGATTTTCCGGTAGACGGAGCAGTCGGTTTCACTACCTGAGTAGGAGCAGTAGGAGCATTAGGCATAGGACGTACTGTTACAGGTTTGGCAGCAGGCTTCGGCTGTTTCTCCATTTCCACTTTATAGTGTGTACCGTTCACTTCTACATGAGCGATATTATCTTCAATATCTCCGATGGTTACTTTATATGAGTTACCGTTGATTTTATATTTATATTCTTTCATCGTTTTAACTTTTTAAAAGGTGACTTACTTTCTGGGAGGAGTTTCACGCAAAGTGTAAATCTTCGAACTCCATGGTGAGTAACTGCGTTTTACGCGAGTGATGGTCAGTACCGTTTCTTCTACGTCGTGCACTTCATCCTGCATTTCGTGCAATGCCATAGAAATCGCAGCGTAAACTTCGCCCGGAGCCTGTGACAGTTCCTTAGCTTCATGCTTGTCAATGCCTTTAGATTTCATAGCATTGCGCTTGCTCAAATTTACAGCTACTTTTCCTACAATCTTGAAGGCAATAAAGAGAAGAATCAATCCGCAGAATACTACACTCATGGCAGAGATGGACATGCCGACACCGTCAGCATCATGCTCTTCGAATTTTTCCATCTTGGCATTGCTGTCAAGAGTTTTGTTGTTCGTACTCGGGGTCACGTATTTGTCACCACTTCCACCTTTTACCTCCCACTCCGCTGCTCCGTCGCTGACACGAGCGTATGACTGGTTGGGGCCAAGAACACCTGCGGGCACTACAATCTGGTCGAGCAGCTTTCTACCGGAGTCAAACAGACCGATCCAGTTGGCCGTTTCCGGATTCAGCTTGAAGCTGGTGTGGAAAGTACCGCGGTTAGGTTCGCCATCTGCCCAGAATAGTGCATGTTGACGTGGCTTCACTAATGTAAGTATATCACCTTTCGGGATAAAGTAAGTAACTGTATCGCCCGGTTGGCTGCTTACTTTCAACAAGCAAGCTGCCAGGTCGGCGCTACCGAATGATTTATTGAATATTTCAATCCATGCGCTGTGCAATCCGTAGTCATCTTGAAAATTATTCTGATTGTCTATCAGGATTTCGTTCAGTACCAGCTTGTTGTTCGACTTTTGCTCTCCACAAGAAGTCAGCCCAATCAGCAACAGCAAAGAAAGGAATATTCCGATTTTGGTTTTGTTCATAATCGTTCTTGTTTTAATGTGAAAAGTAGGATTACAACGGAATATTACCATGCTTCTTAGCCGGATTACTCAATTTCTTAGTCTGCAACTGCTGCAAAGCACGGATTACGCGGAAACGTGTGTTGCGTGGTTCAATCACATCATCGATGTAGCCGTATTTGGCTGCATTGTAAGGATTGGCAAACAGTTTCGTGTATTCTGCTTCTTTTTCAGCAAGGAATTGAGCGGGATTTTCCTGATCTTTGGCTTCGCGTGCGTACAATACTTCTACTGCTCCTGCTCCACCCATTACTGCGATTTCAGCAGTCGGCCATGCGTAGTTCATGTCACCGCGAAGTTGCTTACAGCTCATTACGATGTGAGAACCACCGTAAGATTTACGCAATGTGATAGTAACCTTAGGCACAGTAGCTTCACCGTAAGCATACAATAGCTTAGCACCATGAAGGATAACGCCGTTGTATTCCTGACCTGTTCCCGGAAGGAATCCCGGTACGTCTACTAACGATACGATAGGAATATTGAATGCATCGCAGAAACGCACGAAACGTGCACCCTTGCGAGATGCGTTGCTGTCGAGCACACCAGCCAGATACTTAGGCTGATTGGCAACAATACCTACCGATTGTCCGTTGAAACGGGCGAAACCAATGATGATATTCTTTGCATAATCTTTCTGGATTTCAAGGAACTCACCGTTGTCCACAATAGCGCCGATAACTTCGTACATGTCATACGGTTTAGTAGGGCTGTCGGGGATAATATCATTCAAAGAATCTTCCAGACGGTCGATTGGGTCTGTACAATCTACATAAGGAGCTTCTTCAAGGTTGTTTTGAGGAATATAACTCAACAGTTTACGAATCAGTTCGAAACCTTCTTCTTCTGTTTTAGCGGTGAAATGAGTCACACCTGATTTAGTGGAGTGAACGCTTGCGCCACCGAGGTTTTCCTGGCTAACGTCTTCACCTGTTACGGTCTTCACAACTTTTGGTCCGGTAAGGAACATATAAGAAGTACCTTCCATCATTAGCGTGAAGTCGGTCAGAGCCGGAGAATAAACAGCACCGCCGGCACAAGGACCGAAGATACCTGAAATCTGTGGGATAACACCGGAAGCAAGGATATTGCGTTGGAAGATTTCTGCATAACCTGCCAAAGCGTTGATACCTTCCTGAATACGTGCACCACCCGAGTCGTTGATACCGATACAGGGAGCGCCCATCTTCATGGCTTGATCCATGATTTTACAAATTTTCAATGACATCGTTTCTGACAGTGAACCGGCAGAAACAGTGAAGTCTTGTGCGAACACATATACCAGACGTCCTTCGATCGTACCGCAGCCGGTTACTACACCGTCTCCCGGGTAATGTTTTTTCTCCATGCCGAAGTTCGTGCATCTGTGCTCAACGAACATGTCCATTTCTTCGAAGCTACCCTCGTCAAGCAGCATAGCCAGACGCTCGCGTGCTGTGTATTTCCCTTTTTCGTGTTGCTTCGCAATTGCTTTTTCACCGCCTCCGATACGTGCTACGGCACGGCGTTCAATAAGCTCTTTAATTTTTTCAAGTTGATTACTCATGAGTTCTTGTTGGTTTTAGAGTTTATGATTAATGTTCGCAGAGTTCTGTTAACACACCCAAAGTTGATTTCGGGTGAAGGAAAGCGATATTCAAACCTTCAGCACCTTTGCGGGGAGCTTTGTCGATAAGGCGGATTTCTTTGCCTTCTGCCTCTGCCAGCGCATTGGCTACGCCATCTTCTACAGCAAATGCGACGTGGTGAACGCCTGCACCTTTGTTTTCAATGAATTTGGCAATAGTACTCTCCGGGCAAGTAGGCTCCAACAGTTCAATTTTTGTTTCGCCCACTTTTAAAAAAGCAGTTCTTACTTTCTGATCTTCCACTGTTTCAATGTTGTAACACTTCAGACCTAATACATTTTCGTAGTAAGGAAGGGCTTCTTCGATGCTTTTTACAGCAATGCCCAGATGTTCAATGTGTGAAATCTTCATAACTATACTTTTTTTATTTGGTTTTAAATCTGTGCTTATAAGGCATAAAACAGCACAAAGAAAGACATTTCTTATCTAATAAAGAAATATTTCTGCATTTAATTATTGGATTATTAAACAGAAAAAATGGTGGGAAAGGAGCATAAAACATTGTTTTGTAATCTTGAGATTACATTTAGACATAAAACTTGACTAAGAGTTTATTCAGCCAACTCCAATTGACGCGGAACCAACGGCGGGTACTGCTTTGTTTTCCTCCGAAGCGAAGAACGAAATCACGATAACCGTGTTTACGGAACGGAAGTCCTACATCCATAAATTCCATGTGGCGGAATCCCCGTTGGTGTGCGTCTTCCAATGCTTTCCAAACAGCTAGCACACCCGGATATTGAAGTGCGTATGTCTTTCTCATTCCTCCCGAAAACCAAAGGTATGCGTCGTCTCCCGAATAGATACAGACAGAACCGCCAATGATTTTCTCTTTGTATTTCACAACGAATATTTTTGCCTGTTGTCCTTTGATTAACATATCGTTCATGTGGCGGAAAAAGTCGTTGGCAGGGAAATATCTGCGTATGCGGGAGGAATAAACCTTGTGCAGCATCCGTGAGAAATCGTGTATCTCTTCCACGGTATGTGCTTCCTCTACTCTGGCTCCATTCTTGAGTCCTTTTTTTATCTGACGCATACGCGACGGACTGAACCGGTCTTCCGTCTTTTTCATACTGTGCAGCGAATTGCGTACCCGCAACCAATTGACAGGGAAATAATCATTGGCACGGAAAACCCGATAGCCGAACATCGAATTGTTCAGGTTCCGGAATTCGATCAGGACACAGCTGCGCGATGCTTCTTGTGTGAGATGTTCGAGCATATCGCCGAAGACTTCTTCTGCCTTTTCTTTGTTGGTCGAAAGAGACTCGTCCAGAAATTCGCCTTCACTATATACTACACAATGTTTCACTAAAGAAGAAGGGAGCCACTTCTTTGCTTTGCGGATGGCAGCAAGCAGGCGTGCCACCGGTCTGCCGTCTTCTGTTGCCACTATTAATAAAGGAGTATACCCAGGAGTTGCTTCATAAATCAGAAATAACTCTTTGGAATGGAAGGTATTTTTTCCCGGCAATTCAGGAATATCCTTCCCATGATAATATGTTGTTAGTTTCAGTGGCATCTAGGTACAAATTTACACTTTTTATTCTTTATTCAACAACAAAATAAAGAATTTGTTGGAGCTGCTTGAAGTAAAGTATAATATATAGTTGCGTATTTAATGGAGAAAATATATTTTATAGGAGAAATATGGTATGAAAAGTGAGTACGTATTAAAATTAGATTCGTCTTTAACAATAGTTCGTTAAAAATTCGCCACGCCTAAGCGGCTCTGGCAGTAAATAAAATGAGTTCTTTGAAAAGTTTGTCAA
>NZ_JBDFVF010000040.1:0-57598 GCF_040913205.1 Bacteroides sp. MSSM.1001136sp1_RTP21357st2_D2_RTP21359_211015 | reverse complement strand
TTGACAAACTTTTCAAAGAACTCATTTTATTTACTGCCAGAGCCGCTTAGGCGTGGCGAATTTTTAACGAACTATTGACTATTATTAATGCACACGACACAGAATCCTACCTAACTTCGTTATGTATTCCATATGCATCAGCAAAACCTAAAATTACATATTGGGACTGCCAGTGTTTTTATTTCACGTCACGTGGATTAGTTATAAAATGTACAAATTCTCAAAAAACAGAGTCAGTCATATCTATAATTAAAAGCTATTATCAAAATCTAAAAGAAAAAAAAGAAATTGATTTTGAACTGATTTTATATTATTCATACCTTCTTTTAAGAGATAATAAAAGCATTTGTAAGACATTGTCACATATCTTCCCTTTTATATTAGTTGATGAATATCAAGATACGAAGGAATTACAATATATGATTTTAGGTGCAATTTTAGAAACAGGGAATAGCAGTAAGGCTTTCATTGTAGGAGACCCTAATCAATCTATATTTAGTAATTTAGGTGGATTTCCTATGACCAAAGTTGATTTAGAAAAAAATACAGGATTACATTTTGATGAATTATCGCTAACTAAGAATTATAGATCATCATCTCGTATTATATCGTATTTTAACTACTTTAAAACTTATAATAATACGATAGAAGCGGTTGGAAAAGATAAGGATTATCAAAGCATTATTCGTTACAACAAACGGGTTTCTATTAATGATTTAGAAGATGAAATAATTCGTATAATTCAATTTAATATTGATGAATGTGGTATTTCGCCAAATGAAATTTGTATTCTTGCACCATGGTGGATTCACTTATCTGGGCTAACAAGAAATCTAATGGCTCGTCTACCTCAATACAGTTTTGATGGTCCTGGTATGGCACCTTTTGCAAGAGATATAGATAACTTCTGGTATAAATTATCACGTATTATATTAACAGATGCAACACCATCTTTATATATAAGACGACTCCGTTGGGCTAATGAAATAAAAACAGATTTTTCATCAATAGGAATTGATAGAAATCTATCTGCTAAAAAAATATTATGTATCTGTAATAGTATATTAGTTAATGAACAAGATGGTTTAGAGTATTTAAAGAAGTTTTTCTTTCTGTTTCTCCATGAACTAAATATAGATATACATCAATATAATTATTTAGAAATGCATTATAATGCTTTTTTTGAAAGCTCTATAAAAAGAATAGAAAGGCTAAGAAAAGAAGGGTCTGAATTTATTTCGCACATTGATACTTTTAGAAAGGTTTTTCGTCAAAAAGAAGGGATAACTATTTCAACTAATCATGGAGTAAAAGGAGCTGAATTTGACACAGTGATAGCTTTCGGACTTTTAGAAGATTATGTCCCACATTTTAGTGATCCTAATAAAGTAGAAAATGCAAAACGAATTCTATATGTTATAGCTTCGAGGGCTAGAAAAAATTTATATTTAATATCCGAACAAGATAGAGGGAAAATTCCAACAATCATACTAAATAATTATAAATACAAATATTAGTAATACGCGAATCAGTATATTCCGGGACTTTCCATAATATTGTGTAAATAGAAAACTACGGGATTCTTCTCGTAGTTTTTTTTATTTATATATTAACTTTGTAAAAAAGCAGATTTTATGGACATCCCCAAAGAATTTTTAAGTAAAGAGTTCCTGTCTCAGTTTAAGACAGGTGAAGATGTTACCGCTTTCATGAAAGAGCTTCATACTCGTGTCTATGAGCAAATGTTGGAAGCTGAACTTGATAACCACTTAGGTTATGAGAAACACTCCAATCAAGGCGATCATAGTGGCAACTCCCGCAATGGTAGTTATAAGAAGCAGATTCAAACAGAGATGGGAGAATCTGTTATTCAGGTTCCCCATGATAGAAAAAGTGAATTTGAGCCAATTGTAGTCCCTAAGCATCAATCCCGTGGCTTGTCTATTGAACGTCTTGTAATCTCTCTTTATGCCAAAGGCATGAGCGTATCTGACATTGAGTCAGAAATGCAAGAAATATACGGTATCAATCTTTCCACCTCCGCTATCTCTATTATTACCAATAAAGTCAGCCAGGCTGCTTCAGAGTGGCAGAATCGTCCTTTGGAGAGCTTATATATGATTGTCTGGATGGATGGTATCGTATTTAAAGTCAGGGAAAATGGTAAGGTCATCAACAAGACCGTTTATTTATGTGTAGGTCTAAATAAGGAAGGCTTGAAAGAGGTATTGGGTATGTGGGTTGGTAAAAATGAGAGCGCTGCCTTCTGGATGGGCGTTTTAACGGATCTCAAAGCTCGTGGTGTAGAAGATATACTGATTACGGTTACTGATAATCTGAATGGATTTACAGAAACTATCAAGAGTGTGTTTCCAACATCTACCACTCAAATATGCGTAGTGCATCAAATAAGAAACTCCTGTCGGTATGTGGTCTGGAAAGAAAAAAAGGAGTTTACTTCTGATTTAAAGAATATCTATAATGCACCTACTAAAGAAGCCGCAAAGATGGAGTTGGAGAACTTTGAGCAAAAATGGGGGACTAAATATCCATATGCGATACGCTCATGGAGAAATAATTGGGAAGAACTCACCGTATTCTTTGACTTCCCGGTTGAAATTAGAAAGATCATATATACAACGAATCTCATTGAGAATCTGAACGGAAAAATTAGAAAGTACACCAAAAACAAGCTATCATTCCCAAATGATGATGCCTTGAAAAAGTCTGTGTATCTGGCTATTACAGAAATAGAAAAGAAATGGTATCAACCTATTTGGAATTGGGCATTGATTTTTAATCAATTTATAACTATATTTGAAAACAGGATTCAAGCATAAAACTCGAATCCTCTAGTTTTCTATTTACACAAAATCGTGGACAGTGCCTATATTCCCCTGATTCGCATTATTTATAAAGTTTCACTTATTTTTGAGTAATTCTATTTTTTCTCTCTCGCTTTGCAACAAGCGTTCATACAATTCGATTATTTTATCAACTGGATTAATTTGTTGAGAGGCAACATAAACTGCCGCTATTGCTCCCGGAGAAATAGTAGCATCTTTATAGCTATTGATATTGTATATAGCTCTTTCAACATCAAAGTCCTTAATTACTTCAGCAGAAATACCTAACACAGAAGCAATCTTATTCAAAAGTCCTTCCTCTATCTCCGATTCCTTCTCTATCTTTGAAATGACATTTTGACTTACTCCAAGATCAGCCGCCAAAGCTTCTTGCTTCATACCCAAATATACACGAATCTTTTGTATATTGCGTCCGATATGTCTCCGGTTCACTATGTCTTTTACATCATTATCCATATCATTATTTCTTTAAGTGATTACATTGCGACAAAGATAATGAAAATCAATTCAGAACAAATTATAGCTATCTCTATTTTTCACAACTATAAATTGCAACTTGATATTTATTACAGAAAAAGTAGTAACCTTGGTTATTTATCATTTTTACTGTTCTCTTTATTGTATTTCTCTCTTTCTATTTTTAACAATTCCTCAAATAGTTTGACGGCTTGCTCCATTGAAAAGTGATTAATATTCTCAAGATTCGAGATTGTGCCAATATTGGTAGCAGTTGCATTTGAATTCTCATAAAAGTTATTTGTGTAGTACAGCACAGTTTCTTCAGTAAACTTTTTTAAGCCTTCTTCTGTAACACCCAAAGCATCCGCAACCCGTTTAATTCTTTCATCCTCAATCTTTTCAGACTGTTCCATTTTGGACACGGCTTGTTTTGTAATTCCCAATAAATCTCCTAGATCAGTTTGAGTCATCCCACGAAGACGGCGAATCCTCTCTATTTTTCGACCTATGTGTGTAGCATTCGTATTAATTTCATTTTCCATAATGATGAATTTATTTCTAAGTCTGATAAACAGAACAATTAATAATCACTTATTTTTAAGCAACTCTATTTTTTCTCTTTCACTTTGCAACAAACGTTCATACAATTCGATTATTTTATCAACTGGATTAAACTGCTGCGCAATTGATGTAGAGCCTTGTTCAAAAGTATTATCTCTAATATTATTGATGTTATAAATAGCCTTTTCCACATCGAAATCTTTAATCACCTCTGCCGAAATTCCCAGTGCAGAAGCAAGCTGATTCAAAAGTCCCTCTTCTATCTCCGGCTCCTTCTCAATCTTCGAAATGATATTTTGGCTAACGCCAAGATCAGCCGCCAAAGCTTCCTGCTTCATGCCCAAATATACACGAATCCTTTGTATATTGCGTCCGATATGTCTCCGATTCGTTATGTTTTTTACTTCATTATCCATATCATTACTTATTAGTGAATACGTCGAGACAAAGATAATGAAAATCAACTCAGAACAAATAAAAGTCAACTCTATTTTTTTCAATCCCCAGTTCTATATGCATAATTTTGCCCTGTCAGTTTTTTTACAGACATGAATCGTGGCGCCACATTTAAAACAGTGCAGAAGGATGCGCAATTGACATTGACATTCTGAACAATCATCATTTAACCAATAAAATCTAATAGCCTATGGGGTAAGTAAAGTCGTTACAATCGAAACATAGCTTTAAATCATCTGGAAATTTAGCTATCCAAAAACAAATTAGTAAACATACAATTAAACAAAAAGCATGAAATCATTTTCTGATAAAACAAACATAGGGGAGAATAATCCCCTAAAGACTGCTTATAGAATGAATTTTTACCTATTATTCCTATTAATAGGTTCCTTATCGATACTTGGATCAACACGGGCTTATTGCCAACAGAGCAGAACGATCTCAGGTATAGTGAAAAACTCTCAAGGAGAGACTATTATCGGAGCGAATATCGTTGAAAAAGGTACCAGTAACGGGACGATTACAAATGTAGACGGACTGTTCACACTGCGCGTAGCACCCAATGCAATATTAAAGGTATCTTATATGGGATACACGGAGCAGGAAGTCAATACACGCAACAAGAACAAGCTGGAAATCATACTGACGGAAGATGCCAGATTGATTGATGAAGTAGTGGTGGTAGGATACGGATCGGTCAAAAAACGGGATTTGACGGGGGCGGTAACCTCCGTCAAAAGTGCGGAAGTACTGGCCGCTCCTACCAATAATGTGATGGAAGCCCTTCAAGGCAAGATACCCGGAATGGATATCACCAAAACTTCGGGACAGGTAGGAGGTGATGTCACTATCCTGTTACGTGGTTCACGATCTATCTATGGCAGCAACGAACCGTTGTTTATTATCGATGGAATCCCCGGCAGCTATAGCCAGGTCAGCCCGTCGGACATCGAGAGTGTAGATGTATTGAAAGATGCTTCTTCCACCGCCATTTATGGTTCTGCAGGAGCAAACGGTGTTGTCATCATCACCACAAAAAGAGGAAAAGAGGGAAAAGCGACCGTAAACTTCGATGCTTATTACGGATTCAGCGGTTCACCTAACTACAGGCATGGAATGACGCGGGATGAATGGGTCACCTACCAGCAAGAAGCCTATAAATATAAAAACGGTGACTATCCTACCGATATGTCCGCCCTACTGGGGAAACAGGATTTTATAGATGCATACAACGACGGCAAATGGATAGACTGGATAGATGAAGTGTCGGGCAACACGGCTACCACACAGAAATACAGTCTTTCGGTCAGCAGTGGCACTGAAAAGACAAAATTATTTGCTTCGACTTCCTACAACCGGGAAGAAGGTTTACTTAATAACGAAAATCTGAACAGATATTCGTTACGCCTCAACCTAGATCAACAGATATTTTCATGGGCAAAGGTGGGCTTTACCTCCAATTTAGTCTACCGGGACTTGAACTCCGGCGTAAAAAACACATTCACAAAATCTCTCTCTGCCATCCCGTTGGGTGATGCTTATACCGAAAAAGGGGAGATCAATCACGAATACATCACAGGACAATATTCCCCGATGAGTGATTTTATAGAGAACCAGTATGTAGACAACACACGTTCTACCTACCTGAATATGAGCGGCTATGTCGAACTAACTCCCGTCAAAGACCTGACTTTTACCAGTCGTGTCAATGGTACGTTGAATCACTCACGCCGCGGGCAATACTGGGGAGAGAAGTGCAATGCCAACCGTCCGTCTTATGCAGGTTCACCGCATGCTTCCATCACCAACAACAATGCCTGGAATTACACTTGGGAGAATATTCTCGCTTACAACACAACCATCGCCAAAGACCATAATCTGGGAGGTTCACTGATTACTTCCTGGAATAAGAACCAGTCGGAAAGTAGCATGGCTGCCGCCAGCGGTCAGATGGTAGATCAATGGTCTTTCTGGCGACTGACATCGGGTACTTCCCAACATGTGGAATCCGACTTCGCACAGACACAGAAAATGTCTTTTGCCTTCCGTCTGAACTATTCGTACAAGGGCAAATACCTGTTTAATTTCTCTACCCGTTGGGACGGTGTTTCACAATTTTCTACCGGACATAAATGGGATGCCTTCCCCGCAGGCGCACTGGCGTGGAGAATATCAGACGAGGCATTTATGGAAAAGACACGTAGTTGGCTGGACAACCTGAAGTTGAGAGTGAGCTACGGCATCACGGGTAACTCGGGAGGAACCACCGCATACAGCACCACAACACAAGCCTATGTATATACAGCTTCGGGAATTTCCATTAACGGGAAGATCGTTCCTTTCACGCAATACGCTGATAGTTATGGTAGTTCCGATCTCGGATGGGAAAAATCATACAACTGGAATATAGGGTTGGATTTCGGTATCCTGAACGGTCGCATCGACGGCTCGGTAGAATGGTTCAAAACGACAACCAAAGGATTATTATTCAAACGTACATTACCCATCACCAGCGGTCTGACCGGATGGGGATCGCCTTTGGCCATCTGGCAGAACATCGCCCAGACCAGTAATCAAGGTGTGGAAGCAACGATCACTTCGCACAACATACGGCACAAAGATTTCACCTGGAACACGACCTTATCCGTCACTTGGAACAAGGAACAAATAGACGACCTGCCTGACGGTGACCTGATTGCTGAAAACCTGTTTGTCGGTGAACCGATTAAAGCTATTTACGGATATAAATATGCCGGAATCTGGGGAACCGATACCCCACAGGAGACATTAGATGCCTACGGTGTAAAACCCGGATTCATCAAGATAGAAACCTTAGACCAGAAAGGCGATGGAGGTGTGCATAAATACAGTACGGAAGACCGGCAAATTCTAGGACATTCCAATCCGGACTGGATCATCGGATTCAGCAATTCCTTCACCTACAAGAATTTTGATTTATCCGTTTTTGCCATGGCACGTTACGGACAGACAATCAACAGTGACCTGCTCGGTTATTATACCGCCGAACAAAGCGTAACCAAGAATCAACTGGCAGGCGTAGACTACTGGACAGAGGATAATCAAGGAGCCTATTTCCCCCGTCCCGGAACGGGAGACGAACAAAAAACCGTATATCCTTCATTAAGAGTGCGCGACGGCTCCTTCATTAAGATTAAGAATATCACGCTGGGATATACACTACCCGTCAATATTTCCCGCAAAGTTTTAATGGAGAAATGCCGTATTTATGCCACAGCCTACAATCCGTTCATCTTTATAAAAGATAAGCAGTTGAAAGATACTGATCCCGAAACCAACGGTTCGGATGCATTTCCTACCTACCGGCAATTTGTTTTTGGCGTTAATTTGACATTCTAACAAAAGATTATAATCATGAAAAGGATATATATAAAATTCATATTTTGCAGTGTGCTGTTCTCGGCCTTATCTCTACATTCCTGCACCTTGGAGGAATACAACCCGGGCGCATTTACCAAAGAGGCTTTGGCTACTTCCATCGATGGATATGAAACCCTGATTAACCAGTGTTATTTTGCTATGGAAAGGTTTTACTACGGTTCTGCGGACTGGATGTCACTGACTGAAGGCGACACCGATCTTTGGACGTATAAAGCCAACGAATCAACAAGTTACACACAGTGGTTCTGGTTTTTCGCAGGAACATCACCCAATACGACTTACACCAATAATTGGTGGAACGGGACGTACGACGGTGTGGGAGCCTGTAACGAAGCTATCGCATTAGGAGACAAACCTCCCTACACCACGGAAGAGGAGCGGAATGCCAAGATTGCGGAAGCCCGTTTTCTTAGAGCTGTCTATTATTTCAATGCAGTGGAACAATTCGGAGCAGTGACGATGCTCACAGAACCGATAACAGCGGAAACACTGACTTACTCCCCCACCCGCACCGATCCGATGACTATCTATCAGGAAGTAATCCTGCCCGATTTAAGATTCGCATCCGAATGGTTGCCAACAGGTACGCATGCAACTACTACCACCCCGACGAAGAAAGCCGCTCTCGGTTTTCTGGCTAAAGCCTGCTTGCAGACGTACGAATATGGAAGCACCGAATATTTGCAGGAAGCTCTGGATACAGCCAAGAAATTGATTACCGATTGCGAAACCGGCGGTGGGAAATACAATACGTATATGTATCCATCGTATAGCGAAGTGTTTAAAGAGAGCAATAACTGGGAAAACAAGGAAGCTCTCTGGAAACATCGCTGGTATGCAGGAGCAGACGGTCACGGATCAAGCAACGGAAATTACAAGCTAAATCGCAACGATGAGTATTTCTTATGCAATATCAATAAGTTCGGTGCTCGTGAAGATAATCAGGAAACACGTCTTACTTGGGAAGGCTCAATTACCGGTATCTTTATGCCCACACAGCATTTATTGAGTTTATATGTACAGAAAGACGGAACATTGGACCCCAGATTTCATGAATCGTTCACTACAGAGTGGAACGCGAACAAGAATTACACGTGGGATGAAAGTGCCGTCCACATGTATGACAAGGAAGAAACCGTCATTGGCAAAGCTCTGAATAAAGGTGATTTAGCCATTAAATTCATCATGCCGCAGGACATCGATTATGCGACAGAGAAACAAAAAGAACACATTTCTGATTATTTGCTAATTGATTATCATCATGTATATAGTGATGACAATAATAATGTGAACATGAATTATGCTTATACAAACGTCACTGGCAATTACAAAAATGACGGCACAAATGAGAACCAATTCCGCTACTATTATCCATCACTGAATAAGCATAACAGCAGCAATTATTATGTAGCCAATGCTTCCAAACAGAGAAACGGTAATCTGAATGCAACGTTTATCATGCGCATGGCAGAAGTTTATTTGATTGCGGCAGAAGCTGATATTTACCTGAATGGTGGTGCGAATGCAGCCGGTTATATCAACAAGGTTCGTGAACGTGCCGGAGCAAATCCGCTTACAGGGAGTATTACAGTACGAGATATCTTAGACGAAAGAGGCCGTGAACTTTGCGGAGAATATTGCCGCTTCTACGACTTGAAACGGACAGGAATGTTTAAGAACTCGGAGTATCTGGAGAATACTCATCCGGACTTAGCACAATTCTTTCACCCGAATTATGCATTACGTCCCATTTCAACTACATTTACTGCAACAATCACCAATGGCAGCGAGTATCAAAATCCGGGATATTAAGTAGGAATTTCAATATGTACAGGTATTATGGAATCAATCTTGGCACCTGTACATTAATTATATATTAAGAAATGCTCCCTATCTCGTTTTGAGATGGGGAACATACTTTTCAAATATGAGAAAAACAAGATATAGATTAATTATATCGAAAACTGTTTGCTAGTCAGAATAAAGTCTCTACCTTTACAAAGGATAACCATGTCACTTATTAGTGGCTATTTAAAACCGCTTATGCCTGTTGAAAATGAAAACAGCTATCATATATTATTCAAAACATGGAACTACCGAGCGAGTAACACACCTTATCGGAGAAAAGTTGACTAATAAAGTTGACTACATCTCATTAAAAGAGTGTCCGAGACCTGATATTCGAACTTACGATCGAATAATTCTCGGAACAGCCATTTATGCGGGCTCTCCAAACCGAAAAATTACTCAATTCTGTCACAATAATCAACTGTTATTAGAGCAAAAAGTAATAGGGTTATTCATCTGTTGTATGAACGAAGAGCAAGAAGCGGAAGAAATGAATAAGGCTTTCCCGGAGTTCTTGCAGAGATTATCGATTCCCAAAGCCATTTTAGGTGGCGAGTTTCAGTTTGACAAAATGAATTTCATCGAAAGATTTTTGACGAAGAAAATAGCGAAAGTAAATTCTTCCGTTTCGAAGCTGAGATATGATGCTATAAATGAGTTTACAAGTCAGATAAAAGATAATCATTTATGGTAACTTCTTGAGTTATCTATTGAGCAACTTTGTATTCAAATAATAAATAGAATGGCCGTATAAGAAAACTTCTTTCAAAAGAAGTTTTCTTATCTATTTAAGACAATACCTATAATCGCAATCTTTTACTTTTACGAATCCATTACTTAACAATGTTCTTATGGATAAAACATTAGCCTCATCAGGGTCAGCCAATATCTCTTTCCCTCCTATTTCGGCAATTTCCCCGATCAGCTTCTTTACAATAATCTTCCCGATGCCCTTACCCAAATATTCCTCTTCGCCTATGAGATAACCTATTTCAAAGACTGTCTCTTTCTCATCGACAGTTTTTCCGTAATGTTCCGGTATATATTCTTTTTCAAAATAACAATCCAAGTATAAACAAAAGCCAATGGCTTTATCATTATAATAAACAATGAAATGTTTCATATAATGATATTGGGTATTTCTATTATTTACCTCATCCAACCAAGCCATTTTATGTTCTTCTCCGTCAGGGCAGAACCATTTATAAATATATTCTTTAGCCAACCATTTACTGAAAATGTCTACATCCTTATCACGCAAAGGCTTTATTGTGATCTTATCATTCTTAATATCCATACTTTTTTGTGGTGAGACGCCAGCCTCTTTTATAAACTCCATAAATCCAACTATCTGAAATACAAAGATATAATTTTCAATACAATAAAGAAGAACTAAAGGATATTTATAAAGCAACTCATGTCCACAGATATCACAACAAGAAAACGAATGACCAAGTATAAAGAATCTAAAACAAACACAAATGTCGAAATCATACGTTGGGAATCGTACATGATTACTTATATTTGCGTTATCGAGCAACTTATTAAGAACCGGATGATATGTTAAAACGGATTAAATTTCAAATTCTGTAGAAGTGTACATCCCAATAAAATACTAAAAAGGCAAGAACATGAAACTTTGGAAATATAGTGGAACACTTTTAACAGCAACAGGAGTCATTCATACCATTTATGCGTTATTTCTTGGAAAAGAAGCTTTTACGGAAATGCTTAACAATGGATTAATAGACTCTATTGGAGAAAATCATAACCTGGGCTTTGCTTTCTGGTTCCTAATCTGCGGAATAATACTTATTCTTTGGGGAGAGACACTTCAATACTATATCAGAAAAGAACAAAAACCGGCACCTTTATTTTTAGGTTACTTCATTCTACTGTTCACCATAATCGGTTGCATAGTCGAACCAATATCCGGTTTCTGGCTTTTCTTACCGCAAGCACTTATTATTATTTATTCAAACATGAAAAAGCAGTGAGAAGCATCATCCATAGCGAACTCAAAACCGAGTGCAGTGCTTAAATGCAACTTATTAAAATCCCATAGCATCTTTCACTAAAACCATTTCTTTATGAGAGGTCAACTTCTCTAATAAAAGCAATGCAACCCCGTATGATGTTTGAGGACAATAAGAAGTTATGATATTATCATCCACCACGATGGGAGAATTTACGATAGTTGCTCCAAATCCCTGAAGCACTTTCTGTTTATGAGCACCTCTAAGATGATAAGTTGTTGCTTTCCGACCGTTCAACACTCCACTTTTCCCAACAGGCAAAGCTCCCACGCAGACTGTTGCGATCCATTTCTTTTGTGAGTCAAACAGTCGTATCAATTCCAGAAGTTGTTCATTATATGCCTCCTCATAGAATCCGAATTCTTCAAATCCGCCGGGTATCGCAAGCGCGTCATATTCATCTGCAGACACTTCATCCATGACTTTATCCACCAAAACAGGAACATTGAAAGAACTAATCACTTTTTGATTCAAGCCACAGGTCACAACATCTATTTTACAATCAAAATCCGTCTTTGCCCATCCCATAACATCTATAAAAGCACTAAACTCAATCGTTTCAAACCCTTTAGCAAGGAATACCAATAATTTCATAATCAAATTAGTTATATATTAATAATATAAGAAACAGCATTGCACTAAAAAGAATGTGAACTAAAATCACCTTCATTCTTTCCTATAATCCCCTCTTTACCTCACCTTTTGCAGCCTCCCAACCAATCATTGCAGTCTTGCGAATCTCTCCCCAATGGTAATTTCCCAACTCACCGGAAGCACGAATGACCCGATGACACGGAATAAGGAAAGCTACGGGATTCTCACCGACAGCCGTTCCAACAGCCCGGCAAGCTCTCGGATTATTGATTCCTACGGCTATATCTCCGTAAGTAGTCAAGCCACCGACAGGAATTTTCAGTAAGGTTTCCCATACCTTTAGCTGAAAGTCAGTACCTTTCAGATGCAATTTTATTTCTTTGAGTTTACTCCAGTCCTGCGTGAAGATAAATAAAGCATTTTGCTGCACTTCATCCACAATCGAGGTAAACTTTGCATTAGGAAACTTCTTCCGTAAAGAGTTAAAAGCCGCGTCATGTTCGTCTGCAAACTCCATACAACAAATACCTTTATCGGTAGACGCAATGAAGATTTCACCGAAAGGACTTTTGGCAAAACTGTAATTGATAGAAAGACTTTCACCTCCGTTTTTATATTCGCCCGGCGTCATCCCTTCTATATTTACAAACAAGTCATACAATCTGCCCGTACCGGAAAGCCCTGTTTCCTGTGCCGCATCGAATAAAGACGCATGAGTTTCATTCAAGATTCTCTTGGCATATTCAATACTAGTATATTGCAAGAACTTCTTAGGGCTAATTCCCGCCCACTCCGTAAACATACGTTGGAAATGCGCCGTACTCAACGCCACCTCCCCGGCAATCTCATCCAATCCCGGTTGCCTTTTAAAATTCTCCCTTATATACCCGATTGCCTGTGCAATGCGTGCATAGTCAAGCGTTTTTTGCTCATTCATAACAGAGGTTTGCCATTTAATTCCAAATCCAGCAACCGCTTTTTAGCAGGAAGCCCGCCACCATATCCCACAAGAGAGTGGTTGCTGCCGATGACACGATGGCACGGAGCAAAAATAGAAATAGCGTTCGCCCCGTTAGCGGCAGCAACAGCACGGACAGCTTTCGGCAAATCGAGTTGTTTTGCCAGCTCACCGTATGACACAGTCGAACCGTATGGAATCTCCAACAACTTATACCATACACTCTTCTGAAACTCCGTACCAACAAAAAGCAAAGGCACCTCAAACACAGTCCGCTCGCCATTGAAATATTCATCCAACTGGCTCATCGCCTCCAGTATCACATCTGATGTACTTTTCTCATAACCAGCTTTCAGCACTTTCCGCAATCTCCTGTCTACGATATCCCTATGACTTTCAGCCGCCCAGTCACAAAGACAAAGCTTATCCTCAAACGAGCCAAGCATCAAATCACCACAAGGAGAATGATAACGCTGTATCTTAATTACATTCGTTTTATCTTCCATACTTCCAAAGATACGTTTATTATATTTACAGTTGAAATAACAGCTAATAATATTTTCGTTTTTACACTCGCACTCTCATTTCCAATGCCGCAAAATTACTACACGCATCACTGATAAACGACCCGAAAATTGCTGTTTTTACGTAGAAAAGACAATCCCCCTCCCACTCCTCCATACAATCAATCGTTCTCAATATACTTTATCACCCGGCAAGGACTGCCGACCGCCACACAATTCTTTACCATCCGATTCAATATCCAATTATTTTTTATACATGATTTACTCTCACACCCTCACACTTTCCCTGCATCCCCCTATTCATCATCCTTTCAGTGATGAGGGTAAGAGTGAGGGTAGGTGAGGGTAACTTTTTGCCCTCACCCTGTCTCGTCCTGATTGGGTTGACAAAGCCCCCTTTCACACCACCTTTATCAATTACTTCACTTTCATCAAATGATAAAGCGTCCCTTTACGAGACTTACGACAAGGAATATTCAGTTTTTGAAGTGCACGCCCAAACTGTCCTACCTTATTAATAGCCAGTTTATCCCGTGTTTTCGTCTGTAAATAACTCAAAATCTGCATGGCAGTCAGCCATTCGCCTTCCATTTCCTCTTCTACGGGATTAAGATAGCAGTGGAACAGCTGTTCCAGCGGACTCGCCTGTTCAAACTCACGGTTAGTCTGTTTTAATATGTTTTCATCCTCATCATTCAGCCAATAACGTTCACCTTTATAAATAGCCTCCATCGCTTGAGCATAAAGCTGCTTGTAATTAATCGTAACATTCGTATTAATAGGAGCCGTCACCTCAATGCAAATAAAACGGCGGCTACCGCTAGGATCGGTAAGCAAATCTTTCTGATTGCTGGTACCGATAAAAGAAGCATAACGCCTCATTTCCCGAATCGTATTACCGTATGGTTTGCGCAGATTCGCCACAGGCTTCTGCAACAAATGCTTCAAGAACCCCTGCTGACTGACATTAATCTGATCGAACTCATCAATATTTATCAGAAAAAAACGTCCCAAATAGCGTTCCGCCTCCTGTTTACTTTTAAAATCAATACTGTCCGTATAGCCGAAACGCAACTCCGGCGGCAGAATAATGCGACAGAATGTAGACTTACGATACCCCTGCGAACCAACCAGCAAAGGCGAAGTATTATTACCATGCTGCCGATCGACTCCCCTCCAATGCGCCACCATACTAAGAAACCAGCGGTAAAATAATTCCTGCCAATGCGGATTATCACAAGGCACCAGACCAGCCAATGCACGGATACGATCCTTCCCGTCCCAGCGACCTGTCTCATAAAGATATTCCTCCACAGGATTATACAAAGGAACACATTCCGAATTCAGAAAACGATCCACATCACGGTCCCACGCACTGATGCCTTCCTTCAAAGCATTGATTGCAATACTGTTGCGCACCCGTTTATCCACCGGCTTAAAGCAAAAGTGAACAGAATCGCGCTGCCGATATTCCAAATCGTCCTGCACCGTATTGTAACGGAATTCATACCGACGTTTCATAAACTCTTCCAACAGAAAAGCCGTCTCCTGCTCTTTACTGATACTGCTTTTCTTGCCGAATCCCTTACATTCCTGATAAAGATTATGCAATATCGAACGGATCACCTGCTCTTCTTCTTCGCGATAATAATGAATCATCGTCTGCCGTATCGCTTCCTCTTCGGGAAGCCCCGCTTTGAAACAATGCTCGGCAAGGCGAACCAATAAAGGCTGCAAGTCGTCCCCACGTTTCCAATCCTCCATTTCCTGAAGTGCCCTGTTCAAGGCCGCTTCATAAATCTTCGTGAATGTTTGCGCCGACTCATATCCCGGCTGCAACCGTAATAACGGATTTTTCTCTCCCAGTTTCCGCTGACGGAAAGTCTCTTCTCCCGGCATCATAAGCGGTTGTTCCAAGCAGAACGGCACCGCATCCGGATTATAATAAGGAGATTCGTCCAGCGTCATACGGCATCTCTGTGCCAAAACCGGTTCTTTCAAGTCAATATCGAAAGGCAACATCGGCTGATAACATTTCACAGCCAGCCAATAAGCATGAACATGAAATAATTCCGCCTCCGCTTCCTTGGTCGGCAATCCTCCGTCATCCGGCAAAGCGAAGCGCACCCATATCTTCACACTACGCCCGCTCGAACCACCAAAAGTAGCAAAAGTCTGTGGCAAAAGCGCCGCTTGTCGCTTCACAAATTCCACTTCCGAGCCGCTCGCCAGCCTACTCACTTCCAACTGTACCAATCCGTTATACTGCTTCATCTTCCGTTCGCCCTCTTTGGTACGGGTATATTCCACAGCAGAATAGATGTATGGCAATTTATCAATATGTTCGTATCGGGCATGCGTACCTTCCAGCAATGGTATGATTCCCCGCAAAGCCGTGATATGCCCCGCCTTTGTTTCCGTTTTCATTTTGTCGAATAATGTGCCTGCCTCACAAACGCTAAGAGTCTCTTTTCCGCTCCCGTTGTCTTGTCTGATTAAAGTAATTTTCATCCTATTTTTGTCTATTTTTTCTACAATTACATCTACCTATTTAATTCCTGTAAAGATACGCTTTTATCTTCCGGTAAACAAGCATTTTATCCGATAAATACCTGCATATTATTTGCATTTGCCTTATTATTTATGTATCTTTGCTTAGTAGTTGTCAAGGGCTCACCCGTGTGAACAAACAGGCTATCAATTGTAAATAAAAACGTCTACAGACGTAAACAGCCTTGTTCACATGGGTGAGCCCTTGCAAAGCATTAGAGCTTAACAAAAGAAACATTAAGCATTAATGTATTACTATCTAAGAGAATACATAACAAGAACAGTTCATTTAAAACAAATATAGAGCTATGGCAATATTATTCGATTGGTATGAAGACCCGAAGCCTTCAAACAAACAGCAGGGAGAAAACGGAAACACCCTGCATCCGCGCATCAAATACAACGGTTCCACAGGGACCGACGTACTGCGCCGACGTATTCAAGAACGTTGTTCACTGACAGAAACAGACGTCACAGCCGTACTTGATGCGCTTTCGCACATCATGGGACAGGAATTGGCGGAAGGACGCCAAGTTCATCTGGACGGCATCGGTTATTTCCATCCCTGCCTGACGACCACGGAACCTGTAACGGTAGACACAAAACGGAAAGTGACCAAAGTGAAGCTAAAGGCCATTCAGTTTCGTGCCGACCAGACATTGAAAAACGAATTCGGCGTTCTTAAAGTGAAAAACCTCAAAGGTGGACTGGATTTCACCCAACTGACGAACGAGGAAATTGACCTGCAACTGACTAAGTACTTCCGTACTCATCCATTTATGCGGAGACACGACTTCCAATATCTTTGCGGAATGGCAAGAAGTACAGCCATGCGACATATCCGACGTCTGCGCGACGAGGGTAAATTGAAAAATATGGGTGGAGCCATGCAGCCGATTTATGTGCCGGGAAGTGGATATTATGGTAAGAATAAAGAAGTTAGTGTGAAAACGGAATAAGATTGGTCAACTCAAATCAGGACGAGACAGAGTGAGAGTAAAAAGTTACCCTCACCTACTCTCACCTTTACCCTCACACCTGTAACCCCGATGAATAAATGGATTGAGCACAAAGGGTGAGGGTGTGAGGGTAAAACGTCACCAACATTTATTTGAAAACATTCTTAATGCGAGCAACTATTATACAAGAGCACCTCCATACCGTTCCATATTTTACCGGGGAATCTTAACCATTTCAACCGGCTGCTCCTGTATCTTATCCAACGGTTGTGATTGATATTTTACCTTTGAGAAATCAATAGCTTTTAAGTCAATGCAACGTATCGAATTGTTATAAGCTGTTTTATAATAAACCTTCCGGTTCGTGAGGTCGATAGCTGAGGTCCATTGCGTAGCACTGGGAATATCCGGAATATCACCCTGTGAATGTTCTATACCAATAGGAATATCAAAATTATTAAGCAAGTGGAAACATTGCTGCACGGTATCAAAGCCTGTGGCACGTTGCGGAGCTGTCCCCCGGTAAAAGGCCGCACGCACAAACCGCGAAGGAGGCGTGGCATCACCCGGAATGCCGAGAAAACCGGAGTTGCCACCAGTAGGTTGCAACGTAATACCGCTCAATTTTTGCACGGAAGCGTCACCCGGATGAAGATTGACGTAATTGTTCAAATTTGTAAGTTGCCATTCAAAACCGGGGGCATTCGTCAATACTCCTACTTCATTCTCATAAAAATGCGGCACACCACCTACAATTTCCAACACAACCTGACGCCCCGACGGTTCACCGATACGCCAATGTACTACCGCTGTCTTTTCCAATCCTACAACACATACAGAAGAAAGGGCTGCCTTCACCTCGTCGATAGTGGAAAACTGCGACAACAGCCACTCCGTCACTTGAAGGTCTGCCAGTGTCCGCTGGTTCTGTGCAGCATCATACGTTTTATATCCCCCATAATGAGGAAAGAAAAATAGTCCGGCCGAAAGTCCGGCCTCATTGATTCCTTCGGCAATAAATTCTTTTTGTACAACAGCCAGACCAACCACTCCATATTTTGCCGTAAACGTTAGTCCGTTGACACCTGTAGGAGTGAATGACGTGAGCTGTTGACCACGTGGAATAATCACATACTCGCTTTGCAACACACCGCGCGCCCATTCAATCGTACGGGCTTGCACATAACTGCCGTCACGGGATGTCAGCGAGATTCCCGTACAAGCTACAGCCTGAAAAGTGCTGCCACATACGGCAGCAATCCCTAGCAATAAGTTCTTTGTCATCTTCATCATTATTTATATATTTATTCGCTAAAAACTCAATACTGTATAAAGACAACAAAATATAGGTTATTTTAGTTGCAGACACCTCTCTCAAGAAAACTATTGTTTTTTGTTCGTCCCGTACTTTGCGGAACAATATACGTAGTTTGCTTCAATATGCAATCTCTTTTTTTTGGTTAAGCACCGGGAACATACGGATGAGTGAACCAGAAGCACGACCCTTCCCCCTCACGGGATTCGACTCCAATCTTTCCGCCCATCCTATTGACCAGGCTTTGACAGATGGATAATCCCAATCCGGCACCTTGTACAAATGAGTCCAGTTTTACAAAACGATTAAATATTTCATGTTTTTGTTCATCGGGAATTCCTTTGCCCGTATCCGTTACACAAAAACGTACCTGATTTTCATCTTCCAATGAATAGGAAAGTGTAATTGAGCCCTTAGTGGTAAACTTCAAGGCATTAGTCAGGAAATTAGATAGTACTTGCACGATTCGGTTTTTATCAGCATCAATCACAATCTGCGGTGAATTTTCATCAAAACGCAGTTCGACCGCACTGTCACGTTTTTTATGTGAGAAGGTAGCAATCACTTCCCGGCAAAGTTGTGGTACATCCACTCGTCCCATAACAAGATCTATCATACCGGCTTCGATTTTGGAAATGTCCAGAATGTCGGAAATAAGGTTGAGCAACAGCTCATTGTTCTCCTGCGCTAAAGACATATATACATGACGTAGCTCCGCCTCATCGGTTTCGGCAAGCAGACTGGAAAAACCGACGATGGCATTCAAAGGAGTACGTATTTCATGGCTCATATTGGCAAGGAATGCTGATTTGAGCCTGTCCGATTCTTCCGCTTTTTCTTTAGCTTGAATCAGCTCTAGTTCCACCTGTTTGCGGGTGGTGATATCGGTAGCCAGTTCCATGATTGCCCAACGTCCGTCGAGCCATTTTATTGCCATGCTCTGGATGGTATACCAACGTTTGGTGACCGGATTGTAGTCTTCCCAAAAATGAACGCCTGTAAACTTACGGTTGGCATCGAGCAACTTCGGCTTCGGGCAGTGTTTACACCCATTTTCCAGACCTGCATTCAACATTCTCCAACATTCCGCATTTGCCGGAACTTCTCCTGCTTCTTCCCTGAAAGGCTTATTGGCAAAAATCACTTTCAACGTATCGTAATCACTCACAAAAATATTGGCATTGATATTGTCCAATACCTTTTGCATGGTTCGCTGTGACTGTTGCAACGATGTTTCAACTTGCCAGCGTTTGGTAGCAGTAGATACGATTTGCGATATCTGGCTCATCAGTTCCACATCTTTTTCATCCCATTGTTTGTTCCAGCAAAAGTTGAACGAAAGAAAGCCGAAATGTACTCCCAATTGTGACAGGGGAAAAACAGCAATGGCTTTTACGCCTTGCACTTCGAGCATTTGAGTAATAAAGGGATCAAGCGAATAAATATCGGACGTACAAATGATATGGTTTTCTTCCAGCATGTCGAACCAGGGTTTTCCCGCTTCAATGGTCATACTCCGCAAGTAATCGATAGCGGGTTCTATACCGTCGTTGCACCATTCGTTGGTGCAGCCATACGTAACTCCGTCGAGGTGGTTTTCCCATGTCGCCAAACGGTCGACACCAGTATAACGGCCAATTTCGGCCAGTGCCATATTCATAGCAGTAGGTATATCCGGTTCCAATTGCAAAATTTGCAGTACCTTGATAAATAATGCCTGCCGTCGGTTGGTTGCTTCGAGATTCTCCTGAATAGCGATCAAGTCTTTAGATTTCTCTTCAACCATCTGTTCGAGGCTGGTACGGTACTGTTCCAGTTCCATACCGCCCCCTTGAGGTTCAGAATCAGTGGATTTCATGTTTAATAGATAACAGTAAATAGAATTTTAGTTTAGTTTCGAATCCGGACGAGATGCGTCCCACATTCTGCAAATATATACATTTATTTTAGAAACCAAACTTTTTCCCATCAAAACGACTTCTTATAAATGCCTAATAATCGCAGAATTACGAAAGCATATATTACATAATCGACCTCGTCAATTCCAAACTTCCTCAATATTATACCGGATGGAATCTTTTCAACAATATATGACTTACACTGAAAAAGTCCTTATCACACTTTTCTATCTATTAAAACTAAATCCTATTCGTCTGGTTATATCAGTTTCAACCCTACGATTGAAATAATCAGAGTCGTCATAAAAAACAAACGACCCAAAGTTGCCGGTTCATGAAAGAACAGGATACCGATCAATACAGTCCCCACCGCTCCTATCCCCGTCCAAACAGGATATGCAGTGCCGATAGGCAATGTTTGCGCAGCCTTTGCCAGTAGGAACATGCTTAAGGTTACAGAGATTACAAATCCCGCTCCCCACAAATAAAAATCGGTGCCTGTCGCTCCTTTAATCTTGCCTAGACAAAAGGTAAAACCAACCTCAAACAGTCCGGCAATAATCAATATAATCCAATTCATATCATTCTATTTTAATATTAGACTGCAAAATTAACAAGATGCCCGGAGCTTTCACTTTACATTTGATAAGAAACGACGGTGTAAGAGTATCATCAAATCTTCTTTTCCTAATATAACTTTTTGTATTTTTGCAGAATAATGATTCAATGCGATATGGATATACACGAGATTATAAACAGGATATATCGGATGCCGGAGGCTTCAGCGGATAAGGTGGTCAAACATCTGTCAAAAATCACATATCCCAAAGGTTATCATATATTGGAGGCTGGCAAGACTGAAACGAATATCTTTTTCATCGAGAAAGGGATTGCTAGAGCTTATATTCCCGTAGACGGAAAAGAGGTAACGTTCTGGATTGGGAAAGAAGGGTCAACCATTGTCTCATTGAAAAGCTATGTAAATAATCAACAAGGGTATGAGTCAATGGAACTGATGGAAAACTCGGTGTTGTATCTATTAAAGCGCAAAGACTTACACGAATTATTCAAGGAAGATATCCATATTGCCAACTGGGGGCGCAAGTTTGCCGAATCAGAGTTCCTGCAAACAGAGGAAAGACTTATTTCTCTCTTATTCACCACCGCGTCCGAACGGTATATGAAGCTGATACAAAATAATCCGGAGCTATTACAGAGAATACCATTGGAATGTCTTGCTTCTTATCTGGGAATAACTCCGGTAAGTTTAAGCCGGATAAGGGCGAAATTGAAACGGGTACTTTGAGATAGAAACATATTTTTCAAAAGCGAACAGAAAGTGATATAGTTGTGTTTTGAATGAATCAAAAGAGAGAAGTCATGAATATCGAAGATTATAGAGAATATTGCCTGTCAGTCAAAGGAGCAACAGAATGTATGCCGTTTGATGAACATACTTTGGTTTTCAAGGTTATGGATAAAATGTTCACTTTTGCTACATTACGTCCTAAAAACGGAAGATTCTGGGCGGATATGAAATGTAATCCTGATAAATCAGAAGAGCTCATAGAACAATACGAAGACATTTTTTGGGGACCTTTTTCGGATAAGAAACATTGGATAACCGTTTACTTGGAAGGAGATGTTCCCGATAAACTCATAAAGGAGTTGATTAGCCACTCGGTAGAAGAAGTTTTAAAGAAGTTACCCAAGAAAAAACAAGAGGAATACAAGAACATGATTTAGGATTCGAAAAATAGACATATCCGGCACTACTATTATTGCTAAAAGTAGAGCCGGATAAAATCACTATACACCCCAAAACGCACACACGGATAAAATCATCGTATATTTAAAAACGTATGTCCCAGGAACACTTGCATTCTTCATTCCGGCAATCATGAATCTGGAGAAAAAATAAATGACTAATTTTATTAACTAATGCTTTTTTAGAAGCATTTTTTTAGGTTATTTTGCGGAACAAATATCACGAACTCGTCAAATTATGGATTGGATTGGCCTTGATTTAACATTCCCTATCACCGACCCTACATGGATATTTCTCCTTGTACTCTTGATTATATTGTTTGCTCCGATATTATTGAATAAACTGCGCATCCCTCATATTATCGGTATGATCCTGGCAGGACTGGCTATTGGCGAACATGGATTTAATATCCTGGCACGAGACAGCAGCTTTCAGTTATTCGGGAAAGTCGGACTCTATTACATCATGTTCCTGGCTGGTCTGGAAATGAATATGGGAGATTTCAAAGAGACGCGAAACAAAGCATTGGTACTGGGATTACTGGCTTTTATCGTTCCTATCGGGATTGGATTCATGGCAAATGTATCTTATCTGAAATATGGTGTAATCACCTCTGTATTATTAGCCAGCATGTATGCCTCCCATACGCTCGTGGCCTACCCCATCGTCACCCGCTTCGGCATATCACGCCATCGTAGCGTAAGTATTGCCGTAGGAGGAACGGCCGTAACGGATACACTCACGCTGCTGGTACTGGCTGTTATAGGCGGATTGTTCAAAGGAGAAACCGGAGGATTGTTTTGGATTTGGCTGGTGGTAAAAGTAATCTTTCTAGGGGCACTAATTATTTATTTCTTTCCGCGCATCGGTCGTTGGTTCTTTCACCGGTACAATGACAACGTGATGCAATTTATTTTCGTGCTTGCGATGGTCTTTTTAGGAGCAGGGTTGATGGAGCTTGTTGGTATGGAAGGTATCTTGGGAGCTTTCCTCGCAGGATTGGTACTTAACCGGCTCATCCCCCACGTCTCTCCATTGATGGATCATTTAGAGTTCGTTGGTAATGCACTTTTTATTCCTTATTTCCTTATCGGAGTGGGAATGTTAATCAACTTACGTGTTATTTTCGGAGAGGGGGATGCCTTAAAAGTTGCCGCCGTGATGATAACCATGGCGCTGACAGGCAAATGGATTGCTTGCTGGCTCACTCAAAAGATATATAAGATGTCTGTTCTTGAACGAAATCTAATGTATGGTTTGAGTAATGCACAGGCGGCAGCCACATTGGCGGCTGTATTAGTTGGATACAACATTATTCTGCCCACCGGCGAACGTTTATTGAATGATGATGTACTGAACGGAACAGTCTTGCTTATCCTGGTTACTTGCGTAGTGAGTTCACTGATTACCGAACGGGCAGCCAGAAAAATGGCGATGGATGATTCACAACCTGAAAATGAATCGTCGAAAGAAACAGAGAAGATTTTAATATCCATAGCCAACCCGGACACTATCGAGGACATGGTAAATCTTTCTCTAGTCATACGTGACCCCAAATTGAAAGACAATCTCCTGGCATTAAATGTTATCAACGACGATAATAACTCTGATAATCTACGAATTCGAAGCAAACATTATCTGGAAAAAGCCGAAATGACAGCAACGGAAGCAAATGTACCACTCAAAAAGGTCACCCGGTATGATTTGAATATAGCTTCCGGTATTATCCATTCAGTCAAGGAGAATGAGATTACGAGTATTATCACCGGCCTGCACCGCAAGAAAAACATCACAGATTCATACTTTGGAATACTTGCCGAACACTTATTGAACGGATTAAACTGTGAAATAATTATCTCTAAATTTCTGATACCGGTCCATACAATCAAACGGATTGTCGTTGCCGTCCCTCCTAAAGCCGAATATGAATCCGGCTTTCCGCATTGGATGGAACACTTCTGTCGCATGGGGAGCACTCTTGGATGCCGCGTACACTTCTTTGCCAATGAAAAGACTACCATCCGCCTACAAGCGTGGATAAAGAAAAGGCATAAACAGACGCTTACCGATTTCTCTCTCTTAGAAGACTGGAATGACCTGCTGGTATTGACAGGACAGGTAAGTTACGATCATTTATTGGTTATTATCAGTGCACGACCAGGAACTCTTTCGTATGACAGTTCTTTTGAGAAGTTACCGAGACAGCTCGGGAAATATTTCTCCAACAATAGCTTCATCGTGCTGTATCCTAACCAGTCGGGAGAGCCGTTGGATACGTCTTTCTTCTCCAAGCTATATACTGATACCGAAACCCGACATTATGAGAAGGTGGGCAAATGGTTTTACAGGTGGTTTAAGAAAGAGGGATAAAATTAGAATTGAAAAGTTCCGTTTAATTTATAAATATCGACACATTTATCTATATTTGTACCATTAGCAATTTTGCTATAAACACCTAAAGGAAAAGAATGGTATGTCAAACGTCGATTTTTCCAAAATAACAGAAGGAATCTATCATGTGATAGAAACTGAAGAGAAAATACTAACCGGGCTACAAAATGATACGATCACGTTGAAACGTAATAAACAAAATCGTACCATCAAACAGATTCTCGGACATTTGATTGATTCGGCATCAAACAATCACCAACGCATGGTCAGATTGCAATACAGTAAAGATTTGCTTTTCTTTCCCGATTACCGTCAGGATAATGATCTGTGGATAGCATTACAAGATTACCAAAATGAAGATTGGAACAACCTGATTCAACTATGGAAGTTTTTTAACCTGCATATCATTCAGGTTATAAAATCTGTAGACCAGACAAAACTGGATAGCTACTGGTGTGATTTTGAAGGAACAAAGGTTACGCTACAAGACATGATAGAAGGTTATCTAAGTCATTTGCACCTGCATATTCATGAAATCCATGAATTAATGAATGCCTAAAAAGGATAGCGGTTGCAGTTCTTTTATATTCTATAAATATTAAGATGTACCCACATGGCAACTTACACTCATTTCGCAAAACAACCCGATGTACTGAAACATCTGATACTCTGTGAAGTTCTTAGAAATGAAGCCCCACAAGTATATGTAGAAACCAATTCCGCATGTGCCATCTACTCCATGACGCAAACTCCGGAGCAGCAATATGGTATCTATCATTTCCTGGAGAAAGCAGATGATGACAAATCTCTAAAAGATTCCATTTATTACCAACTGGAAAACCCGGAAATGACAAAAGGAAATTATCTGGGTTCTCCTGCCCTGGCAATGAATGTATTAGAGAAGCAAGCAAAAAGGTTTGTATTCTTTGATTTAGAAAAGAGTGCGTTGGAAAATGTGGGTACCTATGCCAAACAAGTCGGATTAAGTGCATCTGTAGAGATGCATCATGCCGACTCTTCGAGAGGTACCATAGAGCTATTGCCTTCACTTCCTTCATCCTCTTTCATTCATATCGATCCTTACGAAATAGACAAGAAAGGAGATTCAGGAGTAACCTATCTCGATATCCTGATACAGGCTACTCAATTAGGAATGAAGTGTTTATTATGGTATGGATTCATGACCGAAGATGATAAAGAATCTTTGGACAACTATATTGTATCCAGTCTGGAAAAGGCAGGTATCAAGGATTACATAGGTGTAGAGCTTACTATGAATTCAATAAGAAAAGACAGTATATTATGTAATCCGGGCATTTTGGGAAGTGGTATTTTGGCTACAAATTTATCACAAATCTCCAAAGATACCATTCTTGATTACAGTAACAAACTGGTTGATATATACAAAGATGCTAAATACAAAGATTATGATGGAAGTTTATATATTCAGCATCTTTGATATCCACTTATTAATTTAATTACCTAGAACATTACTCTACAAACAGAGCGTCAGAAAGCCGGAGCTTTTAAAATCAGTTTCCGGCCTTTTGGCTATAAATTAACTTATTTCTTTGGCTGATTGTCCACAAACCATCTATTAGCCGTACATTTTTCGTATCGTCATCTTCCACGTTCCATGCATAACCTCCTGAAGGCAGGCCACGTCTCTCCAATATTTCATTGGGCTGATTATTGGAAAAGAAAAGTTCCAGTTGCGTAGAGTCAGGACTAAACACAATAAAGGCAGAAGCATTGCTATCGTCCACCGATTCCGTGCGGATTCCTTTCTCAAACAAGCGGATACAGTCTTTTTGCACTTCACACCATACATATCCGGCAGAACCGATACAGCCATGTTCATCCCGATCACCTCCCACAATCGGAGATTGCGGATACTGAACTAATTTAGAAGCCGGCATTCCCGGTGTATATTTTCCGGTATAGAACACTTCCAGCGTATCATTCAGAAGCAAACCGTTGACTTCATCTTTATTTGCATCCATCGTACTGAACGAAAGGGTATCATTCTTATCAGTAACAATCGTTACCGTATTCATGGTTGCATCACTAACGATTCCTTTTGAGCTTGCCACTTTTGACGAGCAACCTGCCATGAGGCAGAGCGTACCTACTGCTAATAATATTGTTTTCATTTTCTTTAATTGGGGCTTTGTTTTAAAATTAATGCAAAGATAAAGGTTATACAGCCAATATTTCGCTTTTACAAAATAAATTAATTTCCGGGCAGATTGTTCACCAGCTACACACAAAATGCCTATATTGGACAACGATCTATTAGAAAATCAGCCTACCTTTGTGATATGGATAATCAAAAGTAAATACAGAATACCATGAAAGAAACTTTGCAGATTCCCACTCCCGAAACACTGGAAGCCTTGATAGGTAAGGAACTTTATGATATATGGACTTCACTTTGCCAGCTTATCGAGCAAAAGTACAATATGGAACAACTATGGAACCATGGAGGAAAAAAATGGATATACGAATATAAATATCGCAAAGGCGGAAAAACGCTGTGTGCCCTATACGCCAAAGAACAAACGATTGGTTTCTTGGTCATTTTAGGTAAAGATGAGCGTACCAAATTTGAATCTCTGCGAGAAGTATTCTCCAATGAGACTCAAAAGATATACGATGAGACGACTACTTTCCACGATGGGAAGTGGCTTATGTTCGAATTGAAAGACACTTATTTATTTAATGATATGGAGCGACTGCTATCCATCAAACGAAAACCCAACCGATGATTGAATCAGATATAAATAAAAGGTATTGTCAAAGTTGCGGGATGCCTCTCCGCTTTGATATAGAGAAATATCTGGGTACTAACTCCGACGGTTCCCGAAGTGATGAATATTGCTACTACTGCCTGAAAGATGGAAAATATATCGTCGACATTCCGATGTCGGAAATGATTAATATCTGGATAAAATACACCGATAAGTACAATGAATATGCAGATACCGCTTATTCGCCGAAGGAACTTAGACGAATACTCAACGAACGGCTCCCCAAACTGAACCGATGGAAACAGAAGTTGGAAACCAGTAATATCCATCACCAAAAGATTCAGGATATAGTCGTTTACATCAACAATCATTTATTCGATAGTTTAGATGCAGATATACTTAGTACGATAAGCGGACTTTCCAAATATCACTTCAGAAGAGTGTTTCAAACCGTTGCCGGAGAAAATATTGGAAGCTACATACAACGTTTGCGCCTCGAACATATAGCACATCTGTTAGTATCCACCGACTTTACATTAAATCAGATTTCGGAGCAAACAAACTATCAGACTAAATTCAGTCTGGCAAAAGCCTTCAAAAAACATTTTGGAGTGTCAACCTCTCAATATAGGGAGAAGTATAAGCCGATGTATGACGAACAGCATGCGGTTATCACTCCTGAAATCCGGTCGATTCTGCCGATGAAAGTATTTTGTATCGAGGTGGGTGAAAAGTATAAGGATGAACTCCGATACAAATTAATATGGGACAGGCTCACCAACTATGCTAGACAGCGCAATGAAGAAAAGTCGAATGATAAGTTTGTCAGCCTTAGTATGGACGACCCGGCCATCACCCCAATAGATAAATGTCGCTTCTATCTCGGGGTCATAATCGATAACAAAGAAAATGATTTCCAGCCGGGAGTGATAGAAGTTCCCGGTGGTCGTTATGCTATATTCAGGCATATCGGTGACTACTCTTTATTGCATAAATTCTACCGGACTATTTATGAAGAGTGGTTCCCGGAAAGTAAATATCGTCCTCAAAGCACCTTTAGCTTTGAAATGTATATGAACCGCCCTGCCTCCACCCTTAGAACAGAACTAATTACCGACATCTATATTCCGGTCATCAAGAAATAATTAATTATCAACCCTCTAAAAACAATGTATTATGGGAAAAATTTCAGAAATCATGCTATTGAAGCAACCGAAACAGCCCGCTTTGGCTGTTGAAGTACAAACAGATATGAACGGAATGTCGGAAGCTATCGGAAAGAACTTTGTAAAAATAGACTCTTTATTTAAGGAACAGGGTGAAGTCACTACCGACATCCCCTACGTTGAATATCCCAACTTTGAAAGTCTGACGGAACACAATATCAAAATGATTATCGGTCTAAAGTCATCCAAAGAATTACAAGGTGAAGGGGATATACGATCTATAACGATACCGGAAAGAAAAATAGTTTCCTGTTTGCATAGAGGAACTTACAGTGAATTGGCTGTCCTATACAACGAAATGATGGAATGGATAAAAGCCAACGGTTACAAACCTTCGGGAACATCCATTGAATATTATTACAGCAATCCCAATGTACCCGAAGAAGAACAGGTGACGAGAATAGAAATGCCACTATTATAAATGTTGATTTCATCTACTTCATCATGTAGATTCTTCCCAAGCTCCAATTATTGTTATTTGATTCAAAACGGTACAGAAAGGAATGGAACAGATTCTTTTATAAATGCCATATTTTAGTTCTAATGTAAATATTATTGCAGTAATAGATGCAATAGAAATAAACGGTGTTGCCAAAAAAAATGTCAACAAAATTCCTATGTATTCCTGATAGATAACATTATTTTGTAAAGCACTGTTATCCAGGCGGTTACTATTCGGGCTTTTCCTTTAAAACCAATAACCCGTTTCTCACCGAGAAACAACCTTTTCGACACCGAGAAACGAAGTGTTTCTCACCGAGAAACGAATCGACTGTTGAAGTCCTAAACTTAAATTAAGAAAATTGTTCGTCTCTTTTATTTTTGACGCTTCTATCGTAGGAATGTATATGTTGAAATATATTTCAATGATAATCTTGTCATGTCTAAAATATAATGATATGGAATAAATTTATAACTGAATAGCAAGCAATTATAAAAAATGACTGAATGAATTATTTGCAATCAAACAACAACAGATACAGACATCATTTTTGTATCTTTGCCAAGTACAGAATAAACATGAAAAGAGAAATCCTATATCAAAAGATAGCCGGCACTATCGCCTGGCAAATAAAAACAGGTATATGGAAAGCAGGCGAGAAATTACCTTCTTTACGTACTATCAGCAATGAATATGGCGTAAGTTTAAATACAGCCATTCAGGTATATTATGAACTGGAAAAGGAAGGATTCATCATTTCCCGCCCCAAATCAGGGTACATTGTCAATTATAAGCCACTAAATTTGTCTGCGCCGGCAACAACGCAGCCTTCCGCTCAATCTCCGGGAAAGGAAGAAGCAGACTTAATCATGGAAGTATATCATTCCATCGAAGATTCGTCTATCACCCGTTTTTCGCTGGGAATACCGGAAGATGTTTTATTGCCTATTGCCAAACTCAATAAAGAACTGACCAAGGCCATGTATTCACTTCCGGGGAACGGCACTAGGTATGAAGACCCTCAAGGAAACATTCGTTTGAGAAACTATATTGCCCGTTTTGCGTATAGCTGGAATGGAAATCTGACCGAAGATGATATTGTTACTACCACAGGAGTAACCAATTCCATCTCTTTAGCATTATCTGTTATTGCTCAAAGAGGAGACACGATAGCTGTTGAAAGTCCTGTTTATTTCGGGATATTACAGTTGGCCAACAGTATGGAGCTTCATGTGCTGGAACTGCCGACCAATCCTGTAACAGGCATCGAACCCGATGCTTTAAGAAAAGTATTGCCGCAGATCAATCTATGCCTGCTTATCAGTAATTTCAGTAATCCGCTTGGGAGTTGCATGCCCGATGAACATAAGAAAGAGATAGTACAGATGTTGGCGGAACACAATATTCCTCTGATTGAAGATGATTTATACGGCGATGTATTCTTCGGACATTCACGCCCTAAGCCATGCAAAGCTTTCGATGAAAAGGGACTTGTGTTATGGTGTGGTTCTGTATCAAAGACGTTAGCTCCCGGTTATCGGGTAGGCTGGATTGCCCCCGGTAAGTTTAAGGATGCTATTATTCGTCAGAAACATATTCATTTAATATCCACTCCTACCCTCAACCAAGAAGCCATTGCCAACTTCATGGAGAACGGCAGGTATGAGAATCATTTACGCAAGTTGCGCCATGAGCTACATTCCAATAGTCTTCATTTGGCACAAGCTATTACCGACTATTTTCCCGAAGACACTAAAATCATCACTCCACAAGGAGGTTTTATGCTTTGGGTGGAACTGAATAAAAAGATTGATACCACGGAGCTATATTACAAAGCGATGCAACATAAGATCAGCATTGCTCCCGGACGCATGTTTACTCTGCACGACCAGTACAGAAACTGTATGCGCTTGAGTTTCGGTCAGCAATGGAGTGCTTTCATTGAAGAACGCTTGCAGGTTTTGGGAAACATTATCAAAGAATCATTTTGATTGACTGATATACTCCTTTACCACTTCGCCGAGGGTTTTAAGTCCTTTCTCTATTTTGTCTTCGGGCATATTAGAGTAGTTGATCCGAAGCGTATTTTCCTTGTTTCCGTTCGGATAAAAGGAGCCTCCCGGAACAAAAGCAATCTTTTTCTCCAGGCTTCTGACTAAAACATCACGTGCCGAAATCCCTTCGGGAAGTTCTATCCATGTAAATAATCCGCCTTCGGGACGAGTAAACTTTATAGTATCAGGAAAATAACGTTCTATACTTTCAATCGCCACATTTCTGCGTTTTCTGTATACTTCTACTATTTTGGCAATATGTTTATCAATATCATAGCGCTTCAGGTATTCGGCGATGGTCATTTGGGCAATAGTGTTGCATTGTAAATCCGTACCTTGCTTGACCAATACGTATTTGCGGATAATCTCTTTATCCCCCGCAATCCAGCCAATCCGGAAACCGGGACAGAATATTTTCGAGAAACTACCTGTACACAGGATATTTCCAGCCTCATCAAAAGACTTTATAGATGGCAAAGACTCTCCTTCAAACCTTAACTCGCCGTACGGATTGTCTTCAATAACCGCAACACCATACTTTGCGGATAATTCAGCCAGCTTCCTGCGTCTTTCCAAACTCCACGTTTTTCCTGTAGGATTTTGAAAAGTAGGTATTGCATATATCAGCTTTATATGAGGAGTATTGCTCAAAACATCTTCCAAAACATCCATCATCATACCGTCCCCATCCGTAGGAAGTTCAATAAAGCTACATCCATACGCTTTGAATGCACTGATTGCAGCCAAATACGTAGGGCTTTCGCAAAGTACGATGTCTCCCTCGTCCAGGAAAACTTTTCCGGATAAGTCCAATCCTTGTTGCGAGCCATGGGTAATCAGAATATTATCTTTATCGAAAGTCGTGCCCAAACGTTCGTTCATCCGGTTGGCAATCCATTCGCGCAAAGGGACATAACCTTCTGTTGTGGTATATTGGAGCGCTTTCGTACCTGCCTCTTTCAATACGATCTGATTGATCTCATTGATTTCATCTATCGGAAAAAGTTCCGGAGCAGGCAGACCACCTGCAAACGAAATCACATCTTCCTGTTCGGTAACTTTTAATATTTCTCTTATTTCCGAAGCCTTTATATAAGACATTCTTTTAGCAAAATTCAACTTCATAACCTTTAAGTATATTAGGAGATTAAAACAACACTGCAAAGTAAATCAAAAAAGAAAGACGAGAACAGATACACTTTTTTATATATTGACAGGTACAGATGACTGACTTTTCAAAGGATAAGTATATGAAGTTAATCTCCCCGATTACTTATTTCGTCATGAGTAATCAGGGCATTCGTCGAATAATCCTATACAGAACCTTGTTTAAACCTACCTTTGCACTGAAAACAAAAGTAATTGATAGTAACTATGGAAGAGCAAATACTCATTTTTCGAACCTCGGTTAGAAATGCACGGGATATAAAACATATCGCAGCGCTGTTCACCCTATGTCCCCAAATCTACAAATGGAATGTAGATATGGAGGACTGGGAAAAAGTGTTGAGAATAGAATGTCAGGGAATCACTCCGACTGAAATATCAAAGGCATTACGCGCTATCAACATTTATGCGCAGGAACTGGAATGAAGGGGCAATGCGCCCCTTAATAAATTCACCATCCACCTTTTTCATTTTCACTCTTCAATCATTAATTCCATCTGTATGTCTCCTCTTTCATAAGTCGTGTGATATTCGGGAAGTTCCTTGAAGCCCAACTTATGATAAATATGGATAGCCGGTTTCAGACGCGTATTGCTCTCTATAAAGATTCTTTTACCACCAAGCTCCTTCGCTTTATTTACAACTGCTTCGCAAAGCAGTACTCCAATACCTTTGCCCTGAACCTTAGGGCTGACAGCCAGTTTGGCCAACTCATAATCATAAAGCGGATGATCCATCTTACACAAAGCACATACACCGACCGGCTCATCTTTATAAAGAGCCACCAAAATAGCTCCTCCCTTATCCAGAATATATTCCTTTGGATGATCCAAAGCCTTGTAATCGGCCTCTTCCATCCGAAAATAAGCAGTTATCCACTCTTCGTTAAGGGTCCGGAAGGCAGATTGATAGCAAGGTTCATAAGGAACTATTTTGATGTCCTTACTCTCTCGTTCCTTTTTCGCTTCCTTCACCCGCTCCAACAGGGATTTATCCAACAAAAGATTCTCCCATTCTTCGATAGCCTCCCAAAGGTCATTCCGGGTTTGCTGCGTGATTTGCTCAATAGCTGCCGTAACATCTATACACTGTTCCGAAAAAGAGTCGGACATTCTTTTTCCTTTGGCAGATAACATGACCATGTTTCTTCTCCCGTCGGATTTGTCCTTTGTCTCCTTCACTAATCCTTTAGCTACCATTTCTTTAATAATATTACTCACGGAAGGATGAGAATGACCAATCTCTTTGGCTATGGACGTAATGGTTTTTGCCTCCCCACGTGATAATACAAAAAATACAGGAAACCATTTCGGTTTGAGGTCTACTCCAAACATTTTATAGATGGCGGCTGCATCTACTGTTATTTTATCGGTCAACATGCGTAATCTGCTACCGATGGCTAATTTGCCTGTCTGATTAAAAAAGTCCATGTTTTTATTAGTTGCGTCACTAAATACGTAATTGATTACGCAAATATATTAGCTTTTTATAATATGAACAAACATTTTTCGCAAAAATACGTAAGCCGTTACATAATTAGTTCTATTTATGGATAAACATCAGGAAATTTAGCTTATGTGCAAAGTGCTCCTTTGGATTTTTCCCAATATTTTGGGGAACTGCCAGAAGAACAACAAAGTACAACAAATTGCCGCTGTCGCATCGGATATTGCTTCAGCCGCATATACACCGGCTACTCCCATAAAATGTGGCAATATTAATGCCAATGGGATCAATAGGATTGCTTTGCGCAACAAGGCTATGAAAATAGAAATTTTTGCTTGTCCCAAGGCTACAAACATATTTTGGCAGGCTCGTTGCAATCCGAAAATAGTCATACCACCCAAGAAAACAGGCATTGCCCAGCGGACTGTTTCTATCAATCTTTCATCACTCGTAAAGGCGGAAGCTACTGTTGAGGGGAAAAGAATCATAAACAACATCAGCAGTAAGTTGAATGAGAACATGGTTATCAATGCGACACGGAAACAGTCTTTGACACGTTGTTTATCGCCGTGCCCATAATTATAACTCACAATAGGAACGAACCCTTGCGCAAATCCTGTTAATGGGACACTTGCAAATTGCATCGCACTTTGCAAGATGGTCAATGCGCTGACATAAATATCTCCAAAATCTTTCAGGCTGCTGTTCAGAACAAAGCCGACCAGGCTTTCGGTACTTGCCATAATAAACGGTGATACGCCCAAAGCAAATATAGAAAGTATTATTTCCCGGTTCAACGCCATATAACGTTTTTCTAAAGGGAGAGAGGCGTGCCGGGAGAAAAGGAAAGTTAAAACCCACACTGCACTACATGCCTGTGAAAGCACTGTAGCCAGAGCTGCACCTTTTACTCCCATATCGAGCCAAAAAATGAAAATCGGGTCGAGGACGATATTCAACAGTGCTCCTATTAATACCGAGTACATGGCGATAGCAGGACGCCCTTGTGCATTGATAAAAGAATTTAATCCTGTGGATATTTCTACGAAGATAGTTCCTAATAAATAGATAGAAAGATAGTTGACTGCATACTCCAATGTATTTTCTGAAGCTCCTGTAAAGAGTAGAATCGGCTCCATAAAGGTATATGCGATGAGAGAAGTAAACAAGGTGAATAGTATCAGCAGGATAAAACCATTACCCAGAATTTTTCCGGCACGTGAACGATCCCCCTGTCCGAGTGCGATAGCCGCTAACGGCGCACCGCCACCTCCTACTATCGCTGAAAAAGAAGAAATCAGTATAACAAGAGAAGTCGTTACTCCTACACCCGCCAATGCATCCGTACCAATCCCAGGGATATGACCAATATAAATACGGTCGACCATGCTATAAAGCAAATTAACAAATTGCGCTGCCACAGCCGGAAGTGCCATCTTAAAAACAAGCGGTAACATGCGCTCTGTCCCCAGTCGTTCTTCATATTTATTTATCATCCCAAACTTCTTTTTCTAAAATCAGTTGCAAAGTTATAAGAAAAACAGGCTTCCGATTTAAAACCATTGGATAAAATAAATATAATACATCAGTTATCTCCGTGTAAGAAATCCATAGATATACTGATTGATAAGGTTGTGTTGTTCTTCCGTTCCATTCTCCCCCATATTACTATGCGTTATTCCGTCCAATTTCACAACCTTCATCCGGAATTGTTCCTGCTCCTTTTCAGTGGGTAATACTCCTGAATCCGCATCATAATCGCATCCTCTTAACGTATAAAGTCGAGGATTCCGTGTTCTAGGCATTATCATTCTGCGATGATCCATAGATATGGCTTTATTTATCAACTGCGGATATCGGGTAGCAAATAACATGGTCATATCTCCGCCATTGGAATGTCCTATCAATATAAAGTCATTCCAATTTAATTGTGGCTTCAATTTCTTAAATTCCTGAATAGTAAAAAGAATATTTGCCACTCCCCTTTCCCAATTTGGCATGCGTGTTTCCATGAAATTACCTTCCATGGCCCAAAGAGGATCATCTGCCAATTCATGTTGTATGCTTATTACGTAAAAGCCTTTCTGGGAAAGGAATCGTGTTAGATAGGCATAAGTCTGATTGGACTTATTATTTTTATTTCCATCGTGGCCGTGGCTAAATATAATGACTTTTGTTTTCGAATTCACTTTGTGCGGCTGATAGACGGCTAGCGGTATCACTCTGTTTCTTGAAGCATCAAAAAGGCAAGTCGAAAACTCTATTTGTGAGAAACAAGAGAGTGCTGATAATAAAAGAACAAATACAATAATTAGTTTCTTCATGTCTATGATGTGATATTTATTATTCTATAAATCTAAGAGCAACTGAATTATAACAATGAATGCATAATGTAAGGAAGGGATTATAAAATGATTTTCTCATAAAGTTTGAACCACTCTAAACCGTAATGACCCAATCCTAAATCTACGGTATCAATGTATTCGAACCCACACTTTTCGTACAATGAAATAGCCGGAAGATTTTTCTCGTAAACATCTAACCGCACAGACTTTATCCCCGAACTTTGAGCCAATTCCAATGAATAATCCATTAATGCATGCCCTACTCCTATTTTCAAAAAAGAAGGATGTACAACAAAAGTATGTATCACAAAGATATGACTATAGTCCAGTTCTATTTTCCATTTGACATTCTCATAAGCCTTTTCCGGTTGATGATTTAAAATGACTGAACCGACAATTCTTCCATCATATCTTGCTACGTAAAGCGTTTCATCATTTACACCGGCAACCGCATCTTCCCGAACAGGATAAACACCTTTTATCCACCCGGGATAATTAGTCGTAGCAGCCAGATAATCATTCAGTTCATCATACAGCTTTTCCAGTTCATCTATATCAGCAGAAGTTCCGGGCTCTATTGTAAATTTCATATATACACACTGTTTATCTTTTTATCAGTTCTTCAATCTTTCCACCTGTAATATAAGGTATACATTCGGATATCTTCTCAATACTCCAATCCCACCATTGCAATTTCTGCAATTGGACAATCGTATTCTCATCAAAACGCTTCCGGATTTCTTTGGCTGGTGTCCCACCTACTATCGTATAAGGAGGAACATCTTTAGTAACCACTGCCCGCGACGCAATAACCGCTCCATCTCCGATATGAACTCCTGCCATGATAACAGCTTCATATCCAATCCAGACATCATTACCTATTACTATATCCCCTTTATTATCCCAAGCAGAAGTTACATCTCCTTTATCTAAATTCCATTCCTCAAAAAAGATAGGAAACGTATAATTGGATAAAGAACCCAATGTGTGGTTTGCGCTGTTAAAAAGAAATTTGGCTCCACAAGCAATGGAACAGAATTTGCCAATTATCAATCGGTCTTTATTAATCGGATAATGATATAATACATTGTTCTTCTCAAAAAGAACAGGATCATTTACAAAGTCATTGTATATTGTATAATCACCTACCATAATGGCAGGATTCTTAATCACTGTATTCAGATAAACAGTCTGGAAATCATTGGTGCGAGGATATGTTTTTGAATTCATTGTGTCAGCAGAAGAGGATTTATATTACATAGCAAATATACAAGATAAATTTCAGACTATCACACAACGAACTAAATATGTATCCCATATTGATGCTTCACTTCAGCCATTACAAACGTGCTTTCCAGTGATCCTAAGCTATCAATCGTCCCCAACACATTCAGAATAAACTCCTGATAGTATTTCATATTGGGAGCATGAATCTTCAACAGGTAATCATAACTTCCTGATATGTTATAACATTCGGTTACTTCAGGAATATCCTGTATAATCCGTGTAAACTCGGCTGCTATATCCCTGTTCAGACGTCTAAGCTTCACACTGCAGAATACGACAAATCCCTGATTCAGCTTTTCCGCATCCAATACGGCAATATACTTCTTTATATATCCTCCACTCTCCAACCGTTTAAGACGTTCAAAAACAGGAGTTGAAGAAAGGCTCACCCGTGCAGCCAACTCTTTTGTCGTCAATCGGGCGTTTTCTTGCAAAGTACGGAGTATTTGCAAATCGACTCTATCCAGTTTATCAAAAGTATCCATAAGAAAAATATTCTTCTAAAAGGTGATTTCTAGGAATAGCACAGTTATATTATTCCATATAATGGCACAAAAATAGCATTATTTTCTATATTTTAGATATATATTGTTCGATATATCTTCATCCAATAACTTTGCAAGAAAATAAAGAAAGAATATTAAACTTAAAAAATATACGATTATGGCAACAAAGAATTTACATTTCGAGACTTTACAAGTTCATGTAGGACAAGAACAAGCAGATCCGGCAACAGATGCCCGTGCAGTACCTATTTATCAGACTACTTCTTATGTATTTCACAACTCCGCTCACGCAGCCGCACGTTTCGGCCTGCAGGACCCGGGAAACATCTACGGTCGTCTGACCAACTCCACTCAAGGAGTTTTTGAACAACGCGTAGCCGCTCTTGAAGGAGGAGTAGCAGGGCTGGCAGTTGCTTCGGGTGCCGCTGCTATCACTTATGCTTTCGAGAACATCACTCGTGCAGGCGACCATATTGTGGCAGCCAAAACTATTTATGGAGGAAGCTATAACTTACTGGCTCATACCTTACCCAGTTATGGCATCACAACAACATTCGTTGATCCAAGTGATTTATCGAACTTTGAAAAAGCCATTCAGGAAAATACGAAAGCCGTATTTATCGAGACATTGGGAAATCCGAACTCAAATATCATTGATATAGAGGCAGTAGCTGAAATAGCCCACCGCCACAAAATACCTTTGATTATTGACAACACATTTGGTACCCCGTATTTAATCCGCCCTATCGAACACGGAGCAGATATCGTAGTACATTCCGCAACAAAATTCATTGGCGGACACGGTTCGTCATTAGGAGGAGTCATTGTAGATTCGGGCAAATTCGACTGGGTAGCTTCCGGCAAATTTCCACAACTAACCGAACCTGATCCATGCTATCATGGCGTACGCTTCGTTGATGCAGCCGGTCCGGCTGCCTATGCCATCCGTATCCGGGCTATTCTGCTGCGCGACACAGGTGCCACCATCAGTCCATTCAACGCTTTTATCCTGTTGCAAGGCTTGGAAACTCTTTCCTTGCGCGTAGAACGCCATGTAGAAAATGCATTGAAGGTAGTGAATTTCTTAAACAATCATCCGAAAGTGAAGAAAGTGAACCATCCGTCATTATCCAATCATCCTGACCATGCACTGTATCAACGTTACTTCCCGAATGGTGCCGGTTCCATTTTTACTTTCGAGGTAAAAGGCGGACAAGAGGAAGCACACCGCTTCATCGACAGCCTGGAGATTTTCTCCCTGCTTGCCAATGTTGCCGATGTGAAATCATTGGTGATCCACCCGGCAAGCACTACCCATTCACAGCTCAATGCACAGGAACTCGCCGAACAGGAGATTTATCCGGGCACCGTACGTTTATCAATTGGAACGGAACATATTGATGACCTGATTGCGGATTTGGATCAGGCGCTTGCCAAAATCTAACATTCAATCATTGAACTTTCCATGACTGCAAGATGTTATACCTATATAACATTAAAAACATTGCAGTCATGGAAAAATATTTAATACACAGCAACGAACTGCATCTGATAGACGCAGAGAAAATCCATCAAGCCGTAGAAAAGATGGTGGAATCACTCGATTTAGCCGCAGGATCAACCACTAACTTCGATCTCTATCAGGTTGTGGAAAACTACTTTAAAGATCTCGAGAAAAGGAGAAAAATTAATCATGTACTGGGAATCAAAGAAGATAGATATGAACTAGCCGAAGATTTCGGTATAAAATAAAAAAGAGATTTATTCAATCACACCAGACAAGTTTTCCAAAAAATAAGGGAGTTGCACGTTAAGTACAACTCCCTTATTTTTTGAATTATCAGAGTATAACAATCAATTTCCCTGATGCACAGTAAGCTGTGGGAAAGGGAAGTTGATACCTTTTTCATTGAAGGTTTCGTAAATAGCTTTATTGGTATCGAAATAAACACCCCAATAATCTCCGCTATTTACCCATACACGTACCACCACATTCACACTGCTGGCATCTAGCGCATGAAGAGCTATAAACGGAGCAGGTTCATTCAAGATACGTTTATCTTCAGCCAGAATATCACGAACTATCTGCTGAACCTTATTGTAATCTTCCCCATAATCTATACCAATAATCCATTCTACACGGCGGGTTTCCTGGTGACTGTAATTAATCACTACTCCACTACTTAATGAACCATTCGGTATATAAATCAGTTTATTATCCCCAGTAGTAAGGATGGTATGGAATATCTGAATTTCTTTTACTGTACCGGCTGATCCCTGCTGTGTTTCTATCCAATCGCCAACTTTATAAGGTTTGAACAAAAGAATAACCAGTCCACCGGCAAAGTTTTGCAGATTACCGGATAAAGCCATACCGACAGCGACACCGGCGGAAGCCAATAAAGCCGCAAATGAAGTTGTCTCAACTCCCAAGGCACCGACAACAGAAATGATTAACAGGATTGTCAACAGAATATTGACCAGACTTCTAACGAAAGTTTTGATACTTACATCTACTTTTCGTTTATCCATCAGACGCCTGATGAATTTGTTGAGCAGCGAGATGAGGAAACGTCCGACGACAAAGACAAGGACCGCAATCAATATACGTTCTCCGGCACGAATACCGAAGTCTATCAATTGTTGAGTAATCAGCGAAAGCTTATCCAATCCGTCAGCATTGGCAATCGCCTCTTTCATTAATTCGTCTGCAGCCACTTGCACAGAGTCCGCAGCTTGTGTTGCTTGCAATAATAGTAGCATAATTAAATATATATTAAGTGAATAAATGCAGTTTTGTTATTTCAACAATTTACAAAGTTATATTGTTTTTAGTGAATCTAAAAGTTTTTTTTGCTTTCCTCCTGCAAAAGCAGTATTTTTGTCACCGATTCACTGGTAGGGGTGCCTTAACATGACGGGCTGAGAACATACCCATAGAATCTGATCCGGGTAATGCCGGCGTAGAGAACTAATTAGTAAGCAAAAATGAAAAGAATTGTATGGATGGCCGTCGCCTTATTGGGCGCAGGTATCACTGTTCATGCACAGACGAGTGCAAAGGATAGTATGAGAGTAGTAAACCTGCAAGAGGTGCAGGTAGTGTCCACACGTGCCACAGCCAAAACTCCCGTGGCATTCACCAATATAGGCAAAGCAGAACTCAAAAAGGTAAACTTCGGACAGGATATCCCCTATCTGCTAAGTATGACTCCTTCCACACTGACCACATCGGATGCAGGAGCTGGTATCGGCTATACGACACTTCGCGTACGTGGAACCGATGGCACACGAATCAACATCACGGTAAACGGCATACCGATGAACGATGCCGAAAGCCATAACCTGTTCTGGGTGAATATGCCCGACTTTTCTTCTTCCGTAAAAGATATGCAGGTGCAGCGCGGAGCAGGTACATCGACGAACGGAGCAGGTGCTTTCGGAGCCAGTGTCAATATGCAAACCGAAGGTGCATCTATGAAACCATACGCCGAATTCAATGGTTCATACGGTTCGTTCAACACGCACAAGGAAACAGTGAAAGTGGGAACCGGCCTACTCAATAACCACTGGACGTTTGACGCCCGCCTTTCCAATATCGGTACGGACGGATACATAGACCGTGCTTCGGTGGACTTGAACTCTTACTACCTGCAAGGAGGTTATTTTGCAGAAAACACATCTGTGAAGCTCATTGCATTTGCCGGAAAAGAAAAAACATATCATGCTTGGGGATACGCAACAAAAGAGCAAATGGAAAAATTCGGCAGACGCTACAATCCTTGCGGGGAAATGTACACTGATGCCAACGGCAAAAAATATTATTACGACGACCAAACAGATAATTATCTGCAAAAGAATTATCAGCTTCTCTTCAATCATACTTTCTCGACAGCCTGGAATCTGAACGTTGCCTTACATTATACCAAAGGTGACGGTTATTACGAAGAGTACAAAGACGGCAGATACCTGATAGAATATGGTTTAAAACCATTTACAATAGATGGAACCGAAGTATCTAAAAGCGATTTAGTCCGTCAAAAGAAGATGGACAACAAATTCGGCGGCGGCGTTTTTTCTCTCAATTACACGGCCAACAGGCTAAATGCGTCTCTGGGAGGTGGTTTGAATCAATACCGGGGCAATAACTTCGGAAGAGTTCCCTGGGTGAAAAACTACGTAGGTTCTCTATCTCCCGACCATGAATATTACCGCAACAAATCCAAGAAGACCGATGGAAATATTTATCTGAAAGCGAACTACGATCTTACTAGAGGACTAAGTGCTTATGCCGATCTCCAGTATCGCCACATCAACTATACCATCGACGGAAACAATGATAAATATGACTGGAGCAAGAATGCCCTGCGTCCACTGGCAGTAGATAAAAAGTTCGATTTCTTTAATCCGAAAGTAGGATTAAACTGGAACATCACTTCCAACCATCGTGTCTATGCCTCTTTCTCGGTTGCTCAAAAAGAGCCAACAAGAAACAATTATACGGATGGTGATCCGGACTCGTACCCCAAAGCAGAAAAGCTGCTCGACTATGAAGCAGGATATACCTTCGCCAACCAATGGCTGACAGCAGGTGCAAACTTCTACTACATGGACTATACCGACCAACTGGTTCTGACCGGAGCCTTAAACGATATAGGTGAAGCACTGACCGAAAACGTGCCGGACAGTTATCGCATGGGAATCGAAATCATGCTGGGAATCAAACCGTGCAAATGGTTTCAATGGGATATCAACGCTACATGGAGCAAAAACCGTATTCAGGATTTCGTAGAGAGCCTGCCGGGCTACCACTATAATGACGACGGTAGCTCTACTTCTCTCCCGACTATTCAGATAAAGCATAAAGACACTCACATTGCTTTCTCACCGGACTTCTTACTCAACAATCGTTTCTCATTCAATTATAAGGGATTCGAAGCTGCCCTGCAATCACAGTTCGTGAGCAAACAGTATATGACAAACGCAGAAGTTGAAGAACTGACTCTTGATAAGTATTTTGTCAGCAACCTCAATCTGGCGTACAGCTTCCGTCCCAAGAAAGTACTGAAAGAAGTCACCGTAGGATTTACTGTATACAATCTGTTTAATGAAAAATATGAAAACAACGGCTGGGCATCAAGTGACTACACCGATACGCTGGAAAATCGGGGAAACTATGCCGGATATGCTGCACAAGCAGGAACAAACGTTATGGGACATGTTTCTTTCCGCTTTTAATCACACAGAGTTATGGAATTGAATTTTCTGGAAATATTCGGTACGATTGTCGGGCTGATCTACCTTTGGTTAGAGTACCGGGCAAGTATCTACCTTTGGATAGCGGGCATTGTGATGCCTGCCATCTACATCTTCGTATATTACAAAGCCGGATTGTATGCTGACTTTGGCATCAATATCTACTACCTGATAGCTGCCATTTACGGCTGGTTCTTCTGGATGTGGGGAGGGGAAAAATCCAAAGATCTTCCTATCATACATACTCCGGGAAAATGTTACTTACCTCTTTTTCTGATATTCATCGTTTCTTTCCTCGGTATTGCATGGATACTGATAGCATATACGGATAGCAATGTTCCTTGGCTAGATAGCTTTACTACCGCATTAAGTATTGTCGGCATGTGGATGCTGGCACGCAAATACGTCGAGCAATGGTTTGCCTGGATTCTTGTGGATATTGTCTGCTGCGGACTTTATATCTACAAAGACCTTTATTTTACTTCCGCTTTGTATGGACTTTACTCCATTATAGCTATCTTTGGCTATTTTAAGTGGAAAAAATTAATGAGCATACAATGAAATACGAACACTATACTCCCGAAGCCGTGATACTAGCCAATGGCGAATATCCCAGCCATCCTCTTCCCCTGCAAATGCTGAAAAATGCAGAATTTGTAGTTTGTTGTGACGGGGCTGCCAATGAATATATCCTGCGTGGGCATACCCCCGATGTAATTATCGGTGACGGGGATTCTCTTTCACCGGAATATAAAGAACTTTTCTCCCCTATTGTACATCAGATAGCGGATCAAGAAACGAACGACCAAACCAAAGCTGTTCATTTCCTGCAAAAGAAAGGATTCCGAAGAATTGCCATTGTCGGAGCCACCGGCAAACGGGAAGATCATACATTAGGAAACATCAGTCTGCTGATCGACTACATGAAAGATGGTATCGAGGTACGTACCATTACCGATTATGGTATGTTTATCCCCGCCAAAGACACGCAAGCTTTCGCCTCTCATCCGGGGCAACAAGTTTCTATTTTCAATTTCGGAGCGAAAGGATTGCAAGGAGAGGGATTAGTTTATCCTCTTAGTGATTTTACTAATTGGTGGCAAGGAACGCTTAATGAAGCAACAGCAAATGAGTTTACTGTTCATTGTACGGGAGAATATTTAGTATTCTTAGCTTCTATATAAACTATATTGCAATTATCCGGTTTATGCCACCCTATTGTCACAATTGTGCCACCTTGTTGGCACGACCGTGACACTTCGATGGCACAACCGTGCCAACAAGGTGGCACAAATTCATTCATAGGAAGAAGAGGATTAAAGCGTCAACAAATACTTCTTGAAGTCCGCAAAGTCATTTGTCATTTGAAGGCTTTTTTTCTCGCCTTTCATAAATTCCTGCAATTTGGCAGGGATTTCTACCGCTTCTCCAATAATGCTTTCCACTGTTTCGAGGAACTTGGCAGGATGAGCCGTTTCAAGGAATACACCTGTTTCTCCCTCTTTCAAGCCTTCTACCAACGCACGATATCCACAAGCACCATGAGGATCAAGGAGATAATGATGTTCTTTCCAGGTTTCCTTCACCGTTTCGCGGATTTGCTCATCGGTATAAGTTGTTCCTGAAATCTCGGCAGAGATATCAGCATGTGAACCACTATATAAATCGAGTACGCGGGCAAAGTTACTCGGATCGCCTACGTCCATAGCATTAGCAATCGTTGCGATAGACGGACGGGGATTATATTTACCTGTCTGCAGATATTGATAGAAAATATCGTTGCGGTTATTGGCAGCAATGAAACGCTTCACGGGTAAACCCATCTTCTTGCCAAACAATCCGGCGGTGATATTTCCGAAGTTTCCACTAGGTACACAGATTACAGCATTATCAGCTTTTCCGGCACGTTTCAATTGTGCATAAGCATAGAAATAATAGAATGCCTGCGGCAAGAAACGGGCTACATTGATGGAGTTGGCAGAAGTCAACGAAAGGTGTTCATTCAATTCTTTATCCATGAAAGCAGATTTCACCAATGCCTGACAATCATCAAATGTTCCGTCCACTTCAAGCGCAGTAATATTCTGTCCGAGCGTAGTGAATTGCTTCTCCTGTATTTCGCTCACTTTTCCTTTCGGATAAAGCACATACACATGAATACCTTCCACACCCAGAAAGCCGTTGGCAACAGCACTTCCCGTATCACCGGAAGTAGCTACCAATACATTGACATTCTTTTGTCCTTCTTTTTTAATGAAGTATCCCAAAAGACGCGCCATGAAACGACCGCCTACATCTTTAAATGCTAACGTCGGTCCGTGGAAAAGTTCAAGTGAATAGATGTTATCTGCCACCTTAACCAAAGGTACATCGAAACTTAATGTATCATATACAATCTGTTTCAGCGTATCGGCAGGAATATCCTCACCGAAGAAAGCATCGGCTACGCGATAAGCAATTTCCTGAAAGGATAAACTATCAATCGTATCGTAAAAGTCCTGTGGAAGAGGTTTGATAGACATAGGCATAAACAGCCCTTTGTCGGCAGCAAGCCCTTTTACCACCGCTTCTTGCAGTGAGGCAACAGGTGCTTGTTTATTCGTACTATAATATTTCATAATCTGTGGTGACTTATTTCATGAATTCTTTTATAAACTCGTCTTCTTTCAGAAGTCCGTAACTACCGTTGCAAGCGGCTATTTCATCATACGTCTGCACTTCGTCCGGCTCGATACCCGGATACCAGATAAGAAACGGAATGGGATCAGATGTATGAGTACGAAGCTCACAGGGAGTAGGATGATCGGGCAATACAGCAATGGCTACCGGTTCGTCCCAATCTTTCACTGCTTCATAAATAGGTCCTACGGCACGTTTATCAAGATTCTCGATAGTGAGAAGTTTCAAGTCGATGTCTCCTTCGTGTCCGGCCTCATCACTGGCTTCGATATGCAGATAAACAAAATCATCCGTCTTCAATGCTTCCAAGGCAGCGGTCACTTTGTTTTCATAGTTCGTATTATAAAGTCCGGTCGCTCCCTCTACTGCGATGCGACGTAAATCAGCATAATAACCGATTCCGTTTATCAGATCGACAGCCGAGATGACTGCTCCTTTCTTTACCTGTGGGAAAGTCTCGGAGAAAGTAGGCATCTGCGGACGGTAACCGGGACTCCAGGGCCAAATACTGTTCGCAGGATCTTTACCTTCTGCCATACGTTTCAGATTCAATGGATGATCTTTCAGCAGTTCCTGTGATTTCAGAATCAGGTCGTTAATCAGATCTGCCGTTTCTTGCGCTTCCGGAACCAATGGTTTCACCATCAATGGACGGAAAGGTTTCAAAGGTACATCATGCGGAGGTGTACAATCCAGTTCTTTATTACCTCCCTTGATAACCAATAGATGGCGGTACTGAACTCCTGTATGAAAGCGTACGCGGTCATTGCCCAGTTTTTCTTGCAAATATTGAATCAATACATCTGCTTCTTCCGTAGATATATGTCCGGAGGAGTGATTCTTCAGAATATCTCCTTCCACACAAATCAAATTACAGCGCATTGCCATCTCACCCGGTTTCAGATCCACACCAATACTGGCAGCTTCCAGCGGTCCGCGACCTTCATATACCTTTGGCAAATTATATCCCAACACGGACATATTGGCAACTTCACTACCCGGATGGAAACCTTCCGCCACAGTAATCAGGCGGCCGTTACGTCCCATGCGAGCTAGCTTATCCATATAAGGCGTCTTTGCATATTGCAGGAGCGTCTTGTCCCCTAATGACTTTACTGGCCAATCGGCCATTCCGTCTCCCAATATGATAATATGCTTCATAAATTGAAAATTGAGAATTGAGAATTAAAAAATGAAAGAAAGCCTTAGATCCGTTTCCGAATGGTATTTCTCAATTTTTAATTCTCAATTTTTAATTTATTAAACGTTTGCGATACTCATGATGTCGGCAAATACTCCGGCAGCCGTTACGCCGGCACCGGCACCGTATCCTTGAATCATCATCGGATATTCTTTATAGCGTTCCGTAGTGAGCAGGATAATATTGTTGCTGCCTTCCAAGCCGTAGAACGGATGGTTGGCTCCTACTTCCTGCAGGCCGACGGAGGCTTTTCCATTCTCCAGTTTGGCGACGAAACGCCAGTGCTTGTTTTCTTTTTCCAATACCTGGCGACGGGCTTCAAAGTCTGCGTCGAGACTTGGAACACGTTTCCAGAAATCTTCCAGAGAACCTTCGAAGAAGTCATTCGGAACAAAGAGGTTCTTTTCAACATCTTCCTGTTCCAGACGGTATCCGGCTTCACGTGCCAGAATCACCAGTTTACGGATCACATCTTTTCCACTCAAGTCAATACGTGGGTCCGGTTCAGAGTAGCGTTCTTCCTGTGCCATTTTGATGGTACGGCTGAAAGGAATATCGGCGCTGATTTTATTAAATATATAGTTCAGTGTACCGGAAAGCACCGCTTCAATCTTCAGAATCTTGTCACCGCTATGAATCAGGTCATTAATTGTATTGATGATCGGAAGACCTGCACCTACGTTTGTTTCGAACAGATACTTCACACCCCGTTGGCGGGCAATCGTTTTCAGTTCACGATAGTTTTCATAAGCGGAAGAAGCCGCAATCTTATTGGCTGCTACCACAGAGATATTGTGTTGCAGGAAATCTTTGTAAAGCGATGCGATGTCAGCGCTGGCCGTACAGTCTACAAATACAGAATTAAAGATATTCATTCCGATAATCTCGTCGCGGATGGTTTGCAAGCTGCTGTCCTTGCCCTTTTCCAACAGTTCTTCACGGAAGTTGGCGAGGTCGAAACCTTCACGGCTGAACATTGCCTTGGCTGCATCAATGATGCCTACTACATGGAGTTTCAGTCCGTTTTCCATCATCAGCTTTTGTTGCTGGCAACGAATCTGTTCTACCAGACTGCCCCCTACCGTACCGACACCACAGATAAAGAGGTTCAATACCTGATATTCGGAGAGGAAGAAAGAGTCGTGGATTACGTTCAATGATTTACGCAAGGATTTGGAATCGACAACAAAAGAGATATTAGTTTCCGAAGCTCCCTGTGCGCAAGCGATAACGTTGATACCATTACGTCCCAGTGTACCGAAAAGTTTACCTGCGATACCCGGTGTATGTTTCATATTCTCACCTACGATAGCCACTGTTGCCAGATTTCTTTCCGCCAGAATCGGAGAAATCTCCCCCATCTCTATTTCTTTCGCAAATTCTTCGTTCAGCACTTCACAAGCCAGGTCGGCATCGGCATTACGCACACCGATAGAAGTACTGTTTTCCGATGAAGCCTGTGAGACGAGGAACACGCTGATTCCATTCTTTGCCAATGCTTTAAAAATGCGGTAGTTTACACCGATCACACCTACCATACCAAGACCCTGAACAGTAATCAGACTTGTGTCGTTGATGGAGGAAATCCCCTTGATAGCCTTGCTCTGCGGGTTGGAAACTTCTTGTTTGATAACCGTTCCCACTCCATCCGGGTTGAATGTATTCTTTATTATAATAGGAATATTCTTGTGACATACGGGATAGATAGTCGGCGGATAAACCACCTTTGCGCCGAAGTTACAAAGTTCGGTCGCTTCTACGTAACTCAATTCCGTAATCGTATAAGCAGTCGAAATGACACGCGGATCAGCCGTCATAAATCCGTCTACGTCCGTCCAGATTTCCAGACTTGCCGCATCCAGCGCCGCAGCAATAATGGCAGCCGTATAGTCCGAGCCACCGCGTCCGAGGTTTGTTACATCCCCTGTCGTTTTATCCGAAGAGATGAATCCCGGCACCAGCGCTACTTTAGGAATAGACTGGAAAGCCTCTTTCACCAGTTTATTAGTCAATTCTGTATCCAGCGTGTGCTTGCTATGCTTTCTTTCCGTCTTGATAAAAGTGCGCGAATCGAACCATTTTGCTCCCTCAATCAGTGCGGTGACGATGATCGATGAAAGGCGTTCACCATAGCTGACGATTGTATCCGAAGTTTTCGGGGAAAGGTCTTTAATCAGGTAAATTCCCTGAAAGATATCCTTCAATTCGTTCAGCAGCTCGCCAATCTGACGTTGCAACGATACTTGCTTTTCTCCGGCAGGAATCACCTCCTTAATCATCTCCACATGACGGTAAACGATTTCGCGAAACTCACCCTCATAGGCTGAATCTCCCACTGCCGCCATCTTCGATGTATTTATCAATTTGTCAGTGATGCCTCCCAATGCGGAAACAACTACAATTACCGGCTCATTTGCCGACTCTACAATTCTCTTTACGCTTAAAATGCTGTTCACGGAACCTACGGATGTTCCGCCGAATTTCATTACTTTCATGAAGATACTTATTTAAATGCAATGTCCTGCAGTTTGCTTTTTACAGAACGATTGGTTGTTTACGAATAAAATTGAATTTGAATTTTGCCTGCTTATACAAGCGTGAATCACGTAGATACACAAAAACTATCCATTAACCCCTAAGGGTCATGGTACACATGGATGTGACTGTATGTGGATAGTACTTCATCATAGTCCTTGTTTCTACTCTTGTTTTTGATAAGTGTCGCAAAAGTAATAATAAAAACGTTCAATCTATCACTTTTTTCGGTTTTTTTCTGATAAAAAGAATCTTTCGCCTGCGCTTTATCCGGTCATTCGCCTTCACTTTTATGACATTTTGTTACTTATTTATCAAATCTATTATTATATTTGCGAAAACAATCGCACAAAATCAGCTTATGAACCCATTAAATACTTCCGTATTGTTAATATACACCGGTGGAACAATTGGTATGATTGAGAATGCCGCGACAGGTGCTCTGGAGAACTTTAACTTCGAGCAACTGCAAAAGTATATCCCCGAACTGCAAAAGTTCAATTTTCCAATTGACACCTATCAGTTTGATCCTCCGATGGATTCGTCGGACATGGAACCGGATATGTGGCGGAAGCTGGTACGCATTATTCATGACAACTACAATCGTTACCACGGCTTCGTCATCCTGCACGGAACGGACACGATGGCTTATACCGCTTCCGCACTAAGTTTTATGCTGGAAGGACTGGACAAACCTGTTATCCTCACAGGCTCACAGCTTCCCATCGGCGTACTCCGCACGGACGGAAAGGAAAATCTGATGACCAGTATCGAGATTGCCATTGCACAAAACAAGGAAGGAAGGGCACTGGTGCCCGAAGTATGCATCTTCTTTGAAAATCACCTGATGCGGGGAAACCGTACGACAAAGATGAATGCAGAAAACTTCAATGCATTCCGTTCTTTCAATTATCCGGTATTGGCGGAAGCGGGAATCCATATTAAATATAATAATGTACAAATTCACGGAAATGGTGAAGAACGGGAATTGAAACCGCACTATTTGCTGGATACCAATGTAGTGGTACTGAAGCTCTTTCCGGGCATCCAGGAAAATGTAATTGCCACCATTCTGGGGATTGAAGGTTTAAAGGCGGTTGTGCTCGAAACATACGGTTCGGGGAATGCTCCCCGAAAGGAATGGTTTATACGCCGGCTCTGTCAGGCCAGTGAACGTGGAATTGTGATTGTCAACGTAACACAATGCAGCGCAGGAATGGTAGAAATGGAACGTTACGAAACAGGATACCAGTTATTGCAGGCAGGCGTTGTCTCCGGATATGACAGTACAACGGAATCGGCAGTCACTAAATTAATGTTCTTACTGGGACATGGATATACCCCGGATGAGGTACGCGACCGGATGAACCGTTCGATAGCGGGAGAGATAACTCTGTAGGCTTCATCTATTTCTATTAGGCAGGGATAACTTATTTCTAATAAATTATCCCTATTTTTGTACCCTACAAGAAGAAAGGAATTTCGATGGCAAAAGAGAAAACCGTATATGTATGCAGTAATTGCGGACAGGATTCACCGAAATGGGTGGGTAAATGTCCGTCGTGTGGAGAATGGAATACGTATGTTGAAGAAATCGTACGGAAAGAACCCACTAACCGCCGTCCGGTGTCGGGCATTGAAACACAGAAGCCCAAGCCACTGGCACTTAGCGATATAGAGGCAGACGACGAGCCACGCATCAATATGCACGATGATGAACTGAATCGTGTATTGGGAGGCGGACTTGTACAGGGTTCTCTTGTCCTGATAGGCGGCGAGCCGGGAATCGGTAAATCGACGCTCGTCATGCAGACCGTACTGCACATGCCGGAAAAGAAGATTCTTTATGTATCCGGTGAAGAGAGTGCACGACAGCTGAAACTTCGTGCCGACCGTCTCTCTGACACTTCCAGCGATTGCCTGATCGTTTGCGAGACTTCACTCGAACAGATTTATGTGCATATCAAGAATACGAATCCCGATTTAGTGATTATCGACTCTATACAGACTATTTCCACCGAAAGTATCGAATCGTCTCCCGGAAGTATAGCGCAAGTCAGAGAGTGTTCGGCGTCTATTCTTCGTTTTGCGAAAGAAACACATACGCCTGTATTGCTGATCGGACATATTAATAAGGAAGGAAGTATTGCAGGACCTAAAGTGCTGGAACATATCGTAGATACTGTTCTTCAATTTGAGGGCGACCAACATTATATGTATCGTATTCTACGCAGTATCAAGAATCGTTTCGGTAGTACGGCAGAATTAGGTATTTATGAAATGCGTCAGGATGGGTTGCGCCAAGTGAGTAATCCTTCCGAACTTTTGCTAAGTCAGGATCATGAAGGGATGAGCGGGGTAGCCATTGCCTCCGCCATTGAGGGGATTCGCCCGTTTTTGATTGAGACACAGGCTTTGGTAAGCTCTGCAGTCTACGGAAATCCGCAACGTTCGGCAACCGGTTTCGATTTGAGAAGAATGAATATGCTGCTGGCTGTTCTCGAAAAGCGGGTGGGATTTAAGTTGGCACAGAAAGATGTGTTCCTGAATATTGCCGGAGGATTGAAAGTGAATGATCCGGCTATCGATCTGCCGGTTATCAGTGCAATCCTTTCTTCCAATATGGATGCAGCCATTGAGCCGGAAGTTTGCATGGCGGGAGAAATCGGATTGTCGGGAGAGATACGTCCTGTGAATCGAATTGAACAGCGTATCGGTGAAGCTGAAAAGTTAGGTTTCAAACGTTTCTTGCTACCTAAATATAACTTGCAAGGGATCGATACCCAAAAACTGAAGATAGAATTAGTACCGGTGAGAAAAGTAGAAGAGGCGTTCAGGGCTTTATTCGGATAAGACACTGATGCATAAATAGCCCGTTTTTCTAATTGGATAATCGAAAACAATATCAATAATAACTAAATGACACAAGAATACCAACTCCGTATACTTCCCGAAATCGCAGCAAACGAACAGAAATTAAAGGAATATCTTTCTAAAGAAAAAAGTCTGAATTTACGTGACATCACCGCTACCCGAATCTTGAAACGGAGTATTGATGCACGCCAGCGGACTATCTTCGTCAATCTGAAGGTAAGGGCATACATCAAGGAAATGCCGCAAGAAGATGAGTACGAACGTACTATATATAATAATGTAGAAGGAAAACCGCAAGTGATTGTCGTTGGCGCAGGTCCCGGCGGATTATTCGCTGCATTACGCCTTGTTGAACTTGGATTACGCCCTATCGTCATCGAACGTGGAAAAGACGTGCGCGAACGTAAAAAAGACCTGGCACAAATCAGCAGGGAACACACTGTTGATCCAGAATCGAATTACAGTTTCGGAGAAGGAGGTGCAGGAGCTTACTCGGATGGGAAACTCTATACCCGGAGCAAGAAGAGAGGAAATGTAGATAAGATTCTGAACGTATTTTGCCAGCATGGAGCTTCAACTTCGATATTGGTGGATGCGCATCCGCATATCGGAACAGACAAATTGCCACGTGTCATTGAAAATATGCGGAACACCATTATCGAATGTGGCGGAGAAGTACATTTCCAGACACGAATGGATGCATTGATTATTGAGAACGATGAAGTCAAAGGTATCGAAACAAATACAAGAAAGACTTTTCTCGGACCCGTGATACTGGCAACCGGACATTCGGCGAGAGATGTATATCGTTGGCTGGCTGCGAATCATGTGGCGATTGAAGCGAAAGGCATTGCAGTCGGTGTCCGTTTGGAGCATCCGGCAATGTTGATCGATCAAATACAATACCATAATAAGAATGGACGGGGCAAATACCTGCCCGCTGCTGAATACAGCTTTGTAACACAGGCAGAAGGCAGAGGAGTATATAGTTTCTGTATGTGTCCCGGAGGTTTCATCGTTCCTGCCGCCAGCGGACCGGAACAAGTGGTAGTAAACGGCATGTCTCCTGCCAACCGTGGGTCACGGTGGAGTAATTCGGGAATGGTAGTGGAAATTCAACCGGAAGATTTGGGAAATGAAGAATTAAAAATGAGGAATAAAGAATTGGCTGCGCAACAAGATGAACAGCTGATGGCACTAAACCCGAATTTGAAAAGTTCACAACTTTCAGAGATTAATTCACAGTTACTATCTGTTCTTCACTTTCAAGAGGAATTGGAACGTCAATGCTGGTTGCAGGGAGGCAGACGACAGACTGCTCCGGCACAACGCATGCTGGATTTTACCCGCAAGAAATTGAGTTACGATCTGCCCGAGTCATCCTATAGTCCGGGATTGATTTCGTCTCCACTTCATTTCTGGATGCCATCATTTATTAGCAAAAGGCTATCTCTTGGTTTCCAACAATTCGGACGAAGCAGTCACGGATTCCTGACAAATGAGGCAGTAATGATTGGTGTGGAAACACGAACTTCTTCCCCCATTCGTATCATACGCGATAAGGATACTCTACAACATGTCACCGTTCGCGGATTATTTCCTTGCGGAGAAGGCGCAGGCTATGCCGGAGGAATTGTGTCTGCCGGGGTGGACGGCGAACGATGTGCAGAAGCAGCAGCCAACTATTTCAATCATTAATTAAACTTACACTAAAATGAATTATCAACCCGAAATAGCAATCGTAGAAGCCAATACATTGACCTGTCTCGGTCTGAAAGGAATCCTGGAGGAAATGATTCCTATGGCAACCATACGGACTTTTCATCACTTCAGCGAACTGATGGACGATACTCCCGATATGTATGCCCACTATTTCATTTCCGCACAGATTTACGTGGAGCACAATGCTTTCTTTCTCCCCCGGAAACGAAAAACGATTGTATTGGCAAGCGACAGTCCGCAATTCCAACTGTCCGGCGTACCTGTACTCAACATTCACGAATCCGAAGAAGAGCTGGTGAAAAACATATTGAAACTTCACCAACATGCTCACCATGACGGTTATCCGGTAAAAGATATGCCACCCATGCCTCCGATGCAGCCTCATCAGGAAATTCTATCCGCCCGTGAAATAGAAGTGCTCGTACTGATAACCAAAGGATTAATCAACAAAGAAATAGCAGATAAACTGAATATCAGCCTGACTACCGTTATCACTCACCGAAAAAATATCACGGAGAAATTAGGCATTAAGTCCGTCTCCGGGCTGACTATTTATGCTGTAATGAACGGATATATCGAAGCTGACCGAATCTGACCTCTTAAAAAATAAGTCATAATCCTAATAAATGAGGATTGACCGTCATCTATATTTGCCGTTACTTTGCACCAGATAAATTAACAGCAGATGAAGACAAAGAATATTATGATTGCCCTCACGCTCCTGACGACAGGTACAGCATGGGCGGAAGATTTCCCGAAAGACTCACTAAAAATAGTAGACATCGAAGAAGTGGTAGTGATTGCCACTCCGAAAGAGAATCGTAAGTTGCGTGAATTACCGGTGGCAGCCACTGTTTTATCGCAAGATAATATGCGCGCCAATCAGGTGAACTCTGTGAAAAACCTGACAGGCATCGTCCCTAATCTGTTTATCCCCGATTATGGTTCCAAACTGACCACTTCCATTTATATCCGCGGAATCGGCTCACGTATCAACACTCCGTCCGTAGGACTTTACGTAGACAACATCCCTTATATCGACAAATCCGCTTTCGACTTCAACTATGCTGATATCGAACGTATTGACATTCTCCGAGGACCACAAGGTACTCTCTACGGACGTAATACGATGGGAGGACTTATCAAAGTGCACACAAAATCGCCTTTCACTTATCAAGGTACTGATATCCGCATGGGAGCAGCGACCTACAATAATTATAATGTGTCACTCACCCACTATCACCGGACATCCGACCGCTTCGCTTTTTCTACCGGAGGTTTCTACGAACACACAGGTGGCTTCTTTGAAAATTCGGCAAGAAATAACGAAAAGGTCGACAAAAGCAACGCCGGAGGCGGACGTTTTCGTGGAATTTACCTGCCGACATCTAATCTAAAAATAGATATGGCACTTAGCTATGAATATAGCGATCAAGGTGGGTATCCGTATTATTATACCGGTATTACTCCCAGTGCCATAGCCAAAGCTCAAAAAGACGGTAAAGAAATTACAGAAGACCGGGCAGATTATATCGGAAAGATTTCATATAACGACCGCAGTAGTTACCGCCGTGGATTGCTCAACTCCGGTGTTAACATCGAATATCAAGCTAACAACTTTATATTAAGTGCCGTGACAGGTTATCAGAACCTGAATGACCGTATGTTCCTCGATCAGGATTTCACAGAAAGAGATATTTTCAATATTGAGCAAAAGCAACGTGCAAACACCATTTCCGAAGAGATTGTGTTGAAAGCCAAACCCGGAAAAAGATGGCAATGGGCTACGGGAGCTTTCGGATTCTATCAATGGCTGCATACTACAGGTCCTGTTTTGTTTAAAGAAGAAGGAGTGAAGTCGGTCATTGAAAACAACGCCAATGCTGCTTTTGAAGAAGCATCTGCCAAACCCGGAGCTCCCACCATGGGAATGACTGTACACAACCCGACTTTAAGCGTAGGAGGAACTTTCGATACCCCGACTCTTAGCGGTGCACTTTATCATCAGTCTACTTTCAACAACTTGTTCATAGAAGGGCTGTCCGTTACAGCCGGCCTCCGGCTCGATTACGAGAAAATCAGTATGAAGTATAATTCTCTTAGCACTCCTATCGATTTTGGTTTCGATTTTCACTTAGCTATGGGCCCCAACCAAATCAACCTGTCCGATCAGAATATGAAAGCTCCGGCCTCTTTTGTAGGCAAACTCTCGACTGATTATGTACAGCTTCTACCCAAATTTGCTATTCAATATGAATGGAAGAATCAAAATAACGTTTATGCCACCGTTACCCGGGGATATCGTTCGGGAGGATATAACATCCAAATGTTCTCTGACTTATCACAAACAGAATTGAAAAATTCGATGATGAATGCCATCAAAGAAAGTCCGACAATAGGGCAAGATGCCACATGGGGGGCAACCATTATAAAAATGATGGACCAAATGGTACCAGCAAAAGAGATTGACGTAAAAACTTCTACTACTTACAAGCCCGAATATTCGTGGAACTACGAAGTAGGTAGCCACCTTACTTTATGGGAAGGCAGACTTTGGGCCGACGTCGCAGCATTCTACATGGATACCCGCGACCAACAACTCTCCCAATTTGCAGAAAGTGGTTTGGGGCGTATCACGATTAATGCAGGAAAAAGTCGCAGCTATGGTGCAGAAGCAGCTCTTCGTGCCAGTGTGACTAAAGAACTTAGCCTGAATGCCAGTTATGGATATACGTATGCCACCTTTACTGATTATGTAATCACCGAAGAGAAAAAAGATGGCACTCCCATAATTACGGATTACAATGGCAAATATGTTCCCTTTGTTCCCAAGCATACATTAAATATCGGTGGAGAATATGCCATCACCTGCAGCCCACGTTCTATCTTCGACCGGGTTGTATTCCAAGCGAACTATAACGCTGCCGGACGTATCTACTGGACTGAACAAAACGACGTCAGCCAATCCTTCTACGGCACACTCAACTGGAGAACGAATCTGGAAATCGGTGATGCAATGATTAGTTTCTGGGCACGCAACTTCCTGAATAAAGACTATGCCGCCTTCTATTTCGAAACAATGAACAAAGGTTTCATGCAGAAAGGACGCCCAATGCAATTTGGGGTAGATCTTCGCTGCCGCTTCTAATCATTTTTACTCATAAGGATATTATTTAGTCTTTTTATTGTCAGCTAAAGATTTCATCCATATAGAATAATGATTTTCAACGTATTAACAGCTGACAATAAGTGCTGACAATAACCCAAAACAGGCTGACAATAAAAGATTCGGACTTTTATTGTCAGCCTGTCTCTTTGTAGATTAACAGCATAGAATACGGGATAGAAGAACGTATGTCCCTATGAAGTTTGCATTATAAAGCCGTTATACTTGATTTACCCAATCGGTATTGTTCTGTCAGAGCTACGCAGGGAAAACGCATTATACTCTTTCCTTAATCTTTTATACATTTATCTTACACCAATATTGTCTTTTCATCTTAT
>NZ_JBDFVF010000039.1:0-60769 GCF_040913205.1 Bacteroides sp. MSSM.1001136sp1_RTP21357st2_D2_RTP21359_211015 | reverse complement strand
TATCTTGCTCAAGACAGTTAAAGGGTTCTGCTGCCTTATGCAAGAAATAAAAAATGGAATTGATAGAACCCACCTTATCTTTGGTTGGTTCAACGAAGAGACAAAATAAAGATTGAATGAGTTAAACAAGAGATTAAAAAAAAGAATATGAAAACAAAAGAAATTCTTGGAATACTTATGCTATTCCTCTGTACATTCAGCTTTATAAGCTGCGACGATGATAATGAACAGACAAATGAATTAACCCCCGAAGCACTTTATCAGACTTCATGGCGTGGAACAGGGCATTGTGAGGCTTGGACAGTACAAAATATGGGGGTCGGTATGCAATTTGTAGATACTCGGAAAGGGAAAGTAAATTGGGAAGGTTACGATGAAATTGATATTACTTATACAATAGAAGGGAAATATATCACATTTAATAGCAATGCTTTATATTTGGGTGGAGCCCCTTGGATTATCAAAAGCTATACCCAAAAACATATAACCATTATACAGAATGAAATTAGTCCAGATAAAGAGAAAGTAGCTACAATTGAATTAGAGAAAATAGATTAAACTGAATCATGGGAACATTAAGTTGCATAAATGTATGCTACAACAGAACAATGAGAACCGTGAGATTTGCAAATTGAGCAAAGAAAGTCATAAATACCTTGTAAATAAAGGAAAAAATGCAGATTCATCTAATATTCCTTTATGTGCTATTATCGGGCTGGTCTATGGGCTGAAACACAAGGAAAAGAGATTCACCTTGTTCTTTTGTATAGGATTGGTTATTGGGTTAGGATGAGCAATTTATATGCTACTGCTAATAAGGTCAATGTAAATCAAAGGAATATGAAACTGAAATATATATTGAATGCTATACTATTTGTTTTGGCATTATCTTTTTTGTCTATGTGTATATTTAAGACTACAGAGTTAAGTTTAAAATGTATGCAATTTGCTGTATCTATCTCTTGTATAGGAGCAATGTTTTCTACAAAAAGATATAGATACATATTTGCATCTATTGCTTTAATCATTATAGGAATATCTTTTTCACTTTAAATGTCCATAATAACGATAATGATTTGATTATTGAATGGTATAATAATAGTCCAGTCTACAGATAGCGACTAAAAACGGGGGCAAGGGATGCCCGAATCTGTCCTGCGGAGCTTGAAATTATCCGGGTGCGGTAAATCTCCAACTGTTGGTTGGAGATTTAAAACGGGTACAGACCGAAGTTAATCGCTTGCTTTAAACGAGCCATTTGTGAGCCATTTGTATATATTGTTCTCGGCTTATAATCAACAGTTTTACAAAAATCGCATTATACTTGTGAGCCATTTGTGAAGCGTTTATGAAGCGTATGGCAAGCCTTTGATTGAGTTTCCGTTATTCTCCTATTATCAGGTGACACGACAAAAAGAAAACATCTTCGGCAAAATCTTTGTTATGTTTTTGCAGGTGATTACATAATATACTATCTTTGCATATAGAAACAAAGGACATAAATATGGCTTCATTCAGAAAAGAGATACTTGGGCAGATTGAACGGATAGATACCGGGCGTATATTCACGTTCCGGGATTTATCGTTTGAAACGGAAAAGACCGCCAATGTTGCGGTGCTGCTCTCCGAACAGAGCCGCAAAGGGGTACTGGTACGGGTTGAAAAGGGGGCGTACTACCGTCCCAAGAAATCAGTGCTGGGGCTGGGAAAGCTGCCAGTCTATCAGGATGAACAGTTCCGCTACCTGACTGAAAAACTGAACGGCTATATCACGGGGGCTTACATCTATAACAAAATGGGGCTGACCGAACAGGTTGCCACAACCATAACGATAGCCACTCCTAACCCGGTTCGCCGTTTCCGTTTCAAGAACTTGGATATAGAGTGCGTGAAAGCCTACTGCATGGACTACCCGGATGAAAGCCTTGTCCCGTACTTGCGGCTGCTCGATGCGATAAAGGACATGAAGCGCATACCCGGAACAACCGGGCAGGACATCTACAACCGGGTCAAGAGCCAATATTTCAACGGGTACAGCCTGCCGGAACTGGAAAAAATCGTATCTTTGGCGAAAAGTTACCCGCCACGTGTCAGAAAGGTGGTGGCGGACATACTGGGCGACATCAGACAAACCGTATTGCAAACAGAAATGGCAAAGACCATTCTTCCCACGACACGGTTCAACTTGGATTATAAAACGGCATAGGACAGAAATATGAATTTACATTCGGACAAGGAAGCGTTCAAGGAAATCATCGCACTGGCGGCTGAACATTTCGGCTACGAGCAGTCGCACGTGGAAAAGGATTACTGGGTATCGAAGATACTGCGGGATATTTCCATGTCCGAATATGCGGATAAGACCTACTTCAAAGGCGGGACTTCACTTTCCAAAGCCTACGGGCTGATAGAACGCTTCTCGGAAGATTTGGACTTGTTCGTGTTCACGGGTGACAAAGGTGCGTCCAAGCAGGCTGAAAAGACATTGAACAAGAAACTTTCCAAATATATAGCCGAACTTAACAGTGACATATACAAGGAAGATTTGTCGGAAACGGGCGGTAATTACCGCAAACTGTATTTCTCGTATGACAATGTATTTCAGGGTGTGGGACTAAAAGAGCATTTGGAAGTAGAGATAAAATCCTGTGACCTGCCGGACAAAAAACTGATGTTCTACCCGGCGGACAAGCGGGTTATCAAACCGATTGTGACCGCCTTTCTTGAAAGCATCGGGCAAGAGGAACTGATAAGCACCTACGGGCTGGGAAGTTTTGAAACGCAGTGCATCAATCCCCGAAAGACTATCTGCGACAAGGTTTCAAGGCTGGTAAAGCTGTCTTACAATGAGGATGCAGCCGCACTGCTGGCAAAGCATATCCGTGACGTTTACGACTTGTCGGCACTCTACCACAATCAGGGATATAACGATTACCTACATTCGGAAGATTTCTTGGATGCCATGTACCGGGTGACGATAGAGGACGGGCTAAACAAAAACTCCCGTTCGCACTTGTCGCTGGCTGATGCTCCGATATTCAAGGATGCCGAAGCGGTCATGGCGTTACCCGAAGTGGCTACGGCGTACACTACCGATTTGAAGAAACTGACCTTTGACAAAAGCAATATGCCGCCGATAGGCAAGGCTGTGGAAACATTGAAGAACCTGCACGAAATATTAGTGCGTTTTGAAGCCTACCGCACAAAAAAACAGAATGAAGAACAACCGTAAAGCTACATCGGCTGTTCTTCACTCCATACATTATATTATATACAGCTATTCTTCCTCTTTTATCAAATGGCATAGCTCCGGGTCGTTCTTAATCCGGGTTATCTCGTCCTCGACAATCTGCCGGACTTCCTGCCGGATGCGGTCATAGTTGGCTTGTATCTCCTCCTGCATCCGGTCGTTGCCGTCCTTGTCGGTGAAGTCGATTATCTGCGGCAGCTTCACGTAACGGGCGGTTTCCCGCTTCACCTTTTCATTGTCCACCACGATTTCGCAGTGGAAAATCTTCTGCTCTATCCGTTCATCGAAGTTGTCCGCCACAGCACCCACGAACATGCCTTGCGTGAGGTTGGATATTTTACTGGCGGGTATCAGGCTGTCCATTTGGGTACTTATAGAGGTGGACTTCTCCCGCTGGTTGATTGTCATGCTCTGCCGTTTCTGCAACACCTTTCCGAAACGCTCGGAAAGGATTTTTGCCGTTTCACCGACTACCTGACCGCTAAACACGTTGCCCACAGTATTTTGTATCACCCGGCTTTCCTTGTCCCCGTAGTCACGGGTAAGCTGGCTGTAATCCTGAAAGCCCAGCAGAACCGCCACCTTGTTGCTTCGGGCAGTAGCAATCAGGTTGTCAAGCCCACGAAAATAAATCGTTGGCAACTCGTCTATTATCACCGAACTTTTAAGCTGACCTTTCTTGTTTATCAGCTTCACGATACGGGAATTATATAAGCCCAGTGCTGCCGAGTAGATATTTTGGCGGTCGGGATTGTTGCCGACAACCAGTATTTTAGGCTCTTTCGGGTTGTTGATGTCGAGTGAAAAATCATCACCCGTCATTACCCAGTAAAGTGCCGGGCTTATCATCCTTGAAAGCGGGATTTTCGCACTGGCAATCTGCCCCTGCAACTGTTCAACTGCCGAACTTTCCCAAGCATCCACGAACGGGGAAAGATAGTTTTCCAGTTCGGGATAACTGCGTAAAATCGTGAAAACATCAGCGTATTTCTTATTTAGCAGTTCAATGGCATGGGGGAACGTGCAATACTTACCGCCTTGATAGATACGGAGATACCAAATTATAGCCGCCAAAAGAATAATCGGGCTTTCCACGAAGAAGTCGCCCTGCTTGCTTATCCAACTTCGATTGAGGTTAAGCATTATCGTGTAGCTTGCTTCATAGGCATCCGCAATGTCCGACATGAAACTGGCGTTTATCGGGTTGCATCGGTGGCTCTTGCGTGGGTCGTCAAAATTGATAATGTAGAATTTGGGCTTTACCTTATACCCGTCCAAGTGGTTAAGCAAATGATTATAAGCGATTTCCGATAAATCGGGAAACTTATAATCATAGCAGTAGAGCGCAAAACCTTTCTCGATTTGCTGTTTTATATAATTATTTACTACTGCGTATGACTTACCACTGCCCGGCGTTCCTAACACGATACTCGCACGAAAAACGTTTACAACGTTAATATAGCCGTTGTTCCACTTCTTCTTATAGTAGAACCGGGTAGGCAAGTTTACAGAGTATTCATTTTCGATAAGCCTTGTTTCCTGCTGGAAACTTTCGTTTTCCGTGTTAAAGACATCATCCATCAGGTTGTTCTTCAACAGCCGGGACATCCATGTACCCGCCATGAGCATACAGATATAGCCCGCCGACAGCGTGGCGATATAAAACACAGTGTCCGCCGTATGTGGCAGCGGAAGTTCCAGCAGCCACCAGTTCAGGAAAAACAACACGACACCCGCCACAAGACTGCAATGTATCTTCGTCCACGTTATCTTTTCCTCTTTCACTCCCTTAGTACCGATGCACGACAGGGCGAGGAACACCACCGAAAAAAGTTTTGTCCAAAGAACGGACGAGAACAGCCCGGTGGTACGCTGGAAGTTCCACAGTATCTTGTCTATCACCTCAAATGTCACTCCCCATTCTTTCAGGGTGGAGTAACAGAACCAGTACACGTTTATTCCCACGAATAGAATACTGATAGCCCGCATAAAGTCCATGACCCGTGCAAGCCCTCTCAAATCATCTTCCTGTTGCATGATTGTAATGTTTTTTAAGTTAGTCGATGCGCCTTGTGCGCTTCTTTTTCTTCTTTCTCTTTTGGCGGGCGGTGTCCTGCGGCTCGTCACCGCCTGATGCACCGCCGCCAAGCAATCCACCGAAAGCACCCAGCACCGAAGCCACACCCGGAACGATATCGGATTTCGGCGTGAAGCCCGGCTGTTCCTGATGCGTGGGCTGGTCTTGCTGTGGTGCTGACAATTCGGACTGGTGCATCTTTCCGGTTTCGCCCGAAAAACGTTCGTTGAACACGTTCGCCGAATACTCCTTGCCCAAGCGTGAACCGTTCAGCACCACCCGGTTGTCATGGTCGATGAACGTAACGCCATAGATGCGCCCGCTGTCATTCTGACGGAATACCACGTCAATGCCCTGCTTCTTTAGCTGCTGTTCCAGTTCCTTGCGGCTGTGGGCGGTCTGCATGGCAGTGGCTACAATCTTCCGGGTGCGCTCTTTCAGCTTGCCGTTCTTAATCAGCTCGCCCGATTTCTCCATTCTGCGCTGCACCGCTTCATAACCTACCGACTTGCCGATGCGGGAAGCCTTTACCGGGTTGCCCGCCTTTTCTCCCTTGTCGTTCATGGCGGAATAGACTATGCCCTGATAGGGCTTGCCGTTCACTTCACCCTTGACATCCTCGGCGCAGACGTTGTAAACGGCAAGCAAAGCCTTGTATTCCCCGAACGATTGGAAGCGGTAGCCGTAGCAAGCCGCTTTCACGGTGTTGCCGATTTGGTGCTTCACGTCCCCGGTGGCATAATCCACCTTTTTAAGTTCCGGACGTTCGGCACGTTCCTTTCGCTCTGCCGGGTGCAGGTTGTATTTCTTTTCCAGTTCACGGGTGATTTGCTTGCTGCGACGATGCTCGAACTTGTCATTCAGCGGTCTGCCGTTCTCGTCCACCCGCAACCCCACGATGTGGATATGGTGGCGGCCGATGTCGGTATGCTTGTACACCAAATAAGGCTGGTTGCCATAGCCCAACTTCTGCATATACTCTTTGGCTATGTCGGAAAGCTGCTGGTCGGTCAGCACGTCTTCCGGGTGCGGGTTTATGGAAATATGAAGTATCGGCTTCTTGGTGGATAGCTGGACGGGCATCTGCATTTCAAAGCTGCGCATACACTCGCCGATAGAGAAGTTCCCGTCCTCGCTCAACAGCATTTTGTTGGAAAAAAGCACCTTTGCTTCCTCGCTGTCCACCTTGTTTTGGTTGTACACCAGTGCGCCGAACATATTGCCGCCCGTGCTTATTTTGGCAACCATAGTTCCTTGCATTCATTGGTTAATGCAATAACTTGGCGGTTCAGTACCGCCAGTTCGGTGGTCGCTTTCTCCAGTTTATAGAGAAAAGCCAATGCCTTTTTCTCCGAAAAGTTGCCGTGTAACGCCTTTACGACTTGGTTGTAATTGACCGCAACCGCCCGGAACTGGGCGTAAAATTCGGTCAGCCGGGCGCAATATTCTACTGCCGATTTGTCCACTTTCACCACCCGGAACGGCTCGCCGAACAGCCGGGCGGCGATGAAACGGGACTTGCTCGTAACGCCCGACTGCTCCCACTGCGAGAGGAAGCGGGCGTTCTCCCGGTCGTTCAGGTAAAGGACATGGCGATGCTTCGCCGGGTCTGCGAGGGCGGGGCGACCGCCCTTGTTGGTTCTTCTTGTTTCCATGCTTCTTTGGATTAAAAAATTACGACTTCGGAGTGATTTTTACCCCCGCAAGGGGCAAGGCGTTTTCAGGCACGGAAAACGGTTTTGTATGCTACAAAACACACCTTGCTATTTTCTGACGAAAATCGAAATCCGTCACGGACGGATTGGGGTTAGCGTGGAACGGTAAGCCCAGCCATTCACCAGCCCTGTTTTACACCTGCGCCCCCTGCGGTTCGTTACTCCGCTGCAAAGTAACGGTGATTTATAATGCTGTAAAATAGGTGGTTGGTGGACAAAACGGGACAGCGCAGGACAAATCGGGACAAGGTTTTCAGGGGACGTTTTTTCTCCCTTTTTTTGCATCGGATTTCAATATTGAAAGCAAGATTGAAAGAAATATTCCAATCAGGAAAGAATGATTGAAAGCAGGATTTCAATAAAACATGATTGCAGGATTTCAATATTTCAAGAAAGAATGAAAGCAGGAAAACAAGATTGAAATAAAACAGTCTTTCAATATTTCAAGATTGCAATATGGAAAGAATGATTGAAAGCAATAAACAAATCTATCAACCAATAATGAACGGAAGCAATATGGAAAACGAGAAAACACCCCTTTATGTCGCCTTTTCCACACAAAAGGGCGGGGTCGGCAAAACCACCTTTACCGTGCTGGCGGCGAGTTACCTATACTACCTCAAAGGCTACAATGTGGCGGTGGTCGATTGCGACTACCCCCAGCACTCCATTGCCGGGATGCGCAAGCGGGATGCCGAGCAGGTCGGGGCGGATGAAGATTACAAGCGCATGGCGTATGAACAGTTCACCCGGCTGGGGAAGAAAGCCTACCCGGTACTGTGCAGTTCGCCCGAAAAGGCGATTGCAACGGCTGACGGATATATAGCCGCCGGACACGTGCCGGATATAGTGTTTTTCGACCTGCCCGGCACGGTGAACAGCGAGGGCGTGATAAACTCCCTTGCGGGCATGGACTACATTTTCACCCCCATTTCAGCCGACAAGGTGGTGCTGGAAAGCAGCCTGTCGTTCGCAATGGCTATCCAAAAGCTATTAGTGAAGAATGAAGCCTGCCGACTTGCAGGGCTGTACCTCTTTTGGAACATGGTGGACGGTAGGGAGAAAACAGACCTTTACACCGCCTACGACAAGACCATTAAGGAACTGGAACTGCCGCTGATGAAAACCTTTATCCCCGATACCAAACGCTACAAAAAGGAACTGGTGGCGGATAAAAAGGCGGTGTTCCGCTCCACGCTCTTTCCCGCCAGCCGCCCGTTGGTAAGGGGAAGCAACTTGGAAGAACTGATAACCGAAATAGTGTACTACATCAAATTAAAATGATATGGCAAAGCAAAGCGGCGGGATGCCGAAGATAGACGAGGATTTTATGCGGGAACTTATCTCGCAGGGTGTACCCGCCAAGCGGGAGAGCCAGCCGGATGATGAACCGCAGCCCGGCAGCGAAACGGAAACCGCCCACGAGGGACGGCAGGCTGAAACAGTGCAAGTAGAGAAACCGACACCCCGCAAGCGCAAGGGCGGTTCGGGCGACTACCGGGAAACCTACTTTCAGAAAGTGGAACTGGCAGACCGACAGCCCTTGTACGTGAGCCGAACCACGCATGAGAAGCTGATGCGTATCGTGACGGTGATAGGCGGGCGAAAGGTGACGGTAAGCAGCTACGTGGAAAACATTCTGCTGCGCCACTTCGAGCAGTACCAAGACGAGATAAACACCCTGTACGAAAGCCACTTCCAAAAGCCTGTCTGACTATGGTAATCTATTGCATACTTACCGGGCTTTTGGTGTACTACATCGCCCTGTGGCTGTGGTATCGCTACACGGACAGCCGGACATCACCGGGCAAAACGGATGATGCGCCGCTTCCACGAAACTGGGTTTCAGGCTACACGCTGATAGGTGAAAGCCGATACAAGAGCGGACAATTTCAGACAGCGCAGGACAAATCGGGACACCTCCCGCAAGCGGCTGAAAATGATACTATTTTTGCGCCGCAGGCTGACGGACTGCCGGAAGAAACGCCCGGTTACGAGAATGACGAACCCGACTACGAGGACGAGGAAATAGCCGGGTACATGGACGGTGACGATGATACCGGGCGGGCTACGGGCGTGAGCTTTGACGAACTGGGCGAAGCGGTACGCACGGCGAACGCCGACAACCCCACCGAAACGGAACAGCGGCAAGCCGCCGGGACACTGGCAAGGATTGAGGGGACGAACCTCTACGATGCGGTGGTGGAGAACATCAACGGCGGGCTGGCAAAGGTGGCGGAACTGCTGGGACGCAACGAAGCGGAACTGGCTGCGGCTGCTGTCCCTGCCGAAGCTGGCAATAAAAGCAAGGAACACGAAGCGTTCGACATGAACGATTTCCTATAATATAATAATGTATAAGCCTGACAGCATGAAACAGCGTGATTACGGTTGATTGGCAACCTGAAAACCAAACAGACAAACGGGACTATCCCCGACCACTAAAATTTCAAATTATTCACCAGCCGGGAAAGGCGGACTATCCACCCGCCGCCCGGCATTAAAAACAAATCACAATGAGAAAGAAAATCTTCTTGTCGGCGGCTATACTTGCCGCCGTGGTAAGTGCCTACGCACAAGGAAACGGGCAGGCGGGCATCACCGAAGCCACGAACCTAATCACCGGGTATTTCGACCCCGGAACAAAACTGGTGTACGCAATCGGGGCGGTCTGCGGCTTGATTGGCGGGGTAAAAGTATATAACAAGTTTTCAAGCGGCGACCCCGACACCTCAAAGACCGCCGCCAGTTGGTTCGGGGCGTGCATCTTCCTGATTGTAGCCGCCACTATCCTGCGCTCGTTCTTCCTCTAAACCTGCGGCTATGTCTGACGAGTTGTTGAGGGCTAAGCCCGAAAAATATCAGGTAAACAGGGGTATCGGGAAGCCCGTGGAGTTCAAGGGGCTGAAAAGCCAGTACCTCTTTATCTTTTGCGGCGGCTTGCTCGCCGTCTTCGTGGTGTTCATCGTCCTGTTCATGGCGGGCGTGAACCAGTGGCTATGTATCGGTTTCATCGTGTCGGCTTCGCTGCTGCTCGTGTGGCAGACGTTCCGGCTCAACGCCAAGTACGGCACGCACGGGCTGATGAAAGCCGCCGCACGCAAACGGCATCCACGCTTCATTATCAGCCGAAAGGCGATACCCCGATTATTCACCTACAAAAAAAGAAAGGAAGAAAGACCATGAGAAATATGTTAAAGGCTACCACGCTGGAAAGGAAATTCCCCCTTTTGGCGGTGGAGAACGGCTGCATCATTTCAAAGGATGCGGACATAACGGTGGCTTTCAGGGTGGAACTGCCCGAACTGTTCACCGTCACCAGTGCCGAGTACGAAGCCATACATTCGGCATGGTACAAGGCAATCAAGGTGCTGCCCGACTACTCCATAGTACACAAGCAGGACTTCTTCATCAAGGAGAACTACCAGCCCGACACGGAAAGGGACGAGCTTAGTTTTTTAAGCCGCTCCTTTGAACGGCACTTCAATGAACGCCCGTTCCTGAACCATTACTGCTACCTGTTCCTGACAAAGACGACAAGGGAGAGAAGCCGCCGACAGAGCGACTTCTCCACCCTATGCCGGGGCAGGATTGTACCGCAGGAGATAGCCGACAAGGAAGCGGCGGCAAAGTTCATCGAAGCGGTCGGGCAGTTTGAAAGGATTATGAACGACAGCGGGTTTGTCACCCTTACCCGGCTGGCGGCATCGGAAATCACCGGGCAGGACGGAAAGGCGGGCATCATCGAGAAATACTTCTCGCTATCGCAGACAGATACCACCTGCCTGAAAGACATCGGGCTGTACCCGGAAGAAATGCGTGTCGGGGACGACATACTGTGCCTGCACACGCTTTCGGACGTGGAAGATTTGCCCGGAAAGGTCGGGACGGACACACGGTTTGAGAAGCTGTCCACTGACCGGAGCGACTGCCGACTGTCATTCGCCGCCCCGGTGGGCGTGCTGTTGTCGTGCAACCACGTCTATAACCAGTTCATCTTCATAGACGACCACGCCGAAAACCTGAAGAACTTCGAGCAGACCGCCCGGAACATGCAATCGCTCTCCCGTTATTCCCGTGCCAACCAAGTGAACAAGGAATGGATAGACGAGTACCTGAACGAAGCGCACAGCAAGGGGCTTGTATCGGTGCGCTGCCACTGCAACGTCATGGCATGGAGTGACGACCGGGAAGAACTCAAACGCATACGCAACGATGTGGGAAGCCAGCTTGCGCTAATGGAGTGCAAGCCACGCCACAACACGGTCGATACGCCCACGCTCTTTTGGGCGGGCATACCCGGAAACGAAGCGGACTTCCCCGCAGAGGAAAGTTTCTACACGTTCTTGGGGCAGGCTCTCTGCCTGTTCGTGGAAGAAACGAACTACAAGAGTTCGCTTTCGCCGTTCGGCATCAAAATGGTGGACAGGGTGAGCGGTCGCCCGCTGCATATCGACATATCGGATTTGCCCATGAAGAAAGGCATCACGACCAACCGCAACAAGTTCATACTTGGGCCGAGCGGGTCGGGTAAGTCTTTCTTTACCAACCACATGGTGCGTCAGTATTACGAGCAGGGGGCGCACGTGCTGCTGGTAGATACGGGTAACAGTTACTTGGGGCTGTCCCAGCTTATCCACAACCGCACGCACGGCGAGGACGGGATTTATTTCACCTACACCAACGAGAACCCGATAGCGTTCAACCCGTTCTATGTCGAGGACGGGGTATTCGACATAGAGAAGAAAGAGAGCATCAAGACCCTTATACTCACCCTGTGGAAGCGGGATGATGAAGCCCCGAAGCGGTCGGAAGAAGTGGCGTTGTCAAACGCCGTGAGTGCCTATATCGAACTGACAGGCAAAGACCGTTCGGTAACGCCCTGCTTCAACACGTTCTACGAGTTTGTCCGGGATGATTACCGCCGACAGCTTGAACAGAAGAACGTCAGGGAAAAGGATTTTGACATAAACAATTTCCTGAACGTGCTTGAACCGTACTATCGTGGCGGTGAGTACGACTACCTGCTGAACTCCGACAAGGAACTGGATTTGTTGCACAAACGCTTCATTGTCTTTGAGTTGGACAACATCAAAGACCACAAGATTTTATTCCCGGTAACGACTATCATCATCATGGAAGCCTTTATAAACAAGATGCGCAAGTTAAAGGGAATAAGGAAGTTAATACTAATCGAGGAAGCGTGGAAAGCGATTGCATCGGCGAACATGGCGGACTATATCCGCTACCTCTACAAAACCGTCCGAAAATATTTCGGGGAAGCGATTGTAGTCACGCAAGAGATTGAGGATATTATTTCTTCCCCTATCGTGAAAGAGAGTATCATCAATAACTCGGACTGCAAAATCCTGTTAGACCAAAGAAAATATCTCAACAAGTTTGACAGCATACAGAACCTCTTGGGACTGACCGACAAGGAGCGTTCGCAGATATTGTCTATCAACATGGCGAACCACCCCGGACGGAAGTACAAGGAAGTTTTCTTCTCGCTGGGCGGCACGCAGTCGGCGGTGTACGCCACAGAAGTTTCATTGGAAGAATATTACACCTTCACGACAGAGGAAAGCGAGAAAATGGAACTGTTCGCACTTGCCGACAAGCTGGGCGGCAACCTTGAACTGGCTATCAAGAGGCTTGCAGAAAGCAAACGTAATCCCCAATCATCAACAACTTAAAAATCAGGAACATGAAAAGAACAATTCTCCTTATGGCGGTATGCCTTTGCTTCATCGGCAACGCATCCGCACAGTGGGTGGTGTCAGACCCCGGCAATTTGGCACAGGGCATCATCAACACCACCAAGCAGATAGTGCAGACTTCCACCACAGCCAAAAACACGCTGGACGGCTTCATGGAAGCGCAGAAGATTTTCCAGCAGGGAAAAGTCTATTACGATGCGCTCAAAGCGGTACACGATGTTGTCAAGGGCGGCATCAAGGTGAAGAAGTCCATTGAACTGGTGGCGGAAATATCCGAAATCTACGTGCGAAACTACCAGAACATGCTGGCTGACCCGAACTACACGCCGGATGAACTCACCGCCATTTCAGCCGGGTATGCCAAGCTGCTCTCCGAAAGTGCGGACGTGTTGCAGGACTTGAAGAATGTAGTGAACGTGACGGGTATGTCGCTGACGGATGCCGAAAGGCTGGCGGTAATCAACAACGCCTACAAAAGCCTGCTCAACTACCGCAACCTCGTGAACTACTACACCCGAAAGAACATATCCGTGTCCTACCTGCGGGCAAAGAAGAAGAACGACACAGACCGGGTGCTGGCTCTTTACGGCTCGGCGGATGAACGCTACTGGTAACATATAAATCGGTATGCCTATGTTATTAGCAGCGGTGGATTTTGACAACCTGCACCAAGTGTTGCGGGTGCTGTACGATGAAATGATGCCCTTGTGCAGCAACATGACGGGGGTAGCCAAAGGAATAGCCGGGCTGGGTGCGCTGTTCTATGTAGCCGCCAAAGTGTGGCAGTCGCTCGCACGTGCCGAACCCATAGACGTGTACCCGCTCCTGCGTCCCTTTGCGCTGGGGCTGTGCATCATGTTCTTTCCCACGTTCGTGCTGGGGACTATCAACACGGTATTGTCGCCAGTGGTGAAAGGGTGCAACCAACTTATGGAAACGCAGACTTTCGACATGAACGAATACCGGGCACAGAAAGACCGACTGGAATATGAAGCCCTGATGCGTAGCCCCGAAACGGCTTACCTCGCTTCGGACGAGGAATTTGACAGGCAACTGGAAGAACTGGGCTGGTCGCCCTCCGATATGGTAACTATGACGGGTATGTATATGGACAGGGCGGCGTACAATATAAAGAAGTCCGTCCGGGACTGGTTCAGGGAACTGCTGGAAATGCTCTTTCAGGCGGCGGGGCTGATTATAGACACGCTGCGCACGTTCTTCCTAATCGTGTTAAGCATACTGGGTCCGCTGGCGTTTGCGATTTCCGTCTATGACGGTTTCCAAAGCACGCTGACCCAGTGGATTTCACGCTATATATCCATTTACCTGTGGCTACCCGTGTCGGACTTGTTCAGCAGCGTGCTGGCACGCATACAAACCCTGATGCTACAAAAAGACATCGAGCAGCTTTCAGACCCGAATTTCATTCCTGACGGGAGCAGCACCGTGTATGTAATCTTTATGATTATCGGCATCGTGGGCTACTTCACCATTCCAACGGTGGCAAGCTGGATAGTGTCGGCTGGCGGTACGTCTGCCTATAACCGCAACGTGGCACGGGCTGGGTCAATCGCCGGGGCGGCGGTCGGTGCGGCAAGCGGGAAAGTAACCGGGAAACTACTCAAATAACCAACATCAATATTTAGTATATGGAATTTAAGTCATTAACGAACATCGAAACGAGTTTCCGGCAAATCAGGCTCTTTGCGCTGGTATTCATCTGCCTGTGCGCACTGGTGACGGGCTTTGCCGTGTGGAACTCGTACAGCTTCGCCGAAAAGCAGCGGCAGAAGATATACGTCCTCGACAACGGCAAAAGCCTGATGCTGGCACTCTCGCAGGACATGGCGCAGAACAGACCCGTGGAAGCCAAGTCGCACGTGCGGCGTTTCCACGAACTTTTCTTCACGCTCTCACCCGACAAGGGGGCTATCGAAAGCAACATCAAACGCTCGCTGTTCCTCGCCGACAAGACCGCTTTCAACTATTACAAGGACTTGGCGGAAAAGGGCTACTACAACCGGGTGATTTCCGGAAACGTCACGCAGACGGTGGAGATTGACAGCGTGAAGTGCGACTTCGACCAGTACCCCTACAAGGTGAACACGTATGCCCGCCAGTTGATTGTCCGGGAAAGCAGCCTGACGGTGCGAAGCCTTGTGACCTCGTGCCGCCTGCTCAACGCCACACGGAGCGACAACAACCCGCACGGCTTCATCATCGAAGCGTTCACCATTACCGAGAACAAGGATTTGCAGACCATTAAGAGATAGCCTTATGGAAAGAAAACGAAACTACATCGGAAAGGTGCGGGACTGGGCGGACGACCGCCTGCGCCGAATGTGCGGACGGATTACGCCGGGCAAAAGGCTGGCGGTTATCCTCGTGATGTTCTTCTTCCTTGGCGGCTTGTCTATCTACATTACCGTTTCATCAATCTACAACATCGGGAAGCGGGACGGCAGGCGGCTGCAAATAGAACACATCAGGCAACTGCCGTTGCACGGCAACGACACAACCAAAAGTATCAACCCCTTAAACAGACCGCAATATGGAAGAAGTACAGAAGAATGAGAACGGCACGACCGTACCGCAGGCGGACGGGAAGCCGAAAAAGGAAGATAAACCCAAACGGGAACTTACCCCGCAGCAGGTGCAGCAGCGCAGGAAAATGATAGTCTTCCCGCTGATGTTCCTTGCCTTTGCCGGGTGCATGTACCTGATATTCGCACCCTCCGGCAAAGAGGACGTGAACGTGGAAAGCGTGGGCGGCTTCAACGCCGACATACCCCTGCCCGCAGAGGACGGGATTATAGCCGACAAGCAAAAGGCTTACGAACAGGCGATGATAAGCCGCAGGCAGCAGGAGAAGATACAGTCCTTGCAGGACTTCGGTTTCACCGGGAACGATGAAGCGGAAGAACCGCAAGCGGAAATCGACCTGATGCCGGAAGAGGATGCGAAGCCCCAAAGGGGCGGCGGTGCTTCTTCGGCATACGCTTACCGGGACATCAACCGCCAGTTAAGCACGTTCTATGAAACTCCGGCGGTGGACGAGGAAAAAGAGGACTTGAAGCGGCAGGTAGCGGAACTGACCGATAGGCTGCAACAACAGAACGCCACACCCACCGCTGACGACCAAATGGCACTCTTGGAAAAGTCCTACGAGCTGGCGGCAAAGTACATGAACGGCGGGCAGGGACAAGTCGCACAAGTCCCGGTAACGGGCGACATTGACCGCAAGCCGGATGCGGTGGCGGTGCAGGCTGTCAGGGAAACGACCGTTTCGGGATTGCGGCAGCCCATGAGCGATGCCGACTTCATCCGGGCTTACAGCCAGCCACGAAACTACGGCTTCAACACGGCAGTAGGCACGGGGTACGCTATGGGAAAGAACACGGTAGCCGCCTGCATCCACCAAGACCAAACCCTGACGGACGGGCAGGCGGTGAAACTACGGCTGCTCGAACCCATGCAGGCGGGGAACATAGTCGTGCCGAAGAATACCCTCGTGGCGGGGACGGCAAAGGTGCAGGGCGAGCGGCTTGACATACTGGTGTCCTCGATTGAGTACGCTGGCAACATCATCCCGGTGGAACTCGCCGTGTTCGACACGGACGGGCAAAAGGGGCTGTCCGTCCCGTCCTCTATGGAGCAGGAAGCGTTCAACGAAGCTATGGCGAATATCGGAAGCGGGCTGGGTACAAGCATTTCCTTTGCCCAAAGTGCCGGGCAGCAGGTGGCTATGGACGTGACAAGGGGATTGCTGCAAGGAACGTCCGGCTACCTCGCCAAGAAGTTCCGAACCGTGAAAGTGAAGCTGAAAGCCGGGTACAGGGTGATGCTTTACGCCAAACAACAATAACCATTTTATCAACCGTTAAAATTTCAATTAGCAATGAAACAGATTTTTGTAATGTTCGCCCTCTTGCTGGGCGTGTGTGCGGCAAACGCACAAACCACTGACACCGTGAAGTATGCGGCTGGCAACGACTTGTACCGGGGGATTACCCGGAAACTCCCGTACCGCCAAATGGTTACGCCCTACGGCGTGGAAGTGACCTTTGCCAAGACGGTGCATATCATCTTCCCCGCCGCCGTCCGCTATGTCGATTTGGGAAGCAACCATATCATAGCGGGCAAGGCGGACGGTGCGGAGAACGTAATCAGGGTGAAAGCCACGACAGAGGGCTTTCCGGGAGAAACGAACTTCTCCGTTATCTGCGAGGACGGCAGTTTCTTTTCGTTCAACGCCAAGTACGCCCGTGAACCGGAAATGCTCAACATCGAAATGAAAGACTTCTTGGAGAATGAAGATACGTCCGACTTCTCACATACCCGGATGAACATCTATTTCCGGGAACTGGGGAATGAAAGCCCGCTATTGGTGAAACTGATAATGCAGAGCATCTACAAGAACAATGACCGGAAAGTGCGCCACTTGGGTAGCAAGCGTTTCGGCATACAGTTCTTAATCAAGGGGATTTACACCTATAACGGGATGCTCTATGTACACACGCAGACAAAGAACAGTTCCAACGTGCCTTTCGATACCGACTTCATCAAGTTTAAGATAACCGATAAGAAAGTACCCAAGCGCACGGCTATTCAGGAAACGGTGCTGGATGCGGTACGTAGCTACAACGAGGTGATAGAGATTGCAGGAAAAAGTACCGTGCGCACGGTGTACGCCCTGCCGAAGTTCACCATTCCTGACGACAAGCTGCTGGTCGTGGAACTCTACGAGAAGAACGGCGGGCGGCATCAGACCATACGGGTGGAGAACGCCGACATCGTGAACGCAGAAGTGATTGACGAACTAAAAATCAAATAGGGAATGAAAAGACACATCTTTATAATGATGCTCTTTGCGCTGTGCCTGACCTCGTTTCAGGCACATGCGCAAAGATACCTGCCGGGCATGAAAGGCTTGCAAGTCACGGCGGGCATGGCGGACGGGGTGCATTGGAACTCCGACACGGATTTTGCCTACCACATCGGGGCGGCGTACAGCGTTTACACCAAGAACGCCAACCGCTGGGTGATTGGCGGCGAATACCTGCACAAGAAGTATGACTACAAGGATATGCAGATACCCGTAGAACAGTTCACCGCAGAGGGCGGCTATTACCTGAAATTCCTATCGGACAGGCGAAAGACTTTTTTCCTTTCATTGGGATTGTCGGCTCTCGCCGGGTACGAAACAAGCAACCGAAGCGAAAAGCTGCTGCCGGACGGCTCTACCTTGCTGGATAAGGATTGCTTCATCTACGGCGGTGCGCTGACGCTGGAACTGGAAGCCTACCTGACCGACCGGATAGCCTTGCTTGTCAGTGCAAGGGAACGGGCGTTGTTCGGCTCGGACATAGGCAAGTTCCACACGCAGGTATCTTTGGGACTGAAATTCATTATCAACTGACCGCTATATAATAATGTATATGAAGAATGTTATGTATAAAATCATCATGGGCTGCTACATCGTGGCCGCCCTCGTGCTTGTCACCGCCTGTAATGACAACTTGGATATTCAGCAGGCGTACCCGTTCAGCATCGAAACACTGCCAGTACCCAAAAGGCTGAAAGTCGGGGAAACCGCCGAAATACGCTGCCGACTGGTGCGTGGCGGCTATTACCAGCCGACTACCTATCAGATAAGGTATTTCCAGCCGGACGGCAAAGGGAAGCTGGAAATGGATAACGGCACGGTGTTCCTGCCCAATGACCTCTACCCGCTGGAGAAAGAAACGTTCTGGCTCTACTACACCTCGGCATCGACCGACCAGCAGACGATTGACATTTATATCATCGACAGCTTCGGGCAGATGCAGCAACTTACACTATCATTTAATAATGACAACAGCGAAGAAGAAACGGAAACAATAACCCCCTAATAATAAAACGACATGGTAAAAATAGAATTGGATATAGAAGGCATCTCGTGGTACATAGAAACCACGTTGGAAACAGATACAGTTCCGGCAGTAGGTGACATCATCATTATGGACAAGGACTGTATTTCCGAACGTGACAGTGCTGAATTATGGAAAACGCCGTCCAATCAGGTTTTCAAATGGGCGGACGAAGAAGATGATGCGCCTGTAATGGAATGGTTCGATTGCGACACGGAAATGCTTGTCAATAAACGGACATGGAAATATGACATCGAGGAAGAAGAAACCGTGTGCATACTTGGTGTAAAATTTATTCACTATGAGGATTTATAGTTGCGACATTCGTTTTTATCATCCTCTTGGGAAACCGGGTATGGAATGATACGCAAAGCGTAAATATCGGGCAGACATCCCGCCGGGAAGCATCGGCGGGATGTTTCCATGATAGGGAAAACGAAAGGCTTCTTTGTTACTTTCTTCACCCGCTGGCAGGCTCACGGAAGAAAGTAACGGCGGCAAGCAGCCGCCGTTTTCTATCAACTGGTTTTAAGGCTCTTTATGGACGTGTATTTCTCTAACCACACCTTTACCTGCTCCATGTTATATTCGCCCGTGATGATTGCCGTATGGTCGTCTATAGCTACAAACCGGACACTTTCATAGCTGTTTACCCAGCCTTGCAGGGAACAGACACCCCACGTTGCAACATCTTCAAAAACACTGCGGTCTATCCGGCTGATTGGTTCGCCGAAAACTACCGTCATTATCTGAAAGTCCGGTTTATCCTCCAACAGTTGCAAATGGTGCAGCGTGCCGAACTCGTCTATTTTGCGCCCCCACGCCCACACATCATTATACAAATCATCGCCCCACTGGTGCGGGTGGTCGAAACGGACTTTTACCTCTATGGTGTGTTCGTTTTCTTCTGTGTCCTCGATAACGCCCGTTACCATTAAGCCCGTAAAAATGCACTCGCAACGCCTGCCGATAAGCTCCTTGTTTACTTCTGTTGTTTTCATGTCCCTAAAATTTACTTGTTTATTACTCCGTTCTTCTTCGCTATCCATTCGTCACGCCTGCGGCGGCACTCGTCCAGCGTTTTGGCTACCGTGCTGAAAAGTTCGCCGTCCGTGTGGCGGTAGTCATATTGATAATAAATTTGTCCCCTGAAAGCCCCTAAACAGCATTTCACGAACTTTTCTTCTCCCGGTGTTTGGGTAATGCTTACCCCGTTTTTGTTAAGTGACTGCATGATGTTCTATTTTTTTTAATGGTTATAATATCAGTAAAGAAAGCAACAGCAGGAAAAGCAGAGCCACGCCCAGCGCATAAAGGGCTGAAAGGCAGACCCGGAGCAGGAAACGGGCGGCACAAAACACGATATACGCCGTTATCGCCGTGCCTGCTCCGGCTACGCTGGTAAACCGCCATGCAAGGCAGAGCAGCAACACCCGCCAAAGGATTTTATAAATGCTTTTCCGTTTCATCGCTTGGTCGTTTTTAACGGGCAGGGCTTTGACACCCCGCCCGGATTGGTTGTTATGCCGCACGGAACACAAAACCGTCATCAAACCAGTAATCGCACATAAAAAGGTCACGGGCGAACTTTTCATAATCGAAATAGGTCTTTGCGAACTCCGGCAGGTCGTAGCATTCCTCGATAATTTCATAGGCGAAATCTTCTTCATCGTCATATTGACCCAGATACTCGTCCCGGAAATCACGTACAAGGTCGTCCGCATCTTCCTCGCCCAAATCATGGCTTTTATAGTTGCACCACACGAAAAAGGCTTCCTGCTCGGTGTCGCTCAAATCCTCCACCGCATCACGCAGGGCGAAGAAGTTTTCAGAAATCCAGCTTTCGCCGATTAAGCCCTCCGGCACGTTCTCCCAGTCCTGAAACATGTATTCCGCATCTTCCTCGTCCTTGTGAAGTTCCCGGCAGGCTTCATAAAATTCTTCCTTGTCCGAATAGTCCGAAAGGTCGAGCCATGCGCCGGACAATGAACCGTTGTTGTACTTGGCATAAGTGCCTACATAAACTTTTGCTTCCGATAATACCTTTGCTTCCATATTGCTGTAATTTTTTAAGTTTTTAATTTTATGCGGATTTGAGAGGTGAGGGAGTTGAAGTTTCACTGAATTTTTTTCCTGTTTCCCGTAAATCCGACTTTTTTTTTATGCGTCTTCCGGTCGGGTCGGTCGTTTTCGTTTCACATAGGCGTAAAAGGGTAGTGTTTAGAGTTTGCAAGGTTTTGGGCAAAAAATACCTCGCAAGGCAGGGAAGATTTTTTCGCCAAACCGGAACGGCTCGACCTTGCAAAATCGTGAAGAACACGTAACTACCTTTGCCTATTGAAATGATTAAAACGACTGTCCCGGCTGGGGGACTGCGTAAGAGGAAGATTTACAAATAGGGAAACTGGGGAAAAGTGCCTGTTCTCTTTCATCTTTTAGGGAACACTCCATGCGGGCGGGAAAGGCAAGGGTGTTGTGAGCTTGCTTGCAATACGCTTGTGCGGGTTTCCAACGGCTCTTTTCACGAAATACAGTCAGCCATGCCACGCACGGCTGGCGTTTCGGGAAATGTGCCAGTTGGAAAAGGATATAAAAAATGCGGGTAGTCGGTAGACTGCCCGCAAGGTGGAAGAATGTACAATGCTGGGATATAGGTTATTAAGTGGAATTTCGTTACCGAAATCGTTACCTATTCGTTCTTGCCACGGTTATAGGTAACGAAACCTACCGGACGGCGTTCTTTCTGTTGTTTCGACTGGCTCAAAAGCTGGGTAAGGGCTTGGTACAGTTCGTTGAACTGCGCATCGGTGCTTACCTCCAGTTCCTCGATGCGCCTTGACAGTTCCTCGTAACCGATTGCCATTTGGCGCATGAGGACAAAAGCCCGCATGATTGAAATGTTTACTTCTATGGCTACTTTGGAGCGGAGAACCGAAGAAAGCATGGCTACGCCCTGCTCGGTGAAAGCCATAGGCATAGCAACGCCGAAGTTGTAAGCAGGGGGTATCACATTTTGTGATACCCCTATGGATAACAGCAAGTTAGCTTCCTCTTGGGTGAGTACAAACATAAAATCACCCGGAAAACGCTCGATATTGCGCTTGACCGCCTGCTTCAAGGCTCGTGTTTCCACTTGGTAGAGTTCTGCCAAATGATAATCGAGCATCACCCGGCAACTTCTGACCTCAAAAATCTTGTTTTGGATAATCTGCAAATCCATAATCGTATATTTTAGGAGATTTAGCAATGTTGGAATAATAGTAAGGACTGGTCACAAATTGTGACCAGTTCCATATAATCAAGATTACATGGCAACTTCCTTGTAAATCTTCTCAATGCCGACAAACTTCTTGTCAAGCCCCTGCATATCGCTGCCTATCTTGCTGTTGGTGATGCGGGCGTAGATTTGCGTAGTTTCTATGTTTGTGTGTCCCAGCATCTTGGACACCGTTTCAATGGGTACGCCCTTTGACAGCGTGGTGGTCGTGGCGAACGTGTGCCGGGCAAGGTGGAATGTCAGGTTCTTTTTAATACCGCATATATCGGCAATCTCTTTCAAGTAGGCGTTTAGCTTCTGATTGCTGATTACGGGAAGTATCTTGCCGTCCGGCAACTTGCCCTTGTACTTCTTCAAAATCATCTTGGGAATATCCAGCAGGGGGACATTCACGTCCGTGTTGGTCTTTACCCGCTTGGTGATTATCCAAAGGTTGCCGTCAAAAGACTTTTGGATATTCTCCTGCCGCAAATTGGCGACATCGCTGTATGCCAGACCGCAGAAACAGGAAAAGACGAACAAGTCCCTGACGTGTTCCAGCCGTTCGGAAACCATTTTCTTTTTAAGGATAATTTTAATCTCGTCCTCTGTCAGATAACCCCTGTCCACTTTTTCCAGCCGGATTTTGTAGCTGGCGAAAGGGTCGCCCACCAGTATGCCGTTGTTACGGGCGATGATGATGATACGCTTGAAGAACTGCATGAACTTGGCGGTGGTGTTGTAGCCGCACTTGCAGGCGGTACGCAAATACAACTCAAAATCGGTAATGAACATCGGGCTTATCTCCTTTATGGATATGTCCGATACGTTGTACTTGCTTTGGATAAATTCAGCGAGGTGGCGGCGGGTCACTTCATACTTGCGGTAGGTCGCTATCGTCTTGGATATGCCTACAAGCTGCTTCACATCGTCATTGTGCTTTTGGAACAATGAAAGGATTGTTTCGTGGCTCTCGCTGTGTCCCAAGAACTCGTTTTTCACTTTCTCGGCGGTCACGTAATTGTCACGCCGCTGCATTTCGTGGTAAATGGTATTCAGGGAAGAACGTATGTCGTCCAAAAGGGCGTTTATCCTCCCGGCATCCCTGCCTTTGGCTTTGCCCGCAGTAATGCTCCAGTTGTCGGGCTGGATGCTCTGTTTCGTACTGAACTGGCAAAGTTTGCCGTCTATGGTGATGCGTGCCATAATCATAACCTCGCCGTTTTTCTTTTCAGAACCTTTCTTCAAATAAAAAAGAACCTTGAATGTCGATTTCATAACTCACTTTTTTTAGTTGCAAAATTAATTTTTACCTCTCGTTTTCGAGTTATGCAGACTATGGACTAATCAAGTCATTATCAGGTCATTTATGGACAAATCGTTACCGTTTTTGTCCGGCGGGGAATAGGTAACGATTTAGTAACGAAACTTTGTCTTTTACCGTACTTTTGAAGTCTTGGAAGCAGGACTTTCGGGCAATAAAAAAAGCCACAAATCATTGATTTGTAGCTTTTTGTCCGTTTGCTGACCATTTCTGTCCAGCACGTTCAGCGGAGAGACAGGGATTCGAACCCCGGGTACCTCGCAGTACAACGGTTTTCAAGACCGCCGCAATCGACCACTCTGCCACCTCTCCAAAACTTCTTTATCAGAAGTGCTTTTCGTTAAAAGCGGTGCAAAGGTACGAATATATTTTAAACTTACAAGAGTTTTCACAAAAAAAAATCACGAACATCATTTCCAAAGAATAGCAATATCTAGGTATTTTATGTTGAAAAGCATAAAATAGAGCATATTTATGCTGATTATATGAAAAAACGTTGTAACTTTGTGCGCTCTAAAGAAAAGGATAACTACAACCTCTAATTTTATCATTTATGGAATTAAATAAGATCTTTAAAGACGGTCTTTGGAGCACAGAAATCAACGTAAGAGATTTCGTTAGTCACAACATCACTCCGTATTATGGAGATGCTTCTTTCCTCGAAGGACCTACCGAACGCACAAAAGCTGTATGGAACCGCTGCCTCGAAGCACTGGCAGAAGAAAGAGCCAATAACGGAGTACGCTCACTGGATAATGTCACCGTCTCAACCATCACTTCTCATAAAGCCGGATATATCGACAAAGAAAACGAACTGATCGTCGGTCTGCAGACAGACGAACTTCTGAAACGTGCCATCAAGCCTTTCGGAGGTATCAACGTGGTGAGCAAAGCCTGCCATGAAAACGGCGTGGAAGTGGACGACCGCGTAAAAGATATCTTCACTCACTACCGCAAGACGCACAACGACGGAGTATTTGACGTATATACCGAAGAAATCCGCTCGTTCCGTTCTCTGGGATTCCTCACCGGACTTCCTGACAACTATGCCCGCGGACGTATCATCGGCGACTACCGCCGTATGGCTCTCTATGGTATCGACCGATTGATTGAGGCAAAAAAAGAAGATTTGCGTAACCTTACCGGTCCGATGACCGAAGCCCGCATCCGCCTGCGCGAAGAAGTGGCAGAGCAAATCAAAGCATTAAAAGACATGAAGGTAATGGGCGAATACTACGGACTCGACTTGAGCCGTCCTGCCTACACCGCACAAGAAGCAGTACAATGGGTATACATGGCTTACCTTGCTGCCGTAAAAGAACAAGACGGTGCCGCCATGTCACTGGGTAACGTCTCTTCGTTCCTCGACATTTATATGGAATATGAATTGAGCAAAGGAACCATCACAGAATCTTTCGCACAGGAGCTGATCGACCAGTTTGTCATCAAACTGCGTATGGTGCGCCACCTGCGTATGCAATCTTACAACGACATCTTTGCCGGCGACCCGACATGGGTAACCGAATCCCTGGGCGGACGCCTCAACGACGGACGTACCAAGGTGACAAAGACTTCTTTCCGCTTTCTGCAAACACTCTACAACCTCGGCCCTTCACCGGAACCGAACCTGACTGTATTGTGGAGCCCGGAACTGCCGGAAGGATTCAAAGAATTCTGCGCAAAAGTATCTATCGACACTTCTTCCATCCAATATGAAAACGACGACCTGATGCGTGAAGTACGCCAGTCTGACGACTACGGAATCGCATGCTGCGTATCTTATCAGGAAATCGGAAAACAAATCCAATTCTTCGGCGCACGTTGCAACCTGGCAAAAGCCCTGTTGCTTGCCATCAACGGCGGACGTTGCGAAAACACCGGTACGGTAATGGTGAAAAATATCCCCGTACTAACCAGCGACACACTGAACTTCGAAGAAGTAATGAGCAACTACAAGAAGGTATTGACGGAAATCGCCCGTGTTTACAACGAAGCGATGAACATCATCCATTATATGCATGATAAGTATTACTACGAAAAAGCCCAAATGGCTCTTGTAGATACCAACCCACGCATCAACCTTGCTTACGGTGTAGCCGGACTTTCTATCGCCCTCGATTCACTGTCGGCCATCAAATATGCTAAAGTGACTGCACGCCGCAACGACATCGGTCTGACAGAAGGTTTCGATATTCAAGGCGAATTCCCTTGCTTCGGTAATGACAACGACAAGGTAGACCATCTGGGTGTTGACCTGGTCTATTTCTTCAGCGAAGAATTGAAGAAACTTCCGGTTTACAAAAATGCCCGTCCTACTTTATCTTTGCTCACTATCACTTCCAACGTGATGTATGGCAAGAAGACAGGTGCTACTCCCGACGGACGCGCCAAAGGTGTCGCTTTTGCTCCGGGAGCCAACCCTATGCACGGACGTGACAAGAACGGTGCCATCGCCTCTTTGAGTTCCGTAGCGAAATTACGTTACCGCGACTCACAGGACGGTATCAGTAACACTTTCTCCATCGTCCCCAAATCACTGGGAGCTACTGAAGAGGATCGCGTAGAAAATCTGGTGACAATGATGGATGGTTACTTCACCAAAGGCGCTCACCACCTGAACGTGAACGTACTGAACCGTGAAATGCTTTACGACGCCATGGAACATCCGGAAAAATATCCGCAACTTACCATCCGTGTTTCCGGTTATGCCGTAAACTTCGTGAAGTTGAGCCGCGAACATCAATTGGAAGTTATCAGCCGTAGCTTCCACGAACGTATGTAATCAGATCTACTCAATATGACGATAAACGTACATTCATACGAAAGTATGGGAACATTCGACGGGCCGGGCTTACGGCTCGTCGTTTTTCTTCAAGGATGCAATTTCCGCTGCCTGTATTGTGCCAACCCCGACACGATAGCCGGAAAAGGAGGCACACCTACCCCACCGGAAGAAATCGTCCGCATGGCTATGAGCCAACGTCCTTTTTTCGGGAAACGCGGAGGAGTCACTTTCTCCGGAGGAGAACCTACGTTTCAGGCCAAAGCACTAGTCCCTTTAGTGCGTGAACTGAAAGAAAAGGGAATACATGTATGCATAGACAGCAACGGCGGTATCTGGAACGAAGAAGTTGAAGAACTTTTCAAACTGACGGATCTTGTATTGCTGGATATTAAAGAGTTCAATCCGGCACGCCATCAAGCACTGACCGGAAGAAGTAACGAGCAAACCATCCGCACGGCAGCATGGCTGGAAGAAAACGAGAAACCTTTCTGGCTGCGTTATGTATTAGTGCCCGGATACAGCGATTTCGAGGAAGACATCCGCCGTTTAGGAGAAGCTCTGGGAAAATATAAGATGGTGCAACGAGTGGAAATCCTGCCTTATCATACATTAGGCGTACATAAGTATGAAGCGATGGAGCAGGAATACAAGCTGAAAGACGTAAAAGAAAATACCCCCGAACAACTTGAAAAAGCTGCGGAGGTATTTAAAGAGTATTTCACTACTGTGGTGGTCAATTAACCACCACAGTAATAAATAGGATAAAAATCACCATGTCTCTGCTTTCACCTCGAAACAGGGACACTCTTTGATCCGCTCCCAAGGGTCAACAATTCCATTATAATTGGTGTCAGGACTCAAGTCCCGATGACCGACCACCTTTGCATCCGGATAACGCTGCAACAGTTCGCGCACCAGGCGATGCAAAGATTCTTTCTGGCGGGAAGTACGCGTATCCGCTGCCTTTCCGTCCTCATCCAGTCCGCCTTCATAGCACACCCCTAAACTAATCGCATTAAAACCGCGTGCATGAGCACCCACCGTATCTTCATCCCTCATCGGCTCTATCTGTCCCGACTTGCGAATGTAGTAATGATACCCCCAACACGAAAAGCCCCGAAAGCGATGGGCAGTGTCCACATCCTTCGCCGTGAAGTCGCGATCGACACGGGTAGCAGAGCAGTGAATCACAATCAGACTAATCTTTCTCATCGTCCTTCTCCCTTTCCGTCGTTTTCACATTACACACTTCCTTATGGGTAGCATTGAAGCGCACCTCTCTCACAATTCTGTTCCGCTTTCTTTTTCCGAAGAAAGGCACAAGGAACATGATTACATCCAAAATCTTAGTTACAATTTCTTTCATTTGATCCAATATTAAAGTTATCATGCTGCCGGATCCGGAGCTTCTCCGCTTCCACCACCGTCTGAACCGCCACCGGAACCTTTGTCATCATCTTCTCCTTCATTGCCGCTACCGCCCGTTTGGGCCACCGCACGCGTCGTTACCTGCTGGTAGCTAAGAATCTTCGTGATGTCCGCCAACGTCTTTCCGGGACGGAAAATAATATGGGCAGCCGTAATCAGCGAACTTGAAAACTCCTTGACCGACACAGCTCCTTCACTGTTCAACCCGATCTGCAAACTGCCCAAATCACCCAACCGGACTATTCTTCCCGCTTTCAACGCACGCTTCGCCTCATAAAGAATACCCGAAATGGCGGCACGCACATCTGTCTCCGTACAGGTAGACCGACTGGTGATTCCTTCGCACAACTCTTCAAAATCCAACTCTCCCGAAGCCTGTGCCTGCGCGTAATACTTTGCCGACTCATCCTTTTTGGCAGGATTCTTGCGCGGCACTACTGAATAAGTTACTGTCATTGCCATAATAAAATAATTTTAAGATTTCACACATTTCGAACGCGTTCCTTATTTGTTAACGACATAAAGATAACACATTTTCCATCCTCCGGATTCCCCAACGAAGTTTCCTGATACTCTATGAATAATAATGACGTTATTCTTTTAATAAACCATTAATTTTCAGTAACTTTATAGCATAAACCAAACATCATTCATCATGTATTATCCGGACCAACCGTTTCTTATCCGCACTTATAAAAAGTCGGAACTAGCTCATCTTTACAACCCCAACGTATGCCTCAAAGTAGCCTTACAAATACTACGTCGTTGGATTGTCTACAACCTTCCGCTCCTGCAAGAACTCGAACAAGAAGGCTATCGTGCCCGCAACCGCCTTCTCTCTCCCCGGCAGGTGGCAACGATCATACGCTATTTGGGAGAACCCTAAGAACTTAATCAAAAAAACGAAAAGTTCCATTCTATTATTTTACAAACAAATTTCTTTGCAACCGCAAATTAAAAAGAACAAACTAACATGGATCATTTTACCATCTTTCAAGACTTTTACCGCGTCATAGCCGAAATGACAGAAGAAGAAATCGTATCGGCCATCAGCAACGGCACATACCGGGAAACGGTGGAGGACGTGCGCCGAATCTTCGCGGAACAAGGCGAGAAAGCAGCCAACGAAAAGAAAATAGAACTACCGGAAATCACCTTTTCAGCCAACTACCGGGGAGGACGTTCAAACGCAACTCTCGTCAAGTATCTGGGATACATCGTAGTAGACATCGACCATCAGACACAGGAAGCATTGGCACGCATCCTCGCACTGGCAAAAAAGTGTGCCCACACCCGCATCGCTTTCATCAGCCCCAAAGGAATGGGACTGAAAATCGTGGTACGTGTATGCCGGACAGACGGGACATTGCCCGAAACAATTCAGGAAATTGAAGATTTCCATCATGCTGCTTATCACAAAATCGCTTCCTTTTATGCCCAGCTCTGCGGAGTTGAGGTCGACACTTCCGGGCAGGATGTTAGCCGCACTTGCCTGTTCTCTTACGATCCGGATATTTATTTCAATCCCGATGCCACAGCTGTCATCGTGGAACAGCCACCGATGTTCTTCAAGTCTCAAAAGAAGAAAAGGGCATCCGGCAAAAAGAAAAAGACGACAGCACCAGACAACAATCCCCTCACCGAACAAGTGGCCCTCAACTACCATTCCTCGCACGCTTCCTTAATGGTGACTCTGAACTATTATCACAATAAATCCGAAAAGTACGTCACCGGCAACCGGAACAACTACCTGCATTGCCTAGCTTGTATGTACAATCGCTACGGCGTCCCCCAGGAAGAGGCGGCAGCTTTTATCAAGAGCCAGTTCACCGATCTTCCCGCGGATGAAATGGACGCACTGATCGGGAGTGCTTACGGACACAACGAGGAATTCGACACCCGCAAGCTGAATAGTACGCAGAAGCGAATGTTACAGATTGAGCAACATATCAAAGAAAATTACGATACACGCTACAACGAAGTGCTTCATATCATGGAATATCGCAGAAGGAAAACGGACACGGAGCAACCGGAACCTTTCCATATTCTCGACGAAATGATGGAAAACAGCATTTGGATGGAGATGAACGAACTGGGCTATTCGTGCACCGTCAAGACGATTCAGAATCTGATCTACTCCGACTTCAGCATCACCTACCATCCTATTCGCGAGTATTTAGACTCGCTACCTGAATGGGACGGAACGGATTATATCGGTATCCTTGCCAACAGCGTGCATACTAGTCACCAGAAATTTTGGGTAGAATGTCTGGAACGTTATCTGGTGGGAATGTGCGCTGCCGCCACACAAGACGATGTGGTGAACCACACTGTTTTGTTGCTTTGCAGCGAAATACAGAACATCGGAAAGACTACGTTTATCAACAACCTGCTGCCGCCCGAATTGCGCGCCTATCTTTCTACCGGTCTTATCAACCCGAGCAACAAAGATGATCTGGCTAAAATAGCGCAGGCGATGCTTATCAATCTGGATGAGTTTGAAGGGATGAGCGGACGGGAACTGAATATCTTCAAGGATTTGGTTACCCGCAAAGTAATCAGCATCCGCCTGCCATACGCGCGGCGTTCGCAGAACTTTCCTCATACGGCTTCTTTTGCCGGCACATGCAATTACCAGGAAGTGCTTCACGACACCACAGGTAACCGCCGTTTTCTCTGCTTTCATGTCGACTCGATGGAGTTTATCAAAATAAACTACGCGCAGTTGTATGCACAAATCAAGTATCTACTCAACAAGCCGGGGTATCAGTATTGGTTCACCCAGTCGGAAAACTCACGGATTGAAGAAAACAACGAGGATTTCATTTTCCACTCACCGGAAGAAGAACTGGTGTTGACACATATCCGCAAACCGGAACGTTTTGAAAAGGTGCATTATCTGACGGTCACTGAAATTGCGGAATTGATTCGCGAACGGACGGGGTATCAATATTCTCACGGAACCAAAGCCCAACTAGGAAAAGTGATGTCCAAACACGGCTTCGAATTTCATAAGGGAAAAAACGGGAGAAGATACACTGTATTCATTATTGATACGGAACAGGTGAAATCAAACAGGCTATATGAATAAGATTTCATCTCCTTCGCACGCAAAAAGGTGAGGGTTGGTGAGGGTACTTTTGCAACTTTTCATTTTTATATTTCTTATTTCTATTCTTCTATTTTCTAAAAAAAAAAAATACGAATGTTAGAAATTTACCCTCACCTACCCTCACCTTTTTCCTTTTTCTTCCTCTTCCTTCCTCAAAAAAACGGTGGGAAATTTGAAAAAGACAGTTATCTTTTTCAAATTTCCCACCATGTTTTTTTAATCGCTTCTTATAAAGACATCGAAAATTCGATCCTACAACCTAACGCATTCATGATGCGATAGAAAGTAGAAACCTTAGGTTCTGTCTGACCACTTTCCACTCTTGAAATATAAGAACGATCGGAACCGATACGCCGGGCTAACTCTGCTTGAGTGATCTTAGCCTTTTTCCTTGCGTCTTCGATAATTTGCCCGGTGTAGAAAGCATACGCTTTTTCTTCTGCTTCCGCACGAGTAACAGTTCCTTCCTTACCAAAACGCTCATCTATTAATGCGCTGACGTTAAAGAATTCCTCATTTGTTTTTGCTTCCATAATACTCCTTTCTTAATATCTTTGCTTTTTCAATTTCTTTCTTTGGAGGTCAATATACGAATTGTTGTTCAACTATACAACAATCGTCTTTTTATTTTATATTATTTTTCCTCAAATTCTCCAGCACGCTTTTTCTTCTCATAAGACACCAGCGTCTCTACACTAAGCGTTTTCCCATTCTTAGGGCTTATCACATCTACAACGCTTGCTAACGCACGAAAAGTCTGTTCGCAATTTGCTATTCCGTCATACGTCAACCTACCCCGATTGATGGCATCGAGCACAACAGAGACATATTGCTTCGGATTTCCCCGATACTCAATGGTGACAGGCGTGAGATGCGACATCTCTCGAGTCAGTTGACTGACGATTCTTTTTTTTGGTCGAGCAGCTCCATTAATTTTTCACTATGCACATTGATTTGTGCGGTTACTTCACGAAGTTCATCTTTCAATGAACACAATAATTCATCATTACATGAATTTTCCATAAAACATTATTAAAAAATGAATATAAAAAAGCCATTCCGGGAAGAGCAATCATTACTTACTTCCCGAAATGGTGACTAATACCTCGAAAACAAAGACTTATATTCTAACCTAATGTACTCACTTTAGCTTACTTCTTTTGATTTTGCATTCCAAACTAACAAAGCAAACAACACCGAAAGCAAAGTAGCCCCAATCCAAAACCAATTGATATAGGTGAAGTCATAAACATCAACTCCATTTTGAACGGTCTTTTGGCCTTCTATTAATATACCGCTCATCACATCTTGCAATCCGGCACCAATATAACTGGCAATACCGACTACTCCCAATGCAGCACCCGAAGCATTACGGGGAGCAATATCCACTGCCATCAAACCACCCAGAAAACAGATCAAAACTCCGATTCCTAAACCAAAAAGTACCATTGCCAACACATCTATCCAAAAATGAACTCCCGGAACTAAGAGAAACAGACAGAGAGCTATTACGTTCATCAATCCGAAAATTAACGCAGGGACATTACGACGTCCACCAAATAACTTATCAGAAATAACACCTGAAAACATAGTACCGATTATACCACAGACCGGACAAATAGAAATGATAAAACTGGCATCCAATGTAGAGTACCCCTTTTGAGCTTCCAAATAAAAAACGCCCCAACTATTGATAGCATAACGACTGATATACATAAAAGCACTCGAAAGAGCCAGTATCCAAATGGCAGGCATCAGCAATACCTGACGCTGTGCTTTATTAAAATCAGCCGTTTCTGTCTCACTCATTTCCTTTTTCTGTTTGGGAACATTCACCGAAGGAAATCCCATGCTTTCGGGAGTATCATGGAAGAACTTCCAGACGATCAACGCTCCTATCAATCCCACTATACCGGCTCCGAAGAAACCATACCGCCAGCCCAACACACTGACAATTGAGGCTATTATCAGAAAAGTCAACGCTTCGCCGATATTATGGCTCGCAGACCAAAAGCCATAGTATGAACCGCGCTCTTTGTCCGTGAACCAACGAGAAAGCCCTACTACACAAGAGGCTGCTCCCATAGATTGAAACCAGCCGCTAATCCCCCAAAGGATAGCGAACAGGATAAAAGAATTAGTAAAACCGAGACAGAGGTTAACCAAAGCAGTTATCAATAAACCGGTAGTCATAAAACGGTTGATATTACTACGGTCGGCAAGGAAACCGTTCGTGAATTTTCCGATGGCATAGGTGAAAAACAATACGGAACCTATGATGCCTAACTCTGTTTCCGAAAAAATGCCTTCATCTACAATAGGTTTCTTTACGACATTCAGGCTAAGACGGCACACATAATACATACCGTAACCAAAAGTCGCAGAAAGGAAAGTAGACCATTTCAGAAACTTCAGACGGCGAGCATCGGATGAAGACAAAGCTTCTCCGTTACAAGGTCTCGGCGAAGAGACCTTGTAAAAATTGATTAGTTGTTTCAACATGAAGAAAGTGCGTTTAGTCGTGAAGTTTCTTTTCGCGTAGATACTCTAATAATAGAGCTGGGCGGTCTGTTTGAATTAGCTTGGCTCCCTAGCCAATTATCCACCCCCAACTTTCATCCGGCTGATGAAGTTCTACTGCACGGTCGTCGTCATGCCCGCCACATAGTTCGGGCCAAAGCGAATTTATAAAAAGATTAGAGCCTGTATTACGTACTTTCTTTATCAAATTAAGAATCTCCGGACTGTCACTATCAAACACTAATTCATAAGCAGCAGGTTTCATATGTGTCTGATAACTATCAATGACAGCTTCCGCCCCGTCTTTATGAAGTTGTACAATAGGCATGAAGATTACCTTATCCAATACATCACCGTTTTCAGCCTTGACTTGTTCATAAGGAAGTCCGGCTTTAATAATACATTGCTGAACAGTTCCTGTTTCTTTCAAAACAGCATATACATCTTTGAAGTAATCATAGCCTTTATCAATATTAACAAGGATCTTACCTTTACATAATGACATTACTTCTTCCAATGTCGGTATCAAATGAGCTGTTTTATGCCCTGTACCACTTTTCAAACGGAACTGACGTAATTCTTCCAATGTATAGTCTGCCGGATAACCTTTTCCTGTTGTAGTACGATCAATTTTCTTGTCATGCATCAAAATCAGATGTCCATCCTTGGTTTTCTTCAGATCGATTTCAATTACATCTACCCCCATATCAATACAATTCTGGATAGCCTGCAGGGAGTTCTCCGGAGCATTACGCCAGTCAGCTCGATGAGAAACAACTAAAACTGAATTACTTGCAGGCTTCTGTAGATTCGCAATTATTTTATCCGAATGATTCTGTGCCTCTAACCCTCCTATTATCAGAAGGGTTAAAGCTATTAATATATTTATCTTTCTAAGCATATCTTTTTATTTTTGTAAAGCATTTCTTTTTGCATTCTGTCCGCGCTGTGCCCATGGAGAATTTGCAGGTCCTTCAATACCACAATCAATAGCTATCAATTTGCAGGCACCATTATCCTCATACGTGACATACACAATACCATAGTCAGCAATGACTGGTGACGACCAAATTTTAGAACCTAATTGTCTCTTATATTTCTCCGTACCATCAGCATTCAATATTATATAGTTACCGCCATCATCACAGATGTGAATATTTCCGTCACTGTCTATAGCTGGTGTTGTTCCTATTTCAGCGACAGAGGAATAACTCCATTTCTTTGCTCCTCCTTTAGTCAGGGCAACAACTTGGGCATTCGGATTCTTTGTACCCACATAGATGGTTCCGTCAGCACCGATAGCCGGTCCTCCCTGGTCAATCTTGCCCATAGTACCACTCGCCGGATATCTCCACAACTCATTACCCTGGTTATCATAAGCTGCAACCACTCCTTCAGAAAATGCCACATATACATTTCCTTGCGCATCAATAGCGGGATATACAGCTGCAGCCGTATTTCCTTTCCCTAGATTAGGAGACAAGTTCACACCATCTTGCGTAGTACGGGCAAATCCGTTCGCTCCCGACAAGGCTGAATAGATAACTCCATTCTGTCCAACCGATATACCACCATTAGCACCACCATTGGGAGATTTGCGTCTCCAAAGTTGTCTGCCGGAACTACGGTCAACCATGTGTACAGAACCATCCGTCCCTCTATTTCCAATCAAGATATTGCCATCACGAGACAAAGCAGGAGAAATATAGGGAATATTAGTACCAATACCTAGTTCATATCTCCACTTTTGTGTTCCATCCGGATGAATAGCATACAGACTGCTGCTTATGTTTTTGTCTGTTGTACTCGCACCCATATAAATAGTTCCGTCCGCACCTACCATAGGAGACGAACCTTGATTTCCTGCTCCTCCGTCCTTGCTTAAATCAAACATCCATTTTTGCTCTCCGGACGGCGAATAAGCAAAAAGGTGGAGTGCATTGGATGACACATATACATCCCCATTGTCACCAACAGCAGGAGAGATAGACCGTAAAGAAGAGGATACCTCAAACGTCTTATCCCAAAGGACAGTTACTCCGGATATAGAAGTATCACGAACGTATAAAGTAGCTTGCTTTGTATTTGTAGCTCCACGATCATCAGTAGCTGTCAGCTTTACAGTTACAAATCCTGTTGTCGTGAAAGTTATTTCCGGGTCTTTTTCTTGAGAAGTCTGCCCATTGCCAAAATCCCACTCGTAAGAAACAATTTCTCCATCCTCATCCACAGACTTATCGGTAAATTGAACTTTCTCATTCACTTTACAAATGGCAGGGCTATAGCTGAAGTTTGTAACCGGAGGCATATTCGTCGGACGAATCACAACAGTATGGGATGCAGTTGCATATCCTCCGAATTCATCTGTCACGGTTAATTTAATAACATAGGTTCCAGCCCTCTTATACAAAACGGACGCATCTTTAGTAGTAGCCCTATTCCCTTCCCCCTCAAATCCAAAATGCCAGAAATACTCTACTATCTCTCCTTCCGTCTTTACTGATTCATCAGTCAGATAAACGATATCACCGACCGTATATTCTTCTTTATCTATAGAAAAAGAAGCCTCCGGGGAGGTTGTCTGCCGCACTTCATCGCCGTCCTTACATGCAAATAGACAAACGACTGTCACTATCAGGAATATATATTTCTTCATAATCATTCTATTCATTATTTAAGATTAAAACCAATTATCTTTTACCTCTCTGTTTCAGATAGGCATCCAGCAACTGGGGATGGTCTGTCTGTATCAAATTAATCCCCTTCGACAAAATCAAGTCCACTCCTGTATAGTTTCCTTGTGTCATCTGTGTATCATAGGTATAACCATTCATATCTAACATATTAGTCGAGACAAACAGCCCTTTTGAAGATATGGCTGTCGAGAGCCCGCCATTTAATGTTTTCGACAAAGATATCTGGGCAAACATCACTCCTGGTTGCTGTGAAAGGAAATCTGCATGCTCCTCGTTTTCACACTGCGGATAAGGTATAGGAGCCGGCGAATAATCCAAAATATTCTGCAAGACATCCCGATTATTAGATGTATAAAAGAACACACGGTCTAACATCCCACAGCTTTTCACAACATCATACAGTTCTTTAGGAGACACTTTATTCAAGAAGTCCAAATCAAAAAAGATCTTTCCCCGCCCTGCAACCAATGCGTCATACAAAGAGGGGACCGTGTGATTGGTTACTGTGCCGTCTGCCAGCTTCAGACGATAAGACTGGAGCTGCTCATAAGTCAAATCTTTCACTTTCCCCTTCCCTGTAGTTGTCCTGTCTATGGTTTCATCATGCATCAACACAATTACTCCATCCTTTGTCATGCGAGGATCTACTTCTACAATATCTACAGCTCCCCCTAATTCTATACAACTTTCAATTCCAGCTATCGAATTTTCGGGAATATTCGGGTTGGAAGAATTGCCACGATGCCCCATTATCCAAACTTTTGCAGGGTCAAAGTGTTGCAAAGCATAACGTAAACTCTTGCCGGATACTTGTAATTTCTGCAGAGCCGCCGCTACATTGCCAGTCTTATCTGTCACCCTAACCGAAATATTATAACTTCCTTCTTTCGTAAACGTATATTCCAATTCAGGTTCTTCACCCAATGTCTGCCCTTCCATCGTCCAAACCACAGATTGGATGTCTTGCCCATCATTAAGAGCTACCTTCAGAACAACTTTCTCTTCTAATGCCGGATAGGCATTACTTGCCATAACTCTAGCAGTAATCGTTCCACTCCCCTGTTCTTCAATCGTACTATCATCCCCACAAGCAAATAAAACGACTGCTAATACTGATATATAAATGATATTTGAGATTTTTCTTATCATACTATTTTATTTTTAGTTATATCCTTCATTTTGATACATTCTTGTCGGATCCAGTTTATGTTCATCATACGGGATAGGCAACAAAAAATCTTTCGCAGAGAAATTTGGATTCTTCGCTTTCATGTGCTCCAACAGTTCCTGACGAGAATAAAGACGTAACAAATCATACCAATACTGTCCTTCAAAAGCAAACTCGACTCTTCTCTCACGAAGGATCGCATCGCGCAAACTACTGCCGGAATAATCATCCAGACCAGCACGTTCGCGTACCATGTTCAAATAGCTTACCGCATCATTCTCGCTCAAATGCATTTTCACTTCTGCCAACATTAATGCGACATCGGCATAACGAAGCACAATCCAGTTATTCGCCCCATAGCCATTTATGTCATCGAGATCTGTGTACTTCTTCACATAATTAACGTTCTGTGACGTACCGCACGAGATAGCCTTACGCGTATCTCCCGATTCATAGGCACTCATCATATCAGACGTCGGTATATTATTCCCCGTCCCCGTTTTCTGCGAAGTAAGCCCCGTCTGGGAAGTGGGTTGAAATATATAGGCGTAATTTGAGGCTAAACTGGAGTTGCCTCCTTTATACATCACCTGAAAAATATTCTCTTGACAGAATGTTTGAGCTTCCTTATCAAAAACATCAGCATAAGGGATATCTTTCAGGCTTGTAAAAGGTTTCATGTTCCATGCTGCAACTAAATTTGTTTTCGCAGATTGCAGATTTGAAGTTCTTTCCGACTGAAAATCAGAATCAGCAGCCATTGTCAAGTAAACTTTGCCCAATAAAGCATACGCAGCAGCTTTTGAAGCACGGCCTACCCCATTACCCGTTTGAATATCCGGCAATTCACTATTAATAACCTGTGTCAAATCGGAAATAATCAAATTATAGACTTCGCTCTTTGGCTGGCGGGCAGTATATTTCTGAATTTCATCTTTCGTCTTTAGTTCTTTGGTTACGATAGGGACATCTCCAAACTGCATTACAAGATGAAAATAAGTCAATCCACGCAAGAAATACATTTCCGCCTTTTTCTGGTTTTTCACAACTTCATCCTTAAAAGGAATATCATCTATCTGATCCAATATTATATTAGCTCTTGTCACGCATTTATACAAATCTGCCCAATGAGTTTTCACTTGTGCATTATCTGTTGTCAATGTATAGTTATAAAATTGATAATTAACCCCATTTCCTGCTCCCGGATCCTGCAACGTGGTGTTTTCCGAACGAACATCTGTGTATAAATACATATTCTTATAATACCCGTTTCCTCTCAAAGCTGCATACGCACCATTCGCAGCCATTGCAATATCATCTTCGGTCTGATAGAAAGTACTGGCCGGAATCTTATTTGGATTGGTTTCTTCCAGAAAACTCGTACAACTACTGCAAAACAATAGCGAACTTACTGCGATAAATACTATGTATTTTTTCATAATCTGATTCTTTATTTATTTAAAAAGTTATTTTTGCTCCTATACTATAAGTACGTGCCAAAGGATAAACCCCCCAATCAAAACCGGGTAACAGGTTATTACCTTTATAATCCACTTCAGGATTATATCCTTCATAATCGGTCAATGTGAATAAATTGTCAACACTGACATATAGCCTCAACGCCTGAACGCTCACTTTCTGCATCCACTTCACCGGAAAATTATACCCCAATGTGATATTTGCACAACGGAAATAGGAAGCATCATCCACCATATAAGAACTAAGCCGCTGACTGGTATTAGGAGTGGAACTACGCGCTGCACGAAACACTCCGCCGGAACCCGGATTTTCGTCAGAATGCCAACGGTTCAAAACAGATGCCAACTGATTGCCGGAGCCTTCCATATTGTACAGATAATATTTCTGGAAGTTTATTACTTCAGCTCCTTGAGAACCGGTAAATGTCGCTCTCAAATCAAAGTTCTTATAAGAGAAATCGGTACTGATACCGTATGTAAAATCCGGGTAAGCATTGCCTAGAATTTCACGGTCGTTTTCTGTAATCAAACCATTCTTATCAACATCCCGCCATTTCACATCTCCCGGATGTATGTTATTATAATTAGGAACTGCCGGTCCTATCAACTGATATCCGTCAGGAAATTTGCCATTAACCAGATTGCTTTTATCAATCATTATATTGGTGTAATCCTTCTCGGAAATAATACCATCAGCAATGTAGCCATAGAAAGAGCCGATAGGAAGCCCGGAACGGGTCACATGGCTTACCACATTGCGCTCACTAACTAAATACAAATCATTAATACCACCCAAATCGACAACTTTATTTCGATTTACTGATATATTAGCACTTACATTCCATTTAAAATCTCCTGTCAAAATACGCCCGTCTATTTGGAAATCAACTCCGCTATTACGTACTTTTGCATTTTTCAAGTTTGTTTTTACACTGGAAGAGCCCGATATGGATGATATAGGCTGGTCGTACAACAAATCATACGAAAGACTATTATAATAGTTACCTATCAAGTTGACACGACCATTGAATAATCCCAAATCAAACCCTACATTGTATTGGGATGTTTTTTCCCATCCGATAGCCGCATCTTTGAAAGTTCCTTGCCAATAGGCTGTTTCGACAGTATTACCATATACGTAACCACCTTGAGACATAGTAGCTGTATGCTCGTAGTTACCAATATTGTTGTTTCCACTCAATCCCCAACTGGCACGAAGTTTTAAGGATGAATTATTACCTAACAAATCCTGATAAAACTTTTCATTCGATATAGTCCAACCTAAAGAAATAGAAGGAAACCAACCCCAACGGTTTTCTTTTCCAAAACGTGAAGATCCGTCAGTTCTTACTGTACCCGTCACTACATAGCGATTATCGAATGAATAGTTTACACGTGCCAGATAAGACATCATTGTCCATGCAGCCTTTCGGGTATCGCTGCTATACAAGCCTATATCGGAAGCATTCGGACCATGCGCTGTCACTTCATGAATACGGTCGTCGGGAAAACCTGTTGCTTCAACGGCTACGCGGTCATAAGTTTTTTTCTGTAAGGTGTAGCCCACTAAAGCATTCAGGCGATGTTTCCCGAATTCACCATTATAATTTAACGTAAACTCTCCCAAACGGTCAATATCACGATTTGTTATGTCACGAGCTTTCACACGTGCCTGAACAGCATCCGAATTGGGCATATCACCATCTTGTCCTACAGTACGCGGACGATAGTAATTATAACGGGAAGTATAATATTGAGTTCCCAAATTGGCTTTAAACTGAAGCTGTTTCAATATATCATAAGTGATATTAGCATTGAAATTCATTCGGCTTGACTTGTTGCGGATATCAATTTCATGAGCAAGTGCCACGGGATTCTCGACCATCTGATAGCCATCAGCTTTCATCGCAATCTGATTTCCGACTGCATAAGTTCCATCCGAATTATATACAGGGAATTGAGGAAACATTAATAGAGCACTTTGTACGACACCATCATTTATATAACGACCGTCTGCTTGAACCTGTCGTTCCGAAACATCAACAAAAGAAAAGTTTACTCCAACTTTCAAGCGTTTCGTGACTTCTGCATCTACATTGGCACGAACATTCAAACGCTTATGTCCGGAAGGAGCTATAATTCCATCCTGATCCAGATAACCCAAACTAAAACGATATTTCAAGAAATCCTGTCCTCCTGTAACAGATAGATTATGACGATGCATCGGAGCATTCCCATAGATGGCGTCCTGCCAATCTGTATTGTAAGTAGGATCGACCGGTTTTCCGGTTGTGAAATCAAAAAACAAATCAGAAATGCCCACTTCATTCAAGTTAAAACCTTTTGAAGCTCTTATTGCATTATCATCCAATGGGTTCCATGATTTTCCAGCAGCTTCTGCTTTATCACGATAAGAATTATTACGGGCTTCAATCACCAAATCCCTGTATTGATAGGCATCCAGCAACTTAATCTTACGCTCTACTTGTTGCATACTAAACTGATAGTCATAATCAATACGGGCTTTTCCTGAATTCCCCCTCTTTGTGGTGATAAGTACCACGCCACTGGCACCGCGAGAACCATAAATGGCTGCCGAAGCTGCGTCTTTCAATACGTCAATAGTTTCGATATCCTCGGGATTGATATATACATCTTCTGAAGCCGGATATCCATCAATCACATAGAGAGGTGTTGTACTAGCTGAAAGAGAGTTCGTTCCACGAACTTTAATCTTCACTCCTTCTCCCGGCGCACCACTTGTCTGCATCACCTGTACACCAGCGACTTTACCTACTAAAGCTTGTCCGGCAGTTGCTGCTGAAAGAGATAATTCACTAGCCTTAACACTTGCCAAAGAACCTGTAAAATCACTCTTACGCATAGGAGTATAGCCAACGACTACGACTTCTTCAATCATCTTACTATCTTCCTGCAGAACAACTTTCGCCATATTTTTATCGGTAGCACGAAGTTGAACGGGTTTATATCCGATGTAGGAAACTGTTAGTTGAGATGTTTCAGAGACATCATTGATGGAAAAATTACCATCTAAATCGGTTATTGTTCCATTAGATGTACCCTTGACCACAACACTAGCACCGATAATAGGCTCTCCATGCGAATCAACTACGGTTCCCGAAACCTTTATATTACGCTGCTTTTCTTGTGATTTACGAATCAATACAATGACATTCTCTTGCTCTTTCTTGTAGGTTAACTCCATTTTACCCAAAAGTTGTTGCATGGTTTGTTCAATCGTTGCATCTTTCACATTTAACGAAACTTTTTGGTTTAACTCCGGAAGGCTCTCATTGTAGAAGAATTTGTAATTGCTTACTTGCTCGATTTTCTTTAAAGAGGCTCTCAAAGAGATGTCTTTCACATTCACCGTTATTTGAGAATAAACGGTAAAAGAGACGCTTAAAAACAAAAGCAGACAAATAGCCCGCAGTGTTTTCCAGTTCTTACTTCTCCCCACGTTTGTTTGAGGGAGTTTTTCAAAGGTTGTTTTGTGCTTCATATATCAAAACTTTTAAGTTGTTTGATAGGTATACAGACTACTATACTCACTCGTCCAATCGCCTATCAGACTTTAACTCTCGTTAACTTATTCAATTCAGAGAACAAAAAAGCCATTCCTAAGTAGTGGGCTTCGGAATGGCTCTATTCATTATTTTTTCTACAATTTCTCTTTCAAAACTATCACCGAACCGTCCATTTCATAATAGAAAGGTGAAGTTAGCATCAGAATATTCAGCGCATTCTGTATGCCGCCTCCCGGAATGGTTCCGGTGAAATATTCATTAGGTAGTTTATTGGAGTCGAAACGAATCTCTACGTCATAAATACGTGAAAGAGTTTTCATGATATTTTCCAAAGATTCTTTCTCAAAGTACATATTTCCTTTCGTCCACTCAATATAGTCAGTCGGATGCACTTGAGTGGCTGTTATCTTATGAGTGGCTTTATTATATTCTATTTTGTCGCCGGGCTTCATGATATGCGATATTTTCTGCGCATAGACCCCTACTTTTCCTTCCAAAAGAACGACTGTCACGTCTTTGGCATCTTCATAGGCAGATACATTAAAAGAAGTACCGAGCACTTTCACTTCCAAATCACCGATTTGCACAATGAAGGCGTGTTTCTCATCATGGGCTACTTTAAAATAGGCTTCACCATTCAGTTGCACACGACGCACATTTTCTCCGAAGTTATTCAGGTAACTTAATTGGGAAGCTGAATTGAGAACAACATTTGTTCCGTCCGGCAATTCGATGGTTGCTTTATCTCCTTTGCCCGCTTTCACAATAAAGGGTGTTTCTGCCGTTGGAGAAGAATCTAAAAGATAGTAAGTGAAGAAAGCGACACAGACAGGTAATAAAATGGCAGCAACCCATTTCCAAGGGATGATACGGAGGGGGCGCACTTCCTTGCCCAAAGTCTCTTCTTTGATCCGGGCAAAAAGTTTATCACGCAACACTGGGTTCATGGAGGAATCCGATCTCTCAAACTCTTGTTCCCACCAGTCATGCAACTGACGGTCATTCTTTATCCAGTCTGACAGTTCTTTTATCTCGACATCCGTGATCGTTTCTTCGAAATATTTTTCAATTAGCTCTTTATAATGTGTCTTATCCATCTTTCCACTTATTTACAAGTATACATTTTCATCCTACTTCCCATCCAAAAACAAGTATTACTATTACATTTCATTAACAAAAAAGGCCAACAAAAGGGTAATTACCTTATCATAATGCTTCATCAACTGTTCACGCATAAATTTCACAGCCAAAGATAATTGGGTAGCAACCGTACTTTCGGAAATTCCCATGATTTCGGCTATTTCTTTATTTGTGTAATTCTGCCTTTTGCTCAAAATGAATATTTTCTTCCGTTGCGCAGGCAGTTCTTCGGCAAGAGAATCGATATACTCATTCAAAAAGCGCAGATCAATATTCTCTTCTGTCTGTGAATCACGGTCTACGCTACTTTTCATGAGATATTCATTGTAAACATACTCTACGGTCTGACGCTGATACATATTCATCAATAAGTTTTTGGCAATCGTACAGAGAAAAGAGATAAACGAGGAAGCCGGGTCTACTTTTTCATGCACTTCCCATATACGAATGAAAGTGGCTTGTACCACTTCTTCGGCCATATATTGATTGCCGGAAGAGAGTCGCATAATGAAATTGTACAGTTTGCCACTATACATATTATACAATCTTTCGAATGCCTGAAAGGAACCGCCTTTTAAGTCGATTAATAAATGTTTTTCATCTGTAGAATCTACCATATCTTAGAATTTTGCAACAAAGGTATGCAGCCATAGGTCATAAACAGGTGACAATATTATTAATATTTTCTCAATTATCCGACTTTTCTGAAGAAAAAGATAGTAAATAGCAAATAGTAACGCCATCCGGTCAGGATAATGACGCTATCCAATCAGGATAGTGACGGTATCCGAACCGGATGGCGTTACTATATTTAGTGAGGTAGTTCGTACTAATAAGTCAGACGAACACCTGCTTGTATGTTGAAGTTAAACGGATTCTCTTTACGTATAGTCTGTATATCGGAGCCATCATTGAAATAATAAGCAACACCCGGTTCCACGTAAATACCCAAACGTTTCGTTGCATTGATCTGCGCACCTACACCACCGGATACCGAGAACTGCAAAGGCTTCACTGTTTCTTTTTCAGATCCTAGCTTTCCATAAACACATTTCTCAACCATACCTCCACCGGAAACATAAAGAGTGACGAGTTTCTTATCCAGGAAGTTCCAGTTGGCACGCAACGGAATACCGATATAATGCAGTTTCTGCTCTATCTGTTGTTCTTCACCTGCCAGTTTTGCATCCGAAGAAAGCAGCGTATAAATCAGTCCTGTCTCAAGAGAGAATCCTTTAGCTAAACCTTTACGAACGGACAATCCGAAAGAAATAGGCTGATGATGTTTAATGTCAACCACCTGTTTTGCCTGACGCAGGTAAGGTACTCCATCTTCGAAAACCAATGTTTGGTCATTAGGAATCGTCTCCATCAGACCGTTGGAAACTGAAAGCATACTCACACGTGACATATAAGCATGAGATCCGGCACCTACTTCTGTTGAAGCACCTCCTGAATTTCCTACCGAAAGTCCCATTGACCATGTTCCCTTTTGAGAAGATCTTTTTTCTGTCGGAATATGAAGTTTGTCTTTACCGGAAGGACGACGCGGTCTGTTATTCGATCGCTCTGTATCCTGTGACTGTCCCTGACTGACATCTGTATTTTCTGCCTGCTTCGGTTCATCTTTTACATTTTCAGTTTCTCCATTTCCTTTTACATTCTTATCTTCCTCACTCAAAGAGTCTTCTCCATTTCCTGTTGAAAGTTTATTTTCATTACCGATCCCTAATGGATCTACACCTGTTTTCTGCTCCGTATGATTCCTGTCGACTTTCGCCAAACGATCTTCGCGAGTTACCGGCCGTAAGACAGGTTCCACAGCAGTTCCCTGCATATCCGGTTGTTGCACACCCGGCAATGCATCGGGCGTGGAAGCCAATGCCGGAGTTTGTATATGACGTATTTCATCCGCAGCGGGTGTCCCTAGAAAATACAGACTTACTGACGAAACGACAGCTAATATTATAATAGCTGCAGCAGCCATCATCCATTTTCGATAAGGATATATTTTCTTCTCCACAGGAGGCATAAGTTCTTTCTCCAGTTGTTCCCAACCGGAAGCAGGCGCCGGTTCGGAATAATCCGCAAGCTTCTCCTTCAACTTATTCATCCACAATTCTTTCTCTTCCATCTCTATCTATCCATTATGCATTATCCATTCTTTTACTCTTTTTGCTAATACACTCTTCGCACGAAACAGTTGCGAAGCTGAAGATTTTTCATTGATACCTAATACCTGTGCGATTTCTTTATGCGATTTGTCTTCAAATGTATAAAGATTAAACACAGTACGATAGCCGGCGGGTAATTCTTCAATAAACTGCATCAACACATTTTGTGGTATCGCTTCTACATCGGAAGCATCCGGCTCTTCATATTCTTCGGGCAACTCTTCCAAAGGTGTCGACTGATTAATCACATCATTTTTCCGAAGATACTGTAAAGCTGTGTTGACCATCACCCGTTCCATCCAGGCTCGCAAAGAGCCTTCACCCCTCCAGGTGAACTTATCGAACGAATCGAATATCTTTAAAAAACCGTCGTGAAGCAGATCCTGGGCTGTATCCCGGTCGCCGGTATAGCGTAGACAGATGCCAAGCATACGCCCCGCATACTGTTCATACAGTTCCTTGCGGGCCCGGTTATTACCCAGCCTACATTGTTCCGACAACTCTATTTCTTCCATTCTCTTATACACGTGTTTACCTTATAAATGCAGCAAAGATAGAAATACTGCATAGAGAGAACAACTCTTTTATCACTTTTGTTTCTTTAACAGATCCGAATGCAATATTTTCTATCCTCTTGCATTTTCACTACAGAAAACATAAATATTATAAAATCTAAAACCTAGTAAGTATATGAAGAAATTTAAATTCATTGCCTTTATCTTTGCTATTATGACTACCATGCCGATTCTCCAGTCATGCTTGGACGACGATGATAATTCGTCCGATCTTCTGGCTATCAGCACCATCAATATGATTAGCCAGGATAGCAAGGAATTTTATTTCACTTTGGATGACGGGAAAAAGATGTATCCCAGCAACTCACAAGGATGGAACAATGAAGATTGGGTGGAGGGACAAAGAGCTTTTGTGATATTCAACGAGCTGGAAGAGCCTGTGAATGGATACGACCTAAATATTCAGGTGAAAGGTATCAATCCAATCTTAACCAAAGACATCGTCACAATGGGTGAAGATGACAACGACGAAGAGAAAATCGGAGATGATAAGATCAACACGACTTATATGTGGATCAATAAGGATAATAAATATCTGACGATTGAATTCCAATATTACGGAACACATAGTGAAGATAAAAAACATTTCCTGAATCTGGTGATTAATGACAAAGAAGAGACTGCTCCCACTGCTGACGAAGGCAATGCGGAGGACGAATATATCAATCTGGAATTCCGTCATAACAGTGAAGGAGATGATCCTCAACGTTTGGGTGAAGGATATGTGTCTTTCAAACTGGATAAGATTAAAGACCGGATGGAGGGGAAAAAGGGACTAAGAATTCGTGTCAACACCATTTATGGCGGGCCGAAAACTTATGAAGTGAAATTTCCTTAGACTTAGACGACTAATCTAATGTGAACATGCGAAACACACTCTTTTTTAATATAATATATTAATTACGCAAAAGAGGGCGGTAGTTGTGAAACTGCCGCCCTTTTACTTTCTTCTTTATATTCTTTCTTCTAAAAGAGTTATTTCTTATCTCCCAGATAATTCCAAACAACTGCACTCAATGCAGCTCCTACAAATGGAGCAATGATGAACAGCCACAACTGCGACAATGCTTCTCCTCCTTGGAATAATGCCGGAGCAATACTACGTGCCGGGTTTACAGAAGTCCCTGTGATAGGAATACATACAATATGTACCAATACAAGAGTCAAACCGATGGCAAGTCCTGCCAGATTGCCTGCTCCCTTCTTCGGATCGGTAGAGCCGAGCACTACCAATACAAATATGAAAGTAAATACTGCTTCCGCAATAAATGCCTGCAACATTTCTCCATCACCAAAACCATTCGAACCTGTCGCTGTAGGCCCGTCATGAGCACCGGTAGAAACTAAAGCAAAAAGAATAGCCGAACCGATAATAGCTCCGATTACCTGGAAAATCATATACATACCTGCATCTTTTCCATTCATACGACCAGTCAAAAACACTCCTAATGTAATAGCAGGATTAATGTGACATCCCGAAATACCTCCGATAGCATACGCCATCGCTACTACGGATAAACCAAAGGCTAAAGCTACGCCGATTGTTCCCACACCAGCACCTACTGTATCAGCCAAACCACCAGCAAAGACGGCGCTACCACATCCCATAAGAACGAGCACCATCGTTCCAATCATTTCTGCAATGTACTTTTTCATAGTAATTAATATTGTTTTTGTTTACTTTCCAAAAATAAGCAATTCAGACTAGAAATCAAAACATATCCGTATTATTATAACGCAACTTTGCTACATTTTTTACAGAAAGAGATTGTTCTCGATGGAAAAAGGGATTCCCTAATGTGCTATAACAAACATTGTATGGACTGTAAAGAAAGCATTTCCTTGGGAACCGCCGCCTTTATTTCCTCTTTCAGGACGCATAAGAGACTGTGGCGAATAAAATCTTTATTTGTTACCAGTACCACTTGCCGTGTAGGTCGGGGAATGGCAAACGGACGTACCAACTGCCGCTGTTCTTCCGTCAATTGCATCACTGCCAATTCGGGAATAAAAGTGATTCCTTTTCCACTTTCTACCATTCGCATAAAGGTTTCCATACTTCCCAAACGATAGGCCATCTGATTAACCTTCACAGCCTCCATCTGACAGAAACGGACGAGTTGATCGCGAAAGCAGTGTCCTTCGTCCAAAAGCCAAAGATGTTCGCCTGTTATATCAGAAGTACGGATCATATCATGCTTGAAAGAGGATTCTTTTCGTGACACATAAGCGTAAAATTGCTCATAGAAAAGAGTTTCTTCTGTCAAGAACGTATCTTCCAGTTTGCTGGCAATAATTCCCGCATCCAAATCTCCGGCATGCAAAGCCTGCTGAATATCCTGTGTCTTCATTTCCGTGACACGAATATCCAGTTCGGGATATTTTTCCATTAGTTGAGGAAAAAAGCGAGGAAGCAGATAGGGAGCGATAGTGGGCAATACTCCCAAGCGGAATACGCCTGACAATGACTGTTTATCTTCACTGATTATTTCTTTCACTTGAGCTGCCTGCGCCAGAATCACGCGAGCCTGGTCTATCACTTTCTGTCCGATGGCTGTCGGACAAACGGGCTGTACTGTCCTATCGAACAACTTTACTCCCAGTTCATCTTCCAGTTTCTGAATCATTGCACTCAAAGTAGGCTGCGTCACACGACAATATTCAGCTGCCCGTGCGAAATGCCTGAACTGGTCTACAGCCAGTATATACTCTAATTGTTGTATCGTCATCTATCAAATCTTATTAAGTTATAGATTTCATCTATGCAAAGATAGAAATTTTCAGTTTGACAGCAAGCATTTTACGCCTTATCTTTGCAGTACAGAAAAAAAGAGAACAAGTATAAATCATTAAAAATAGAAGAATATGAAAACTTTAGAATTTATCAAATTGAACGAATCGGGAGCAAACAACGTAGTAGCATCTTTGCAACAACTATTAGCAGACTTCCAAGTGTATTACACCAATCTTCGCGGTTTCCACTGGAATATCAAGGGACATAATTTCTTTGTACTCCACAGTCAATTCGAAAAGATGTATGATGACACGGCTGAAAAGGTGGATGAAATCGCAGAACGTATCTTGATGCTGGGTGGTACTCCTGCCAATAAATTCAGCGATTATCTAAAAGTAGCAAATGTGAATGAAGTGGATAAGGTAAGCAACGGAGACGAAGCATTGAATAATATCCTTCAGTCTATCAGCTATCTGATTGGTGAAGAACGTAAGATCTTATCTATCGCTTCTCAAGCCGGAGACGAAGTAACCGTTTCGATGATGAGCGATTATCTGAAAGAACAGGAAAAGTTGGTTTGGATGTTGGTGGCTTATAATAGCAAGTAATTAAGATAAAAGGTTTAGGTTAAAAAAAGGAGATGTGTCAAAATAATCACATCTCCTTCTTATTTCTATTCAAACTTACAAATAAACTAGAAGAATCAAGGACAAGGTACCTCAGTCATCCATTCTATATCGCCAGTTCCTTGTTTTACAGCAGTATGACCGTGCCCGGTATAATCCTTACACTCGTCACTCATGTCATCCAGTTTCCAGTATCCTTCCAGTCCTTCACTGTCCACTTCTACAAAACAACGGTGAAGCGGATTCTTCAACTCGGAAGCAGTCAATGCCCTTGTCCAAAAACGTGCTTCGCTCACAGAGCCTTTCAAATAGAAACCGTTTTGCACTCCTGGCGCAGCTCCGATGTAGAACTTATCTGACAATGAAATCGGATTTGCATATTCCGCTTGTACAAACAAAATTCCATCAATGTACAAAGACAGGGTATTATTTTCAAATACTCCGGCTACATGATACCAAGCATTCTTTTCGAGCGTATATCCCAACTTACCAGCATACACTGACCACCCTTTCGTTGCAAACATAAAGACAGGCACATCACCTTCACCTCCCACACGGTCAGGAGTTCCATCTACAAAAATCCATGTACCTTTCTCTGCATTCTCTCCAACAGGAAAACCTATAATACTCATTAGATTACCACCATAGTATTTAGGGAACTCCCATAAACTTACTCTTGTTTCGATAGTAAATGCGCTCATATTCTGGAATCTGCTGACATCATTATCCTTAAAGTTTATCTTAAAATAATTCTGTCCATTCAGTTTAGGAACATTCACAAGTAACTTCCTGTTGACTATGACATATAAAACATCACTTCCCGGCAAACCAGGATAATCTTTATTTTTACTAACCAACTTTACAGGTAACAAAAAATTAACGCCTTTCTGTATGGCATCGATATCCTTTACCACCAATTTTACCGCTTCAGAACGATATTTTCCACTTTCTATCAATACGGAACTACTTGACAACACACAAGCACCTTCCGGTAATGTCTTGTAAGATTCCCCATGATCACTATTATAACGTTCCACCAACGAATTGTCAATCATCAATTCACCTTCTATATTTGAATTTGCAACCAACGAACTGGAAATTGTTATTCCCAGTTCATCGTTATTGTTCGTTGCAGAGAAAGTCGTTATAGGAGTCTTTTCAGCAGCAGTGATATACACCGCTTCCACATCTATGCTTTCATTGCAGGACGTTCCTATAAACACAAGACATGAAAGGCAAGCAACAGCCCATATATTTTTTGTGAATAAATTCTTCATTTCTTTATAACTTTATAATTGTTATTCTTCGACTTCATCCTCTCCTCCTTCAGATTCATCTTCCACTGTTTTACCAGCAGGATTCATAATCTGAATCGCCTGACGTGCATAATAGTAATTATTAGGTGGTACCGGCAAATTCAAATGGTTTCCTTCAGCATATCCGAACTGTAATACATAAGCGCCACAACCCGCTACATTATTCGGACTTTCCGCAGCATAATGCGCCATTCCCCATAAACTGGGGATGTATTCATTATTATACCGGTATCTCACTCCACCTTGTCCAAACGCATTGCCAACCTGGCTCACCCATTCGCAAAAGATTCGCTTTTCATTTGGAAATCCCTTTCCATAGTCTTGATATCCATTCTGACATCTTCCATTCAATGAAGATTCGGAACTGGCATTATATGCCTGACCTATAAAATAATCAAAACGATCTGCATATTCAGCGTCATTCCACTGTCCGTCAACAACCAACAATTTATGTTTGCCATTCACCTTAAATTGTTCATCACACTTAGGCCCCAGGTATTTGCTCATCACATCAATAAAAGTACGCATCATTTCCGTGGTATAGCTATCCCCACCGAAACTAGGTTCGTAATCCAAATCAAACCCGTCCAATCCCCATGTATAAATAGAATCAACTAGATTTTCAGCGTATACTATCATCGAATCCAAGTCCTCTCTTCCTTCTCCAGTCGTAGCAAAATATTTATCTGGCCACATTGTCAACAATACTTTGGTACCTCTGTGCTCTTGAAGAAACTTCACATCTTCCCGATTCTGCTTATTATTCACATATCCCGTAAAGAATGAGACAATATCAAGACTGTCCGGGATACCTCTTAACCGGGTCTGCATGGAAGAAGTAGCAGGACTATAGTTCATCCATGCAAAGAAAATCTTATGTTTCGAATTTTTGTAGGCAATCAACGCAGCCTCTTCTTCCGGCGTCAATTCCTTATATTTCATTTCCGGCAAAATAGTCGGTTCAGCTTCTATCCAATCGCTGCATCCGATAATCTGGGTCACCATAAACAGACAACACAGAAATTTTATTATCCGATCGTTTTTCATATCCATATAAAACTATTAAGATTATACACTATATTTTTAATTCTGATAAGGTTTATCATTTCTTTTATCCCACCAAAGTTTCGTTCCACCATTATCTGCACCACCGAGCAATTCAGAATTATTCACGGCTTCTTGATACAAATCGGGATAATCTTTCGACAAGTTGGTAGGATAAGGTAATCTAGCCACTTGTTTTTTAGAATCAATACGCCCACCACTATTGTTTGTAGCTACCCGAATCACTCTCGGACATCCCGTTCTTCTGAATTCGCTCCATGCTTCTTGTCCGTCAGGGAACAGAGCAATCCACTTTTGAGTAATGATTTTCTCCAACTTTTCATCAAAGCCAGTGGCATCCGCCCAATTCACTGACACTTGTCCCGTACTACTGTCACTATAACTGGAGTTCTTCGGATCAACATAACCTTTCGGCAAAGTAGTCCGTTTTATGTATGCACTCGCGTCTCCCGCTTTTGCTTGAGTAGCCCCCAGAGGTTGGGAGAAAGCAGTTGCAATTCCATTTTCATACAATGTTTCTGCATCGCCTCCCGCATTCCATCCACGCAAAGCAGCTTCCGCACGCAGAAAATAGACTTCCGCAGCATTCATAAACTGGATAGGCGTACTTGAAGAGACATTCAGATTAGAAAATACCTTATAGTCATTTCCATTGAACATACTACCACATCTGATTCCGTTATATTCTTTAAATCCTGAAACTTCCGATTTGGCAAACCAAATATCCAGACGAGGATCCTCATACCCTTTTAAATAGCCCTCCATGGTTGCTCCCAAACGACTGTCGTTATAAGTATAACAAATCATATACAAAGGATTGACTGTTGCAGAACCATCCACTTTTAACATGGCATTATCCTCATTATCAATAAATACACCGTCTCTTATTGCCTCTTCAGCTTTCTGCTGGGCCATCGTTTCGTTTACATAAACGATACGAAGAGCCAGACGCAACTTTAAAGAATTGGCAAACTTTACCCACTTTTCAAAATCACCACCATAAATCTTATCATAACTCACCAATGGTTTGGCACCGGGATTATCTTTGATAAATTCTTTCAATATCCCGATTGCTTCATCCAGTTCACTAAAGAACTGTTCATAAATGACTTGTTGTGAAGTGAACGGAACATTAGAAGCTGGTGCGAAATCCTTATAAGGGACCGGACCATACATATCCGTGATACGGTGCATACCGAATACTTTCAGAATCTGTCCCACCGCAAATGTGGAAGGATTGATATTCCTCTTGGTGTAAAGAGTATACCAAGGAGTCATATAATTCTGATAAGCCACAGTATAAGCAGCCGCACACCAGTCAGGATACATGTCATACGTCGTATTATTCCTTCCGTTACTATCAAACATGTTGGAAGCTCCCTGATGTCCGGAAAAGATATCTCCGGCAAGGCTGAACATTTTCTGATAGTTATTGACATCTATATTCTGATCTTTTGTAATACATGGATACATCTGATACTGCATCTGCGTTATCATTGATCCCGTACCCAGGTTATCATACCCTAACTCTTCTTCCGTTACGGCATTGGGATCGGTATTTGTCTCCATGAAATCTCCCGTACAAGCTCCCAACATCCACAAAGAACAAGCAGAAACCAGAAGCAGACTTTTGCCGAAATATCTATTATTTAGTATCATTTTCATCTGTTTGTTAATTTAGTTATAATGTAAATTTAAGACTCACACCGAAGCTTCTCAAGCTCGGCATCAGGAAGTAATCGATACCTTGATAGAAAGTACCCACCGAAGAGGTCAGTTGCGGGTCGAAAGGAGCCTTATTATAAATCATAAACAAATTACGTCCAGTCACGGACAGAGTCAAATCCTTCACAAAGTTCTTGAACAATGGTTTGAAACGATAAGAAAGTGAAGCTTCTCTCAAGCGTATATTGGTAGCATCATATACATAATTGGACAATACACCTGTACCTGCTCCCATTTGAGTATAGTAAGTTTCCGCATCCATCAGCACTCCGTTTACAAGCACACCACCATTGTCACGTGCCTTTGCACTCTGTTCGGATACACCGAAAGAATCCAACACAGCTTGTGTGGCAGAAACCACTTTTCCGCCAATCCGGGCGTCAATCAAGAAAGAAAGAGTAAACCCTTTATAACTGAACGTATTGTTAAATCCCAAAGAACAATCCGGATTGGTATTTCCCGCATAAATCAGGTTTTCATTGTCCACCATCATACTCAAAGTATTTGGATTCACATATACATATCCATTTCCGTCTTTCTTCACCGAATTGACATATATATCACCGATAGAACCGCCTTCATCAATATAGTTCCGGAATGAATAAGAAAGACCACCCATGTCAAAATGCGAAACATCCATATTGGCTCCAGTGAACGGATTAGGAATATTTCTTACCAATTCCACAATCTTATTTTTATTGTATGTAACGGTCAGTTTAGGCGAATAATTAAACTCTCCAAACGTCAGGTCGGCATCAATGGAAGCCTCAAGACCTTTATTGTTTACTTTGCCGGCATTCACATAGAAGTTGGCATAACCGCTACTTTCTGGTGCTCTGAATTTGAACAACTGGTCGTAAGTGTTAGCATTATAATACGTTATGTCTAATCCCAACTTGTTATTCAAGAAGCGAGCATTCAGACCAATTTCAAACGATTGTGTCTTTTCAAATTTCAAGTTATCGATAGGTAGGTCAGGATTGATGCTTACACCACCACCCGGACTAATCGGATAAGACGGAATCGTGATTCCTGCAAGTGACATCGGTACATTTCCTACCTTGGCATACGACAGGCGAAGCTTGGAGAACGTCAATATTTTCTCCGGAACTTTGAAGAACTCTGTCAACACAAAAGACATACCTACCGACGGGTAGAAGAAACTCTTGTTTTTGGTATTGGCTAACAATGAAGTCCATTCGTTACGTCCGGTTACATCAAGGAATATTTTTCTTTTCCAATCCACAGAAGCACTGAAGAACACAGCTTGCGACTTCATCGTTTTACCTTCCTGATATTGGGGTTCCGGAGTCAGGTTGTTCAATGTAAACTTATTGGCTACACTGGCAAGAGGTGCTCCGAATTCCAGTTTGTTAGAATTGGCCGTATAATCGAATGACGCATTCTTAAAGCTGGCACCCGCATTGACTACAAATCCCCAGTCTGATATCGTTTTCTGGAAATTAGCAATCACATCCCCATAATCCTGGATATTCTTTTCCGTTGCCAACAAATATGAACCTTTATCCGAACTGGAAGCCAGCAACAACAATGTAGAAGCATAATTCTTGATTTCATTCTTCTTGTTATCGCGGTCCGTACGGAAACGAGCACTGATGTTAAACCATTCATTGAACGTATATTTCAAGCTTCCTCCAATAATGAAACGCTCGTTATGGTTAATGTTGAAATTGCGGTGCGTAATCCAATACGGATTCTGAATACTTCTCTTTTGGTCGCCATAAGGCCAAAACTGAACCGGGAATCCTCTGTCCGCACTATAACGCTCGTAAGATTTATACTTATCTATATTATCACCGCGAGGAAACAGATAGATCGGTACAATCGGATTATAATAGTCACCCTGCGAAAGCATATTCTGTGCTTTCTTGTTCGTATACATAAAAGTAGCTCCCAAAGAAAGTTTGTCCGTAATGGTATATGTACCATTATAGGAAACGTTGTAGCGGTCGAGATTGTTGTTATGGACTACCCCACGGGCATTATAAGAAGAAAGAGAAATATAGGATTTATGATTCTCCGTTCCCAACTGTGCCCCGATGCTGTTGGAGAAACTCATGCCTGTGTCAAAGAAATCTGCCGGATCATAATTCGCAGGAGTCTCCAGCTTCGGTCCCCAACTGGAAAATTCATCCGTCCGGCTTCCGTACGTATTTTGCAACTTCGGCAAGAGAAGTGGTTGGTAGAAATCGGAATAATGGGAGAATGAAATACGAGGCTTTCCGTCTTTCAGTCCTCCTTGTTTGGAGGTCAACATGATTACTCCATTCGCAGCCTGACCACCATAGAGAGCAGCTGCCGAAGGTCCTGTCAACACAGTCACTTCCGCAATATCCTCCATATTGATATTGGAGATACCGTCACCTTCGTCCACTCCGCCATACTGCGCATTAGAGGTAGCCCCTCTCCGCGGGAAAAGGTCGGGAAGCGGTATACCGTCCAACACATACAATGCATTATTGTTTCCTTCTGCATTTACAGACTTGCTACCACGCATCACCACCTTTGTGGAACCGCCGATACCGGAAGCTCCCTGGCTAATTGTGACACCTGCCACCTTACCGTTCAACGCATTCGGAACACTAGCTTCTTTGACAGACATAAACTGTGCATCTCCCAATTTCTGTACATTATAACTCAATGCCTTGTCCGAACGCTTGATCCCCAATGCAGTGACAACGACTTCATCAAGCACTGCATTGTCTTCTTGAAGTACAATATTCAAAGTCGCATTTCCCGTAATTGTTACATTTTGAACCGTGTATCCTACATAAGAAAATTCAAGGACATCCCCTTTCTTCGTCCTAATCGTAAAATTACCATCCATATCTGTAATTGTACCGATATTTGAACCTTTTACTTTTACATTTACTCCAATAAGAGGTTCGCCATTCACATCCTTTACTATACCTTTTACGGGAATAGTCGCATCTTCCATTGTTTTTTGCACGAAAGGTTTTGCGGAAAGAATAATCTGTTTATCCACCACCGTATAAGATATAGAAGTACCCCAGAATATTTCATCCAGAATGTCCTGTATCTTGCCGGAATTATTATTCACTGAAACAATGCGGTTCTTCTGAATCGCCTTATCATTATAAAGGAACACATAATCCGAACTTTCCTCTATCTTATTCAGTACCTGTTCAATAGATACATTATTCATCGAAATGACTCCCCGTATACGTTGGGCATAGCCATTTGCTGCAGAAAGTTGCAACACGACTGCAAAAAGTAATGTTAGACTAATCCTCATAACTAAAGGAAGTTTTAGATTTAAAGCATATTTAAAGCATAATGCAATAAATGAATGATTTTTTTTCATACATTTGTAGCTGACTAAAGTTTATTACTAAATGAACTAAGGTGTTGATTCCGGTTAGCGTTTGCGAGACCCTGTACCGTGAATCTTAGATTTGGGAGAAGACAGCCGTTGGTAGCGGCCCTCCTCCCTTTTTTGATTATCAATATGTGTTATATCATAGGCTATTTGTTTTTTCAGATGATTACTAATATAAATCTACTATTATTTTCGTCTTTGTAAATGTATCATCTTCCCGTTGTTCGGGAGTCAAAATCTTCCATTTCAGGTTTGCCGACTTAGCTAAATAATCTAATATCTGCGTCAATGTTTCCGTTCTGAAAGTGGCCCGATAGCTATACTCCTTTCCCAAATGATTATTGAATTCAATATCTACATTGAAATGGCGTTCCAGACGCTTGATAATTTCTTCCAACGAAGCATTTCGGAATATCAACTTTCCATCCTTCCAAGCCACCTTCCCATAAACATCCACTTGATTTTTCTGCACCTGGCGGGTTTGTTTGTCATAAACCAATTGTTCGCCGGGAATCAGTGTAATCGTCTCCTGTCCGGGAGTCACTACATTGACTTTTCCTTTCTCCAATACAGTTTCTATGTAGTTATCGTCCTCATAAGCTGTCACGTTAAATTGGGTACCATACACATATACGCTCAATCCATTCGGCGTATTCACATAAAACGGACGCTCCGGTTCTGCCTCCACTTGAAAATAAGCCTCACCAGTCAGTTCCACATTGCGGTTGTCTTTTTTGAAAACAGTAGGATAACGCAACTTACTACCTGAATTGAGCCAGACAACAGAATGATCCGGAAGTTCATAACGCACCACCGTTCCCATGGTAGAAGTAACTTCTGCGTATCTTATTTCTTCTTCCGATTCTGCAAAATATAAATATCCCAAAATCAATGAAGCCAATAGCAACGGTATGGCCAGAAATGCAGCACAACGTATCAGTTGATTGTGCAGTCTCGTCCTTTTCAGTCCTCTAATCTTCATTTGAGACTGTCGATAAGCAGTTAATGCATCAATCGACTCCATTTCTCTAATATCATCACCCAAAGCTTTCGCCTTGCGGAATGATGCCTCCAGTTCTTTATTATCCATATTTCCTTTTTATAATTGCAACTACATAAATAATACAACCGACTCATTGAAAAGGGACACAAAAACCAATAATTGTTCACAAACTTGAGAAAAAACATCCGCTGGATCTTTTTTGTCGCACATAGAAAAAACTGCGGATGTTTTCCGTTTCATTGTTGTTACAAATTATATCGCTCCGACATATTCAAATCTCACTACATTTACAGAAGGATATGATACATTTGGCTGTAAAATCAATACACCCTCAATAGTGTATATTCCAGTACCCTCATCATATTTTACAGTAAATGAACCAGGGTCGTCAGAATCTAAATTCCGATAACTTCCACCACCCGATATTGTCACATAGGCGCTACTCATCTGGTCTTTTGAATATTCTCCCGGCTTCAATTCAGTCGATTTCAAGGTTACCTGTACGCTATTACCGTTATCATCTCTTAATATTAACATCAAATTGCCAAATTGGTATTTAACGGCCTTAGTCAATGTCAAATGAACATCCGCAGCAGGCATCGTTTTAGTATCCACATTTGCATTTTCACTAAGATTCTTCAAGTTACTTTCCCAAAAAGAAATTTGTTCATCAGTCATTATGGCTTCAAGAATCTGAACTTCTCCCTCTTCTGTCACTTGATTGCCGCAATGGAGCATATAACCATTCTCATATACCATAGTCTTTAATTTCAATGAAGACAAATGATTGTTGTTACAGTACAATTCTTTCAGTTTTCCACTTCCCCCCACAGATAAATCAGTCAATTCATTATGACTGCAATCAAGTTTAGCAAGCTGGGACCATACGACATTTAATGTAGTCAATTCATTTCCACTAATTTTCAACACTTCCAATCCTGTAAATTCAGTTAATTCATTCACACTTTTTATTTTGACTCCATTCACCCCACCGGTAATATCAATAGCTTTTACTGCTGACGCTTCATCAGGGGAAAGTACACCGTTACCATTCGTGTCCCACTTCGGATAAGTAACTCCGTCTATTTCCTGTTCTGTATCCATTCTGGATTGACAATAAGCTTTCAATGCAGGGTCGGTTATTCTTTCAAGCACATCATTTCTTATCATAAATGTAGCTACAATTACTACATCCTCCATAGGCATAGTGAATGTGGAAGGATTTGCCTGCACATTCTCAATTACAGTATTACCGACTCTTATTTTCCATTCTTTAAATAAAAAGCCTTCAGCAGGAGTAGCCGTAACAGTGATAGCTTCTCCCGCTACGGCAATTTCCTTATCAGCTGTTGCAATGGCACCACCATAACCGGCAAATGCAGTAATTGAATGAACCTGCTTGTCTTCGTCTTCTCCACACGAAAAGAATATAACACAAACTACAGCCATCAATAAAAAACTCAATCGTTTCATGTTTTTCAATTTTTGTTGATTAATAAATTTATTACTAAATGATTCAATGTTACCAACAAACTCCTCTTGTTTCACTAAGGCGGTGAATTATCCTCACTTATCCACATTCATACTAATGATAAACTCACTTTTGATTCCTGTCAGCGTTTGCGAGACCCCGGACTATGAATCTAAAAACAAAAGAAGAAGATTGTTAATTAAGGTTCGTAGTGTAATTCAATTGAAATATATATTCCATAGGCTATTATTTTAAGTTCAACAACATTAATAATACAAACAGGATTCCCAAAAAGGACAGAGAAATCAAACTTTTTTTTATTTTTCCCGAATCCAGTTAAAATGAGGCGATAATATCAACTGAAAACCAAAAAAAGAACAGGAAATTAGGTTTAACCGACTATCTTATTATATATTTGCATCGAAATGAAAAAACACAGAATCCCAAAATAATGAAAATTTCTTTTTCTACACAGACTAAAGACCGGACTTTCAAGCAACTTTATGAGGAGTATTACGCCCCTTTCTGCCTGTATGCAAAAAGATTCATTGACGATTTGGATACACGACAGGATATCGTTTCAGATGTATTCGCTTCATTATGGGACAAGATGGATACCGATTCTTTCGACCTACAATCGGACACGGCATTGGGATATATCAAGATGTGCGTGAAAAACAGTTGCCTGAATTTCCTGAAACATCAGGAATATGAATGGAGCTATGTGGAAAACATACAGAAGAAAACTCCAGTCTATGAAACGGAACCGGATAGTGTATATACTCTTGACGAACTGTACAGAATGTTGTATGAAACATTGGACAAACTTCCGGAGAACTACCGTACAGTATTTATGAAAAGCTTCTTTGAAGGCAAAACACATGTAGAAATTGCAGAAGAGATGAATCTCAGTGTGAAATCTATCAACCGTTACAAGCAAAAGACAATGGAACTTTTGCGCAATGAACTGAAAGACTATCTGCCATTGTTACTTTTATTAATCTATCGCACCTAACAGTCTCTCCTTATCATCACACACTAACTATTACTTGTCCGTCCGGAAAGTATTAACAGTAAAGTTGCTATCGACTAATAGCAAACTTGCAAACCCTTATATATAAAGTTATTTTTGACTAATCATAAACTATAAATGCAAGCTTCGTTTTTATAATCAAAGGTTGCATTTATAAAAATGAAACTTGCAATTATATAATCAAAGCTTGCATTTATAGTTTATAATAGGTGAAAAACAAGTTTACTATTAACCCAAAACAAGTTTACCCTTAATGAAGAATAACTTTTCTATTAATGATTCAGGCGTAAAATAGCAGTAGATTGTTATACAACTGCTATGAGAAATAACAAGAATGAGTATGAGAAATGCCTGTTTTTAGGGATAGAGCACAGGAAAAGTATGAGAAATGCCAACTTTTAAAAGTATTTCTCATACTCTATTACATTATGTTTCAACAGGTTGACTTATATTCATGAGAATATGAGAAATAAAATTGCCAAATCTGGTTCTTCGTCAAATTTGGTGGTAATCTCTTTTTTATTTCAACTGTCTTCTTCTTTCTTAATCCTATTAAAAGT